>NZ_DATJYB010000201.1:0-18010 GCF_035499775.1 Mycobacterium sp. | reverse complement strand
AGGCGGGGCCGGCAGCGGTCACGACGCCACCGGTGTCGGCAACACCGGCGGCGACGGCGGCACCGGCGGAGCGGCGGGCGCGGGCGGCAACAAAGGCACCGGCGGCAACGGCGGCACCAACGGCAACGCCGGCACCGGCGGACTCGGCGGCGGCGGCGGTAAGGGCGGCGACGGCGCCGCCGGTTCCAGCACCGGCAGCACCGGCTCGGCCGGCGGCAAAGGCGGCGCCGGCGGAGCGGGCGGCAGCGCGGGTACCGGCGGCACCAACGGCGGCGGCGGCCAAGGCGGCGGAGGCGGTAAAGGCGGTGACGGCGGCGGCGTCGCTTCCGGCAGCACTGCGAGCGGAACCGGTGGCATCGGTGGCGCCGGCGGTAAGGGCGGCGACGCGGGCGGCGGCAGCGGTGCGGCAGGCAACGGTGGCGGCGGCGGAACCGGTGGCACCGGTGGCGTCGGCGGCGCGGGCAACGACGGTGCCGGCGGCGGCGCCGCTGGGACCGGCCAAAACGGCGGAACCGGCGGCGTCGGTGGTCAAGGTGGCGCCGGCGGCAAAAGCGGTGGCACCGGCGGAACGAACGGCGCCGGCGGTCAAGGCGGTATCGGTGGCAAGGGCGGCCAGGCCGGCGATGGTGGTAGCAGCGCCGGCACCGTCGGCGGTCAAGGCGGTATCGGTGGCAACGGCGGTGGCGGCGGCAAAGGCGGCGACGCGGGCAACGGCACCGGCACCGCGGGCGCTGCGGGTGCCGGTGGCCTCGGCGGTGGCGGCGGCACTGGCGGCGACGGCGGTGTCGGCAATGGTGGATTTGCCGGCGGCAAGGCCGGCGCAGGTGGCGTCGGGGGCACTGGCGGCACCGGCGGTGGCAACATCAGCGGCGGTACCAACGGTACCGGCGGTGGCGGCGGCACCGGGGGGACCGGCGGCACTGGCGGCGCCGGCGACACGGGCGCCGTCGGCGGCACTGGCGGCGACGGCGGGCTGGGTGGCACGGGCGGCGTGATCGGCAGCGGCGGCACCGGCGGGACAGCGGGCAACGCCGGCCAAGGTGGTCACGGCGGCGACGGCGGCAAGGGCGGCGCGGGCGCCGTCGGCGGAACCGGTGGTGGCGGCGGCCAGGGTGGCACCGGCGGCGCAGCCGCCACCGGCGCAACCAACGGGAATGGCGGCGCGGGCGGTACGGCCGGAAATGGTGGTGCCGGCGGCACCGGCAGCAGCCCCGGCAGCACCGGTGCGCTAGGTGGCGACGGTGGCCAGGGTGGTGGCGGCGGCAAGGCCGGCGGCGGCGCCGGCACCGCGGGCATCGGTGGCGGCGGCGGTCTCGGCGGCGGTGGCGGCGAAGGCGGACAAGGCGCCTCCGGTAATGGCGGCAGCGGCCTGGGCGGCAACGGCGGCGGCGGCGGCCACGGCGGCAGCGGCGCCGCCGGCACTGGCACCAACGGTGCCGCCGGGGCCGGTGGTGGCGCCGGGGGCGGCGGCCAGGGCGGTACCGGCGGCCAAGGGACAACGCAAAACGGCGGCAACGGCGGCAACGGCGGCAACGGCGGAGTCGGCGGCAATGCCGGGACGCCTACGGGCACCGGTGCCGGCGCCAACGGCGGTGCCGGCGGCGGCGGCGGTGAGGGCGGAGTCGGTGGTGCCAGCACCGCCGCCAACGGCGGTAACGGCGGTACCGGCGGCAACGGCGGTAACGGCGGCAAGGGCAATGCCGGTACGCAGTCCGGTGGCGCAGGCGGCTCGGGCGGGGCGGGCGGCCAGGGCACCGCACCCGGCGGCACCAATGGCGGCAACGGCGGCAACGGCACCGGCGGTACCGGCAGCTAGCGACATTCGGCTCACGGCTTGCTGAATAGGGTGAAGAACGTCCGCTGTAGCGGTACCGTCGGCCCAGCAACCTGCAGAGATGGAAATTGCGAAATGCGCGTGTTGTTGTCGACCTACGATTCGCGCGGGGGCGTCGAACCGCTGATCGGGCTCGCGGTGCAGCTGCGGGCACTGGGCGCGGAGGCACGCGTGTGTGCGCCGCCGGACCGGGAATCCGCAGAGCGGCTGGCCGGTGTCGGCGTGCCACTGGTCCCGTTAGGCGAGTCGGTGCGCGCGATGCTGACCGGGGCGACACCGTCGGAGGCCGACCTGCGCCGGCACCTGGACGCGCTGATCGCCGCGCAATTCGAAACGGTGGCCGCCGCGGCCGAGGATTGTGATGCGCTGGTGGCGACCAACCTGCCGCTGGCCGCGGCCGGCGCGCGGTCGGCGACCGAAAAACTCGGCCTGCATTACGTATACGCCAGCTATCACCCCTCCCATCTGCCGTCGCCGCACCACAAACCGCCGGCCTTTTGGGGCTGGCGTTTCACCGACAACCGGGTGCTGTGGGACCTGGACGCGCAGAACTTGCACGCGCACTTCGGAGCGACGGTCAACAGGCATCGGGCGGCGATCGGCCTGCCGCCGGTGGACAACCTGCGCGAGCATGCCCTGACGGACCAACCGTGGCTGGCGGCGGACCCGACCCTTGGTCCATGGCAGGAGCCGACGGACCTGAACGTCGTGCAAACCGGCGCGTGGCTGCTGTCGGACGAACGCCCACTGCCGGCCGACCTGGTGGCGTTCCTGGACGCCGGGGAACCGCCGGTATACGTCGGCTTCGGCAGCATGGCCCTGCGCGATTCGAAGGACATCGTCGGCTTGCTCATCGAAGCGGTCCGGGCGCAGGGGCGCCGCGCGATCGTGTCCCGCGGCTGGGCCAACCTGTCCCTGATCGACGGCCGGGAGGACTGCTTTGCCATCGGCGAGGTCAACCAACAGGCGCTGTTCCGCCGGGTGGTCGCTGTCGTGCACCACGGTGGGGCGGGCACGACCACGACGGCCGCCCGGGCCGGCGCGCCTCAGCTGGTGATACCCCAGGGGGCGGACCAGATCTACTGGGCCGGCCGGGTGGCCGAACTGGGCATCGGCGCCGCGCATGTCGGTATGGCGCCGACCGCCGAATCCCTGTCAGCCGCGCTCCGAACGGCCCTGGCTTCCGAGACCCACGCACGCGCGAGCGAGCTGTCCGGCACGATTCGCACCGACGGTGCGACGGTGGCCGCGACGATGCTGTTGGACGCAATCAGCAGCGACCGACCGCGGGCGTACGCCTAGTCACTGGGCGAGCAGACGGGTTAAACCAGCGCCGCACCGAACGTCTCCGTCATTGCGGCCCAATGCCGCTCGTCGGAGGCCTCGTCGTAGGGCGGGTTGTCCGGCACCGCGAACCCGTGGGCCGCCTGGTACCACTCGATCGTGTGCTGCACGCCGGCCGCGGTCAGTGCCTTGTCGAGCTGTTCGGCGTGATCGGCGGTGAACGATGCGTCGTTCTCGGCGCCGCCGACGTACACCAGGGCGGTCATCCGGTCGGCCAGCAGGTGCGGGCTGTCCGGGGTGTCGCTCACCAGACCGCCGCCATGGAACGACGCCACCGCGGCGACCCGATCGGGAAGACGGCCGGCCATCATCAGCGAAATGCGTCCGCCCATGCAATAGCCGCACACGCCGAATCGCTCTCCGGCGACGTCAGGACGGCCGGCCAGATAGTCGAAGAACGCAGCCGCGTCGCTGGTGACCTTGTCCGGCGTCAAGGTGCCGATCATCGACATCAGCCGGTTGCGCTCCTGCTCGTCGCCGAACACGCTGATCATGTCGAACGGCGCCCAGTCGGCAGTGCGGTAGTACACGTCGGGCACCAGCACGACGTACCCGTATTGCGCTAGCCGGGCCCCCATCTCGTCGAAGGTGTACCGCAGGCCGCCGGCGTCGGGGAACATGACCACGCCGGGCCAGGGACCATCCCCGTCGGGGGTGAAAAGGTGGACGGTGCAGGTGCCGTCGGGAGTGGTGACGGTGTCGGTGATGTTCGGCATGGCTCCGTTCTACTCTCTGCCGCACGCGGCGAATTTTTCGGCGTCGACCGGCCGCGCCCGGCTTCGCCCCGCTTGCGACCGGGCTAAGCTGGCCGCGTGCCGATCGCGACGCCGTACGAGGATCTGCTACGCCTGGTACTCGAGCAGGGCACGGCCAAAGCCGACCGCACCGGCACCGGGACCCGCAGCCTGTTCGGCCGGCAGATCCGCTACGACCTGTCGGCCGGTTTCCCGCTGCTGACCACCAAGAAGGTGCATTTCAAATCGGTGGTCTACGAGTTGCTGTGGTTCTTGCGCGGCGACTCCAACGTCGGCTGGCTGCACGAACACGGAGTCACCATCTGGGACGAATGGGCAAGCAGCACAGGCGATCTCGGACCGATTTACGGTGTGCAGTGGCGATCCTGGCCCACCCCGTCGGGTGAGCACATCGACCAGATCAGCGCCGCTCTGGATTTGCTGCGTTCCGACCCGGACTCGCGGCGCATCATCGTGTCGGCCTGGAACGTCGGCGAAATCCCGCAGATGGCGCTGCCGCCGTGTCACGCGTTCTTCCAGTTCTACGTCGCCCACGGGCGACTGAGCTGTCAGCTGTATCAGCGCAGCGCCGACCTGTTCCTCGGGGTGCCGTTCAACATCGCCAGCTATGCGCTGCTGACCCATATGATGGCCGCGCAGGCGGGCCTCGAGGTCGGCGAGTTCGTCTGGACCGGCGGTGACTGCCACATCTACGACAACCACCTCGAGCAGGTGCGGATCCAGCTCGGCCGCGAGCCACGTCCGTATCCGGAACTTGTTCTGGCCCATAGAGATTCGATCTTCGACTACGCCTACGAGGACGTCGTCGTCAAGAACTACGACCCGCACCCGGCGATCAAAGCGCCTGTCGCCGTATGACGGTCCTGGGCCTGATCTGGGCTCAGTCGACGTCCGGTGTGATCGGCCGCGGCGGCGACATTCCCTGGCGGGTGCCCGAGGACCTGGCCCACTTCAAGCAGGTCACCCTGGGCCACACGGTGGTGATGGGCCGACGGACCTGGGATTCGTTGCCGGCCCGGAACAGGCCGCTGCCCGGCCGCAGAAATGTTGTACTCTCGCGTCGGACCGACTTCGTAGCCGACGGAGCAGACGTGGTCGATTCACTCGAACAAGCGCTCACCGAACCCGAAGCCTGGGTGATCGGCGGCGGGCAGATCTACCCGCTGGCGCTGCCGCAGGCCACCCGGTGCGAGGTCACCGAGGTCGACATCGACCTGTCGCGCGACGACGACGACGCGCTGGCCCCGGTGCTGGACGAGACGTGGCTGGGCCACACGGGGGACTGGCAGGTCAGCCGTACCGGGCTGCGGTACCGGTTTCACAGCTATTGTCGGGCGTGAGCGCTCCTGTCCGGGCCAACGGTGACCTGACATACTCGACTGATCGGTCTCACCACGCCTTCTAAGGTCTTCCAGTGTTATTCCGGAAGGGGGAATTGCAGTGATAAGCGAACCGACAAAGACGTTCTCTCGCATGTTCAGGGGCTACGACCGCGCGGCGGTTGATGCCCACATCGAGATGTTGACCACCCAGCAGGAATTGCTGCGTGACGACGTCGAAAGCCTCATGGCCCGGCTGAAGGCATCCCATGATGAAGCAGCCGGGCTGCGTAAGGAGATCGCCCTCCTCACCGACACCTCACCGTCGCCGCACGCGGTGCAGCAGCGGATGGCGAAGATGCTGAGGCAAGCGGTCGACGAAGTTTCCGAGATGGAGGCCGAGGCGCGCGCCGAGGCGGCCGCGGTGATCGCGGCGGCCGAGGCCGAGGCTGAGGCCGCGCACCGAAAGCGCGACGAGGTGTTAGCGGACCTGGCCGACCAGCAAGAGGCCATGGAAGCCGCGTATCAGGAGACCACGAACAAGCTCGAAGCCGAACTGGCCAGGATGCGCGCTGAGACCCAAGCGGCGCTCGATGAGGCGCGCCACGACGCCGAGCAGGAGTGTGATCAACTCCTGGGCGACGCGAAGCTTGGTGCCGATCATTACCGTGAGCAGGCCCAGCGCGCGGTGGACGAGGCGGGTCAGCAACGAATCAGGATCCTCGAGCAACTGGTCGGCATATACCGCGACCTGGAAGCGTTTCCGGCTGCTCTTGAGTCGGCGTACCGAGAAGAAACGAATGCGCCGGAGGAAAGCCCGGACGCGGGCACGGTGGTGTCGTTCGACGACAAAGCCAGAACAGGGTGAGCGCGCGGTAGCCTCGCCGCAGCGGCAGCCCGAAGGAGCGGTATTCTCGGCGCCGTGTCCCTCCGGACCCCCAGGCTGACCGCCACGCAAGCCCGGCGGATAGCCGTTGCGGCCCAAGGATTTAGCGAACCGCGGCCGGGCGGCAAGATCACCCAGGCGCATCTGCGGCGGCTGATATCGCGAATCCAAGTGCTGCAACTGGATTCGGTGTCGGTGGCCGTGCGGGCCCACTACGCGCCGGTGTTCAGCCGGCTCGGGCCGTATGACCGCGATGTACTGGACCGCGCTGCCTGGGGTCCGGCGAGGACGCGGTTGCTGGCCGAATATTGGGCGCACGAGGCCGCGCTGATGGCCGTGGACGACTGGCCGCTGCTGCGCTGGCGGATGCGCCAGTACCGGCACGGCCGCTGGGGCAGCCATATCGTCAAGGCCAACCTGCAGCTCGCCGACGAGATCGTGGCGGCCGTCGCCGAACTCGGGCCCAGTACGGCGGGGCAGATCGAGGCGCACCTGGCCGCCGAACCACGCGGCCCCAGAGGAAGCTGGTGGGGCAGCCGCAGCGACACCAAATGGGTGGCCGAGGCGCTGTTCGCCTCCGGAGTGCTCACCACCGCCACCCGGGTGGGGTTCGCTCGCCACTACGACCTGGTGGAGCGGGTGCTGCCGGCGAGCGTGCTGGACCGGCAGGTCGACGACGACGAGGCCGTCCGCGAGCTCACGCTGCGGTCGGCGAACTCGCTGGGCGTGGCCACCGAGGCCGACATCCGCGACTACTTCCGGCTGTCCGCCCAGCAGGTCAAGCCCGCCGTCGCCGACCTGCTGGCCGCTGGTGAGATCGAGCGGGTCGACGTCGAGGGCTGGTCGGCTGCGGCGTATCTGCGCGCCGGGCAGGTGGTGCCCCGCACTGACCGCGGCACCGCGCTGCTGTGTCCGTTCGATCCGCTGATCTTTTTCCGGCCCCGGGTGGAGCGGCTGTTCGACTTCAAGTACCGCATCGAGATCTACACCCCGGCGGCCAAGCGCCAGTACGGCTATTACGTGTGGCCACTGCTGCTGGACGGCCAACTGGTCGCCCGCGTGGATCTCAAGGCGGACCGCACGGCGAACACGCTGCGGGTGATCGGCGCGTTCGGGGAGCCGGGCGCGCCGCCGGGCGTAGCCGAAGGGCTGGCCGGTGAGCTGGCCTCGATGGCGTCGTGGCTGGGATTGGGTGGGGTCAGCGTGTCCTCGCGCGGCGATCTGGCCGCCGACCTGCGCAACGCCGCCAAGCGGGCCAGCTGATGGTCGAGAAGGTCAGGTTGGGAGATCACCTGGACTTCAGTGCAGGAACGGTCTCGCCGGTACGGGTGGCGGGCGAACGTTACCCAGTCTATGGTGCCAATGGGTCTATCGGTTATGCGTCCGAATACAATGCCCGTGGTCCGCTGATAGTGATAGGCCGCGTTGGATCCTATTGCGGTAGCTTGCGGTATTGCGATCGCGACGTGTGGGTCACAGACAACGCACTGATATGTCGGGCCAATAATCCCGAAGAAACACGATACTGGTATTACGCGTTGCAGAACTGCGGGCTTAATCGACTTCGTGCTGGATCTGGACAGCCGCTGCTCAACCAGAGCACTCTGCGCGATGTTTCAGTCTGGGATGTTGCCCCTGATCGGTATGAAACCGGCGAGATTCTTGGTGCCCTGGACGACAAGATAGCTGCTAACGATCGAGTCATCGAAGCCGCAGAGGCCTTGATGGTCGCGATTGCCGGCCGAGTCTCTGATTGCACCGCTCTGTCGAGCTTAGCGAGTAGATCCACCACTTCTCTCGAACCTGAAGGCTTTGACGGAGTGGTCGCACACTACAGTTTTACGGCGTTTGATAGTGGAGTCCAACCACGCATTGTCGACCGTAGCACAATCAAGAGCAGTAAATTCGTTCTATCAGATCCTTGTGTGTTGTTTTCGAAATTGAATCCGCGAATTCCGCGAATTTGGAACGTCCTGCGGCTTCCCTCAAAAATGGCACTGGCGAGTACCGAGTTTGTCGTATTGCGGCCAATTGGGATCGACACTTCCGCTCTGTGGTCAGCGCTGCGGCAACCCGGGGTCTTGGCAATACTCCAGCAGAGGGTCGCGGGCATGACAGGAAGCCGCCAACGGATCCAACCGGGTGAACTGCTGGGGGTCGCGGTGCCGGATGTGCGCCGGCTGGGCGTAGGGCCAGCGGCAACCCTGGCGAGGGTAGCTGGCCTGTGTCACAGACGACGAGCAGAATCCGCAGAGTTGTCGGCAGTCCGCGATGCATTGCTGCCGCTCCTGATGACCGGAAAAGTCCGTGCCCGGAGCGCCACGGCAATGGTCGGCGCGATGGTGTAGATCGTCTACCCTGTTATAGGTATCCTTCTACCATGAGTCTGAATATCAAAAGCGAACGCACTGTCGCGCTGGTGCGTGAACTTGCGGCACGCACCGGCGCCAACCAGACGGCGGCGATTGAAGACGCCGTCGCGCGCCGGCTCTCGGAATTGGACCGCGAAGAGTCCGTCGGTTCGGAGTCCAAGCGCGCTGCGGCGGAAAAGACTCTGCAGGAACTCGACAAACTGCTCACCGACGATGACAAGCGCGCGATTCGGCAGGCTGAAGTCGACCTCTACGATGACCGCGGTTTGCCGCGGTGATTGTCGACACTTCGGCCATCGTCGCCATCGTGCGCGGTGAAACCGGCGCGGAAGTGCTCAAAGAGGCGCTGGTGAACTCACCGAACTCACGAATCTCGGCGCCCAATTACGTCGAATTGTGCGCGGTCATGCAAAGGCGGCATCGGCCGGAGATCAGTCGGCTGGTGGATCGATTGCTAGCCGACTACAGAATCCGCATCGAGACATTCGATGCCGACCAGGCGCGCGTTGCTGCGCAGGCATATCGAGACTACGGTCGCGGCAGCGGGCATCCGGCGCGGCTCAACCTCGGCGATACCTACAGCTACGCCTTGGCCCACTTGACCGGAGAGCCGCTGCTTTTCGTAGGTGATGATTTCACTCACACCGATGTCCGGCCTGCGACCGCGTGAGGCGCACGTCGTCGGCGGCCTACGCCACCGCGTCGGACGGCGGACCGCCCGCCGCGTCCGCCTCGGCATCGCTCTTGGCGTCGGTAAGTGCGGACAGTGCGTCGGCCAGCAGCCGCTGGATTCCGGAATTGATTCCGGTGCAAGAATTTTCGATTTTGGCAGCGCTCTTCTGAATCGAGCCGGCGGTCTTCTTAACTTCGTCAAGCGTAGTGAGTTGCGCGATGGCCTCGGTGATCTTCTCTTCTGCGGTGGTGATTTGGTGTCCGCCCCTACGCGTCGCTGCTGCGAGCGCCGCTGCCCGCAGCAACATGACGACGGTGCGCACCAGGTCGGGATCATCTGACCCGGGGTCGAAAGCGAGCACGATGCGTCGGCCGCCGAGTACCCGGATAGACTGGCCGCCGTTCTGCTCGGTGGTCCGCACGAGTCCGAGCGCTGCCACGGCAAGGCGGTTGCGCTCGGCCTCGTCGAAGTATTCGGCCCAGCCCGGTCGGACCGAGTCGGTCATTTCGATCACCACGCGGGCCGTACCACCGTCGATGGTCAGCACTGCGTCGCCTTTCTTCGATCGAGTCACCGCGCCCATGATGGCGCGAGTGTCGGTGTACTCGTCACCCAGTCCGGCGGCGATCTCGGAAAGCACGGCGTTCATCTGGTTCTCGAATGTGTCGCCCTTGATCGGCGTGACTTTCGCAAGGCTGGCCTTGGCTTCCTGAACTTTCAGCACGGTCGTCAGCTCGTCCACCCTCTTGGCCAAGTCCGCGTGGTTTTTATCGATCAGTTCGGTTAGCGTTAGCTGTTTCTGGCGAACACCGAGTTCGGCGGCGTGTTTGGCCATCGGCGAAGAGGGGTCGCTGGGGTCGAACTGCTTGGCTGCCTTGGTGAGTAGGTCCTCGGTGCCGGCCTTCACTTTGGCATCGAGGTCGGTGCCGAACTTGTCGAGCACCGGCTGCAGCCGTTCCAGCAGTTCGGGATTCTCTCCGCCGAAGATGCGGCGTACTTCCGTATTGAGGTCCTTCTTGGCTGCCGCGACTGAATTGGTGAACTCCTTCCGGCTGGCAGCGTCGGCTTCTGTGATCGCCTTCTTGGCGTCTTCAGCGGCCTTGGTCACGGTTTCGGATGCCGAGTTGACGGGGCTCTTGGTGATCTCGGCGGCCTTCTCGCCGACGTCTTTCAGCATCTGCTCCAGCGCGCGCGACTCCTGCGCCTGACCTGTTGCGGACAGCGCGTGCGTGCCAACCTTGATCGCCTCGCTGACGAACGCGGACAGATCGGCCTCCGCGAGGATGTCCGAATCGTCGACGATGGGTCCGCGCTCGCCGCTTGTCCACCGTTGCGCCTCCCGCACAATGTCCTTGTCCTGCAAGGTGAGTCGTTCGATTTCGACGACCGTCAAGGTGTCGTCAAAATGAGCTTGGGGCTTCTTGTTTGGCATGGCTACCTCTGGAGAGTTGTGCTGCCGCGGGGTGCGGAAGCGGTATCCGAAGAATCCAACACCGGACCACGCAATAGCAGGCCTTATAATGATAAGGGCGCTTATCAGTGAAGCAGTTTCGGAACACACCAACGGAGGTTTATGTTGTGGAGGAGCCGAAAGGAGGCCCGGTGCGCACGCTGACGCTGCAGGATGTTGCTGACCTCGCCAAGGTACAGCGGCCTGTGGTCAGCATGTGGCGAAAACGGCCAATGGTGCGCGGCGTGTCGATCCCGTTCCCGGATCCGGTGGATACCGTCGACGGTGTCGCGCGTTTCTCCCGCGACGATGTGGTGGACTGGCTGACTCACACCGGGCGCGGCAACAACGCCGAACATGACTACGACGCTCCTGCGATTGCGGTGCCCGATGATGCGGGACTTGAGGACGTGGTCACGCTGCTCTGCTGGCATGTGCTCACTGGGGAAGATCTCGCCGGCAGACCGCATGCCGATTTGGTTCGGCTGGCCGATCAGTTTGATCCCGAGGACTCCGTGCTGGCCACCGAGATCCGAGAGCTGCGGGCGTCCGACGCCGTACTTGCTTACGCCGACGATCTGGTGGAAGCGTCGCTCGGACCGGCTGATGCGTTGCGGCGGGTGGAGTCCGGACGGCTCAAGCGCCGTGAGCAGTTGCGGGAGCTCACCGACGACGCGCTCAACCTGTTGCGCTGCGTGGTCGAAGCCGCGGCGGTCTATCTCGAACATGACCGAGTGGTGCTGCGAGCGGAGGGTTCGCCGGTAGCCCTCGATGTGTCCGAGGCGTGCGACCTCGATATCGCGTCGAACGACCGAGCCCTCCGGCGCCGTGCGGTCATCCGCGGCATTCACATCAGGGAAGCTGTTGCATCACAATGTGTTTCGGCTCTGTCTCTGGTCGGTCTCGATATTGCGGACACACTCGACGCTGTTGATAACGCTGTTCTCGAGCTTCCGCCCGGGGATGTCGCGATTCTTATCGGCTCCGCGGTCGCACTCTCCGATGAGCTTGCCGGGCCGTTGCAGAACCGTCGCGCGGAGGCGCTTCGAGTGGGCAATCTCGTTGCTGCGGTGCGCCTTCCGCGGGGGCTGTGGCGCGAGGCGCACCGACAGAGCCTGGCCGTGTGGGTCTGCGTCGGCGGTGCCCAGTCGCAGCAGCCGTGGGTTGCCGATCTCGGCGCTGTCGAGCGCTTCGAGTTGACCGATGTCGCCGCTGATATCGCTGGCGCGTTGGCGCAGACGGAGGATCGCGCTTTCCGGTACGCACGACGGATCCAGTTGTCGAGCGTGCTCGCCGGGGCGGCCGTGGTGCCCCGGGGAGTGCGGGCAGTGCGTCTGCGCGGGCATGACGAAGCGGAACATATTGAGCGAGTGCACCGGGCAACGTTAGTGACGACGTCGCCGCTGCCGGTGTTGGATGTGCTGGTCTCCCCGTCGCCGGGACGGATCCACCTGGCCCATCGTTCCCTGGCCGAGTTGCAGTCTGGCAAGCGACTCACGATGAAACGGGGGCGTCGTATCGACGTCAGCCATGGATCGCCGGAAGGCACGGTGCGGGTGCTTCCAGCGGAACTGGTGGGGACACTTGCGCTCGATCCCCTCGACGCCGAGGCGAAATACCCGCGGGCCGCCCGCACCGATCCCGGTGATGTGATCTTTGTGGACAAGCCCATGCCGAGGGCCTGGGTGGACCGGGAGGGCGGGGCGATCGTGGCCTCTCCGGCCAGAATCATCCGGCTGCATGAGTCGGCCGAGGTCGGCCCCCTGGTTCTTGCCGCAATCGTGAACGAAACCGCTTTTCCCGGGAGTGAATGGCAGACCTGGACCGTGCCGGTGCTGCAGCGGGCCGAAGCCGAGCGTCTCGAGGCCGCGCTCGCCGAGGCCGACGAATACGAACAGCAAGCCAGCCGTCGGATAGCCGCTGCACGTGATTTGAAGACGTCGTTGATCAACGGGGTCGCCGCCGGCGCCCTGACCCTCGATGTGGAACACAGTGCGCCCGGGCTCACCGGGGGCAGAACATAGGAAGGACGCACGCGATGCCGCCCCGGAAAAAGCAGGAGCCGCAAGCACCGTCGACCATGAAGGAGCTCAAGGACACGCTCTGGAAGGCCGCGGACAAACTGCGCGGATCGCTATCGGCCAGCCAATACAAGGACGTGATCCTGGGCCTGGTGTTCCTGAAATACGTCTCGGATGCGTTCGACGAGCGCCGTGAGTCGATCCGCGCAGAGTTGGCCGCGGACGGCATGGACGACGATCAGATCGAGGAACTGATCGACGACCCCGAGGAGTATCACGGCTATAACGTGTTCGTGGTGCCGCCGATTGCCCGATGGAAGTTCTTGGCGGAGAACGCCAAAGGTAAGCCCGCCGTCGATGGCGATCCCGGCAAGAACATCGGCCAGCTCATCGACGAGGCGATGGATGCCGTGATGAAGGCCAACCCGACGCTGGGCGGCACGCTGCCGCGGCTGTACAACCGCGACAACATCGACCAGCGGCGCCTCGGCGAACTGATCGACCTGTTCAATAGCGCGCGGTTCAGTCGTCAGGGTGAGCACAAGGCGCGAGATCTGATGGGGGAGGTCTACGAGTACTTCCTCGGCAATTTCGCTCGCGCGGAAGGCAAGCGGGGTGGGGAGTTCTTCACCCCGCCCAGCGTGGTCAAGGTGATTGTCGAGGTACTGGAACCCACCAAGGGCCGGGTGTATGACCCGTGCTGCGGGTCCGGCGGCATGTTCGTGCAAACCGAGAAGTTCATCGCCGACCACCACGGCGACGCGAAAGACATTGCCATCTATGGCCAGGAGAGCATCGAGGAAACCTGGCGGATGGCGAAGATGAACCTGGCGATCCACGGCATCGATCACAGCGGGCTTAGCAGCCGGTGGGGGGACACGTTCGCACGCGATCAGCATGCCGATGTGCAGATGGACTACGTGATGGCTAATCCGCCCTTCAACATCAAGGACTGGGCGCGCAACGAGGAAGACCCGCGCTGGCGGTTCGGTGTGCCACCCGCCAACAACGCGAACTACGCCTGGATTCAGCACATCCTGTCTAAACTCAAACCCGGTGGCAGGGCCGGCGTGGTGATGGCCAATGGATCGATGTCGTCGAACTCCAACGGGGAGGGCGATATTCGTGCTCAGATCGTGGAAGCCGACCTGGTGTCCTGCATGATCGCGCTGCCGACGCAGCTGTTCCGCAGCACCGGAATTCCGGTGTGCCTGTGGTTCTTTGCCAAGGACAAGACTGCGGGCAAGCAGGGTTCGATCGATCGGTCCGGACAGGTGTTGTTCATCGACGCCCGCGAGCTGGGCTACATGGTGGACCGCGCGGAGCGGGCGCTGAGCGACGACGACATTGTGAGGATTGGCGACAGCTACCATTCGTGGCGTGGTTCAGCGTCCGCCGCCGCGAAAGACGTTACTTACGAGGACATTCCAGGGTTTTGCAGATCGGTCACGCTGGCGGAGATCAAGGCCGCCGACTACGCGATGACACCTGGGCGGTATGTCGGGGCTGTCGAAATCGAAGACGACGGCGAACCGATTGACGAGAAGATTACGCGGCTAAAGTCGGAATTGCTCGCGGCATTTGATGAATCGGCACGGTTGGAAGAGGTGGTGCGGAAGCAGTTGGAGCGCCTGTCGTGACCCGCATTCGTGTCAGCAGGCTCGTGTCCGAAGGCGTACTTCTTGTGGAGGACGGGAATCATGGCGAGTACCGTCCTCGCCCCGCCGAGTTCGTCGTCGATGGCGTGCCATTCATTCGCGCGGCCGACATGTCGAGCGGAGTAGTCGACTTTGAAGGCGCCGGGCGAATTAACGGCGTTGCACGGGCACGCATCCGGAAGGGGATTGGTGCGCCCGGGGATGTGATTTTGTCTCACAAGGGAACCGTCGGGCGCATTGCGGTCGCTCCGAAGACCTCGCCGGACTTCGTGTGCTCACCTCAAACGACTTTCTGGCGCTCGCTGAAGGCCGATGCGCTTGATCAACGATTCCTTCGTTACCTGATGGCATCTGATGATTTCAGAAGACAGCTCGATGTGCTGAAAGGGCAGACAGACATGGCGCCCTACGTCAGCTTGTCCGATCAGCGGTCGATGGAAGTTGAGCTGCCGCACATCGATGAGCAACGGGCGGTCGCAGATTTGCTCGGTGCCCTCGACGACAAGATCGCCGCGAACGGGCGTGCCGCCAAAATCGCGTTCGAGTTGGCGCGATCGTTAGTGGGGTCTGTGCTGAGCTCTCAAGACAGCTTGGTGCAGTGCAAGTTTGGGGCATTGGGTCAGCTGTTCGATGGCCCGCACGCGACGCCAACTCGGCGGTCGGATGGGCCTTACTTCTTGAATATTTCGAGTTTGAAGTGCGGTCGACTCGACCTTGCCGACTCCGACCACGTTTCCGAGCAGGACTTTGCGGAGTGGACGCGTCGCGTTACCCCCGAAGCTGGCGACCTGCTGTTCTCGTACGAAACCAGGATCGGTGAAGCCGCGATGATGCCTGGTGGTCTCCGCGCCTGCTTGGGTCGACGGATGGCGCTGATGCGGCCTAATCGGGCCATTGTCGATCCGGGCTTCTTGTTGCACTTCTATCTCAGCGCGGAGTTTCAACGAGTCATAGCTATGCATACGATTCACGGGGCGACGGTTCCACGCATCGGGTTGGCGACGATGCCCGAGTGGGGTATTGCGATTCCGGATCTCGAGGCGCAGCGGCCGATCGCCGGTGCACTAGGTTCGTTGCACAGCACCATGGTCCAGGCCGAGCGTGAGTCGGAAGACCTCGCCCGCACCCGTGACGAACTCCTCCCGCTTCTGATGTCCGGCAAACTCCGCGTCAAGGACGCGGAAGCTGTTGCGGCGGCGGCTTTGTGATGGACCGCCGCCTGACACGGCCAGATTGCGGCGAACACGGTCAGCTTCGACTCGGACTCGACCTAGTCATAGGCAATCGCATAGACGGGTCTCCAATACAGCGTCAGAACCTGGCGCAGCGTCGGTCTAGAGAGGCTGCCGGTCATCGTCAACGGGTCTGCGAGATTCTGCGTCGGGACTCGATCATGATGGCGCAAGACAACCACGTTAGGGGCTTGTTGCCGTGCTGCCTGCAGCCGGTGCGGCAGAGCGCTGCCCAGCGGGTGTGGCATGCCGATGTTCGCGTTGACCCACAATGGAGACCAACACCACCATCTGCGCAATCTTGCAACGCGCCGTGGCAAGACCGACGCGTCCACCGCGCGCCGATCATCGACAACGCGAACCACAGCTACCTACCGCGGACCGCCGTCCGGCCCGGCCGCTGCCCTGGTGTCTCGCGGTACGTACTCATCGACTCTGATCTCGTTGAGCAGGTAGATCCAGGGTCCGCTCGGGCGGTCGGCGATGATCTCCTCCATGCGTGGCCAGTGCCGGACAACTCGGGCCAGCCACTCCCAGGTCGACGCGTCTTTCTTGCCGCCGATGTTGAACACCCGAAGTCCATGGGTCCAGAGCGCCTGAATCTCGATGGGCTTGGTCCGCAGCTTCTTGTCTCGGGTAATTACGACGAGGCCACGCTGGGCGACTGCGGGGATCCATTCCGTATCAAGCGCGCCGCGTGGGCACTCCGGGATCAGCGGGTGTCCCACGTGAATGGTGTCCTTGCGCGCAGCAGCGAGGGCGAGGCCGAGGCCCGCGGCGCTTTCATCGACATAGAACCGGACGAGGTTGGCGACCGCAACCATCGCCGTGCCAACCCCGAATCAGCCGGCCAGAGCCGCGTAGGCCGCGGCGGTCTTGAGCTCATAGCGCACCGCAGCTTCGACGAGGTGCTGCGGCAGTTGATAGAGCTCGGCGATCATCTCAATCGGGTCGCCGGCGACGTAAAGTTCGCGGATCACTTCCGTCGGTACGCCGCGTGTGGATGGTTCGCCAAACCGCTGCAGGGGGTTTACGACGACATCGCGAATCGCCGGGTCGGGACTCAGGCTTGTCACCACCGGGTGTTTGGAACGACCGCTGCCGACATCGTCCCAGTGCAGCGAATCGGCAAACTCCTGGGCCGGCGGCGACCAGGCAAGCATCTCCTGATCGTTGCGGACGACCACCAGCCGGAGCCGGCGGTGAAGACCGACCGTCTCTTCGACCTTGCGTACGAGTTCGCGCCCTTCGACGGCAAGCCAGGTTTTGGCCGAGGCCAAGGGGTACTGGGCATTCAGCTCGTCGCGGAGTTTCTCCACGGCTGGCCTCATCTTGACGAGCGGAACGCCCTCTTCGCGGTACTCGGCGAGGAGTCGGGCTTCGATGAACTCACCCCAGGTCACGGCTTCGTCGCCAGTTTGCTCAATGCGGATTACCGGCGGATAGCTCTTGCCGCCCCTGCTGTAGCCGTCGATCCAGCGTTGCGATGTGCCGGCTCGGAGTCCAAGAATGCGGTCAACCTGACCGAACCCATACACGGGTCGGTCATGGAGTTGGACCACGTCGTTGCTCATAAGTTCACATCATGGCAGGCCACACCGACGAGTCGCATGAGGATTCCACAGGCGAGTGCTCAAAGCGTCAGGCGATTGGCATTCAGTGCAAGGCGGCTGCGGATGGCCGCCCCAACGGTGGCGCGAGCACCCGTGCTCACCGATTCCGGGAGTACGTCGTGATGACCGGCGACGAGCGTAATGGCGACGAAGTTCGTTTTCCTGCCACGCCAGACAAATCGCTGGTCCCGGATTGGTATCCAGGACTGCTGGACGCGGTCGCCGCTCGAGGTCACGCCGGACGTCGACGCGCCATCATGGCAGCGAATCAGGAGCTGGTCGCCACGTACTGGGAAGTCGGCAGGGAGATCCTGGCTCGGCAAGATGCCGAAGGTTGGGGTGCCCGCGTCATCGACCGGCTGGCTTCTGACCTGAAACAGCGCTTCCCTGATGCCAAGGGATTCTCGCCACGCAACCTTAAGTACATGCGGGGATTCGCGGCCGCGTGGCCTGACTGGTCAATTGTGCAAGTGCCGCTTGCACAATTGCCGTGGTATCACCACATCGCATTGCTTGAGAAGCTCGACGGCTCTGAACTGCGGCTATGGTACGCACAAACTGCCATCGACCAAGGGTGGAGTCGGAACGTAATGGTCCACCACATCGACGGCAAACTGCACGAGCGTGCGGGCCGAGCCATCACCAACTTCGCTGAGACCCTGCCGCCGGCGGACTCCGATCTGGCCCAGCAGGCCACCCGTGACCCGTACCTTTTCGACTTTGTCGGTATCGCCGACATTCGCCGCGAACGTGATCTGGAGCAGGCGCTAACCGACCACGTCGAGAAGTTCCTGCTGGAACTCGGGCAGGGCTTCGCGTTCGTCGGGAGGCAAGTCCACCTGGAGATCGGCAA
>NZ_DATJYB010000200.1:0-41327 GCF_035499775.1 Mycobacterium sp. | reverse complement strand
CACCGCCTGGTCGGAATCAATGCCGGACCGGATGTACTCGTGGTAGCGGCTGATCAAGAAGACGGCGTAGTCGGTGCCGGCGCCCGCGATCATCGCCGTCATCAACGCGATCGTCAGCGGCGAAACCCCGAGCCCGATCTGTGCCAGCCCGGACACCACGCCCTGGGATGCACCCACCGAAGCTCCGATGACGATCAACGGCAGCAACACGGTCACCGGTCGCCGGTAGATCACCAGCAGGATGATCAGCACCAGCGCGATGGTCACCATCTCGATGACGTGCATATCGGTGGCGGTGACGATCGACATGTCGCCGACCATGGCGGCCTGCCCGGTCAGCTGCGCGGTCACCGAAGTACCCGCGGTGGACTTTTTCACGATCTCGGCGATTCGTTGGTAGGACTGCGAGGACTGCGGGGATCCGATAGGTGCCTTCAGGATCGCCACCATGTACTCCGCCTTGTTGTCCTTGCTGACCATCAAGGCGCGCAATGGGGGCGTGGTGATCATGTCCTGCACGCCGGATACGTCGTTGGTCTCGCCGCGCAATGTGGTTGCCAGCTTGCTGTAGACCTCGTCATCTGCGGGCTGCAGTCCCTTGTTGTCGGTGAGCACCACGACCAGGACGTTCTGCGCGGATTCACCGAAGTCCTTGGCCATCTGCTCGGCCGACGCCATGGCTTCCGGCGGCAACAGCTGAGCTTGCTTGCTCTCGACGACCTTCGTCAGCGGGGGGAAGGCCACGGCCAGCACGGCTACCACAGCGATCCAGCCGGCGATGACGAGCCAGGGCGCGCGCACGGCGAAGCGGCCCAACAACGAAAAGGCGTTGAAATGCGGCTTGGCAGGTAGCGCCTTTGCTGCGGCGGACTTTTTGAACATCGTGAAATCCCTCATTCGTGTCAGGGCGGGCAAAAGGAGCGCCGGCGCTGGCGATAATTGCTTTCGCGCGGCGGATCGTGCGGGTAATTCGGTTATCTGGTTGAGACCGAACGTACGGCGCCGCGGGTACCGGTGTCGCGCTTGTGGGCGATAGTCGGAGTAAGCACCGATTTCCTGGTTTTGCGCATTATGCTCGCCAGCCCGCGGGACTCCTACGTACGTGCAGCTGGGCGACCCGGCCGGCCGGCTCGCGGCGCGTAATCGGCCAGCCGCTGGTGGCGGGAAGCCCGAAGTCGTCCACCGTGCGCCACAGGATCCGCCGCAACTCGTCATTCGAGTTGGACCGGCCCGGCTGATACCCCAGGACCGAGACGAAGACCTGTCGACCCAGTCTTCCCGCCACCACCGCCAACATTCCGCCGGTGCGGTCCATGACCGCCCTGGTCACACCCAGGTTGTAGCCCTTAATGGCGAAGCAGTCGGCGTCCGTCCCGTCCGGCCGATACACGGCCGGGTCGATCGCACCGAGGTTGGATGAGGTGATGGTGGTCGCACCGCCGGCGGCCAGCCCGATCATTCGCCTGGCCAGCCACTCGGGGACCAGAGGAGTAATCGGAAGCAGTGCCAGCCGTTCGTCGGGGAACTCTTCCCGGCGGGTCAGGGCTAGCTTCGTTGCGGCCCGGATCCCGCGCAGGTCCGTCGTCGCGTCTGCAATATCGACAGGGACCTCGACAGGCGCCACGGCGTTGGCGCGGGTATCGCCGGCGGTGCGTTCGTTGACGGGCATGCTCAAGGTGACGGACCCGTCGGCGTTGACCCGTCCCATCCGCTGACCGAGCCGGGCCGCCAATCCCGCGACCAGCGAGTTGCTGGTCCCCCCCAGCGAGTGTGCGCGGGCGTCCCATTCGTCGGCATCGACAAAGATCGTTGCCATCGGGAGCGACACGCGTTCGTCCGCGCCGGCGAGCGGAGCAGGCGTGTTGGTGGGTAGCGGTGCGGCGGCTGATCCCGCACCGGCCGGGCCTTGCCGGGCCAGCCGTGCCGCGGCTGCGACCGCTCGGCGGATAGCGGGCATGTCGCGCCTGGTTTGGCGGGCGTCCTCGCGCAGTGCTTGCCAGCGCCGGCGTGACCCGGCAGCGGGCCAGCTGATCGGGTCGTGGCGGCCCGCGGTCGCGTCCGCCAGCGCCTCGCACAGGCCCACGCCATCGCTGAGGCAATGCAGGGTGACCAGGCTGACTCCCGCGCCGCCCTCGGTGAACGGCAGCACGGCGAGGCGCCATTCGGGCCCGTGTTCGGGATCGATCGGGCCGTTGGCCTGTTCGCCCAGCCAGGCGTCGAATTCGTCACGCGGCCGAGGCGCCGCGATCTCGAGGTCGGCTTGACTGGTGGGCGAGACCCAGCGATGCCGGCCGAACGGCAGGGGTGAGCGTTCGACCCGGCGGGATAACCGTCCCCGCTGAAGCTGCCGATGGAACCGCCGTAGACCGTCGATGTCGATCGCGCCGTCATATACCCACACGCACTGCAGCACGCTGGTGACGCCGGTCGCACGCTCGCCGAGAAAGAAGGTGTGGTCGACCAGATCAATTACATTGTTCATTTCTTCCTGAATTCCTTTTCTTGTCATTTGCCTGGCGCCTACTTTGAGGCCGAAGTTACGGCGCCGATTGCACCCGTGTCGCGCTTGTTCGCGATAGTCGGAATTAGCGACGATGCCCGGGTTTTGCGCATTGTGCCCATCGGCCCGGTCCGACGCCGGGTGTCCGCTTACCGCGCCCCGCTGACTGACTCAGGGCATGGCCAGCCGATCATGGCGGTGAGCGAGAAGTCGCCCAGCACACTCGAAATGTGCTGTTGCAGCTCGTCGTTCGAATTGGCACGGTCCGGCTGATACGCCTGGACCGTGATGAAGACCTGGTTGTGCACTCGTGCCGAGCTCACTCCCAGCAACCCGCCGGTGTGATGCACCGTCGCCTTGGTCAACCCCGTGACGAAGTTTCTCATCGCGATGTAGTCGGCGTCGGTGCCGTCTGGCCGGTTGACGGCCGCGTCGAGCGCGGCGGCGTTGGACGCTCCACTGGTCGTCGGGCCGCCGAGGGCCAGCGGCACCATTCGCCTCACCAGCCACCGCGGCAGCAGCGGAGCGAGGGCCAGCATTGCCATCCGTTCGTCGGATACCTCTTGATGGCGGATGAGCGCCTGCTTGATCGCGGCCCGGATTTCGCGCAGGTCTCTCGTCGCGTTTGCCGGGTCGACGGTGATGTCGACCGCTGTGATGGCGTTGGCGCGAGTGTCGCCGTCGACGCGCTCGTTGACCGGTATCGCCAAGGTAGCCAAGCCGTCTGCGTTCACCCGCCCCACCCGCTGGGCCAGCCCGGCGGCCAATCCCGCGAAGAGCGCGTTGCTCGTCCCCCCGAGTGAGCGTGCGCGGGCGTCCCACTCGTCGGCGTCGACGAAGATCGTTGCCTTTGCGAGCGTGATGGGTTCGTCAGGTCCGACGAACTTCGAACGCACCGCGTCAGGTAGCTGAGCGCCGGATCCGGCAGCGCCGGGGTTGCGCCGTGCGAATCGCGCCGCGGCAGCGACGGCGCGACGCATAGCGGGCACGTCCCGCGCGGTTTGGCGGGCGTCCTGACGCAGTGCTTTCCACCGCCGGCGTGACCCGGCAGCCGGCCAGCTGATCGGGTCGTCGCGGCCGGCGGCAGCGGCCACCAGCGCGTCGGCCAGCCCGATCCCGTCGGCGAGGGTATGCGAGATGACCAGGCTCACCCCTGCGCCGCCGTCGGTGAACGGAAGCACCGCAAGGTGCCATCCGGGCCCGTGCTCGGCATCCAGCGGGGTGTTGCCTTGTTCGTCGAGCCAGGCATCGAATTCCGCACGCGGCCGACGCGTCGCGATCTCAAGGTCGGACTGACCGTTGGGCGAGACCCAGCGATGCCGGCCGAACGGCACGCGCGAGCGTTCGATGCGACGGGACAACCGCCCTCGCTGAAGATTCTGATGAAACCGGCGCAGACCGTCCATGTCGATCGCACGGTTGTACACCCAAACGCTCTGCATCATGTTGCTGGTTCCGGTCGCTCGCTCGCCGACAAAGGCGGTCTGGTCGACCAGGTCGATGACATTGCTCATTTTTCTGAGGTCCTTTACTTTGTTAGTTCGCTACGGTGTTCGGTATTTCTTTTGACGAAATTGCTTACACTGCAACCACATCCGTCGACTGAGCGGCAGGCCAGCCCGTCGTGGCGGTGAGCGAGAAGTCGCTCAGCGCGCCCGACAGGTTCCGTCGCAGTTCACCTTTCGAGTTGGGACGGCCGGGCTCGTAGGCAAGGACCGAGACGAAAACCCGTCCCTGCGCCCTCCCCGACAGCAACACCAGCAATCCGCCCAACCGGTGCATGACCTCCTTGGTCACACCCGGACCGAGAGACTTCATGACGAAGTGGTCGGCGTCGGTGCCGTCTGGCCGGTAGGCCGCCGGGGTGACCACGCCGAGGTTGGATGAGACGACGCTGGCCGCGCAGCCGGCGGAGAGGCTGACCAATCGCCTCACCAGCCAGTGCGGCAGCAAAGGAGCAAGCGGCAGCAGCATGAACCGTTCGTTGGGCTCTTCCTGGGAGCGGATCAGCGCGCGCTTGATCGCGGCCCGAATCCCACGCAAATCCGTCGTCGCGCGCGCCGGGTCGACCGTGAAGTCGACATTGGTGATGGCGTTGGCGCGGGTGTCGCCGAAGGTGCGCTCGTTGACCGGCAGTGTCAACGCGACCGAGCCGTCTGCGGCGAGCCGTCCCACTCGCTGGGCCAGGCGGGTCGCCAAACCCGCGAGCAGCGTGTTGCTGGTCCCGCCGAGCGCCTCTGCGCAGGCGTCCCACTCGTCGGCGTCGACAAAGATGGTTTCCGATGGGAGCGTGACGGATTCGTCGGCTCCGGCCGACAGGGCAGGGGCCTGGGACACG
Source organism: Mycobacterium sp. (assembly GCF_035499775.1). Lineage (GTDB taxonomy): Bacteria > Actinomycetota > Actinomycetes > Mycobacteriales > Mycobacteriaceae > Mycobacterium. The sequence continues at coordinate 36,489 of NZ_DATJYB010000200.1, read as the reverse complement.
GGCGCCGCGGCCGGCCCGTCGCCCTGACTCCGGGCAAATCGCGATGCGGCAACGACGGCCCGGCCGACGGCCGGGATGTCGCGTACGGTTTGGCGGGCGTCCTCGCGCAGTGCCTTCCGTCGCCTGCGTGACCCGGCAGCGGGCCAGCTGATCGGGTCCTGGCGGCCGGCGGCCGCCTCCGCAACCACCTCGCACAACCCGACGCCGTCGGTGAGGCAATGTGTGGTGACCAGGCTGACGCCCGCGCCCCCGTCGGTGAACGGGAGCACTGCGAGGTGCCATCCGGGCCCGTGCTCGGCGTCCAGCGGGGTGTTGGCCTGCTGGTTGAGCCAGGTGTCGAATTCTGTTCGGGGCCGTGCGCTTTCGACGATCTCGAGGTCGGACTGGGCGCCGGCTGCGACCCAGCGATGGCGGCCGAAAGGCAACGGTGAGCGTTCGATGCGGCGGCTCAACCGCCCTTGCGACAGATGGCGGTGGAACTGGCGCAGGCCGTCGATGTCGACGGCGCGGTTGTACACCCAGACGCATTGCAGCAGGCTGGTGGTTCCGGTTGCGCGCTCGCCCAGAAACATGGTCTGGTCGTAAAGGTCGATGACGTTGCTCATTTCCCAGGGTCCTTTTCGTCAGGTCATACAGATCGGGCTAATTCGGTTGGGCTGCAACCGCTTACCGGGTCTCACTCACTGGCTCGGTGCATGTCCAGCCCATCGTGGCGGTCAGCGAGAAGTCGCGCAGAACGCTGCAAAGACGTTGTTGCAGTTCCTCGCTCGAGTTGGTGCCGCCCGGCTGGTACCCGGCGACCGTGACGACGACCTGCCGCTGCACTCGACCGGAGTGCACCGACAGCATCCCGCCGAGCTGGTGCATCATCGCCTTGGTCACGTCCGGGTACAGGGACCGGACGGCGGCGTAGTCGGCGTCTGTGCCGTCCGGCCGGTAGACGACCTGCGGGGCGGCGCCGAGGTTGGACACGACAACCACGTTGGTCGCACCGCCGGTGGCCACCCCGACCATTCGCTTGATCAGCCGTTGCGGCACCAGGGGAACGACGGGCAGCAGTGTCTGCCGCTCGTCGGGCGTCTCGCGGTGGCGGATCAGCGCTTGCTTGGTCGTGGCCCGGATCTCGCGCAGGTCCGCGGTGGTGGTCGCCGGGTCGACGGTGATGTTGACCATCGAGACGGCGTTGGCACGGGTGTCGTCGGGGGTGCGCTCGTTGACGGGTATCGCCAAGGTGACCGAACCGTCGGTGGCGATTCGTCCCGCCCGCTGCGCGAGGCGAGCCGATATCCCCGCGAGCAGCGTGTTGCTGGTCCCGCCGAGCGATTCCGCGCAGGCGTCCCACTCGTCGGCGTCGAGAAAGGCCGTTGCCGTTGGGAGCGCGACGAATTCGTCTGCTCCGGGGATTAGCGCAGCCTGCTTGGCCAGGGCCTTGGCGGAGGGAGCCTTGGGCGTGGCCGCGTCGGCTGCCTTGGCGCTGCGGCGGTTGGCTCGAGTCATTCGGGCTGCGGCGACGACGGCTCGGCGGATGGCGGGGATGTCGCTGCGGGTCTGGCGGGCGTCCTCGCGCAGTGCTTTCCACCGGGTGCGCGATCCGGCAGCGGGCCAGTCGATGATGTGGTCATAGCCGCACGCCGCTTCCGCGATCGCCATGATCCCTCCGATGCCGTCGGTCAGGCAGTGCGTGATGACCAGGCTGACCCCGGCGCCGCCGTCGGTGAACGGGAGCACCGCGAGGTGCCATCCGGGTCCGTGCTCGACATCCAGGGGGATGTTGGTCTGCTCGTTGAGCCAGGCGTCGAATTCTTCGCGCGGCCGAGGCGCCGCGATCTCGAGCTCCTGCTGATCGCCGACGGCGACCCAGCGATGCCGGCCGAACCGCAAGCGTGAGCGCTCGATACGTCGTGCTAACCGGCCCTGCTGGAGATGCTGATGGAACTGGCGCAGTCCGTCCATGTCGATCGGGCGGTTGTACACCCAGATGCCTTGCGCGACTCCAGCCGCTTGTCCGAGGCGAAAGAAGGTCTGGTCGACCAGATCGAGTACGTTGCTCATTTCCTGAATTCCTTTTCGTGTCACTGCCTTTGCCGGCCAGTGTCTTTCGCGTTGTCAATCCTGTCGGTAATTCTTGTGTTTCGTTGCGATTGAACGTACGGCGCCACTCGCACCCGTGTCGCGCTTGTGAGCGATAGTCGGAATTAGTGGTGATTCCACGGTTTTGCGCATTGTGCTCACCGATCCGCGGAGCGCGGGCGATATGGTCGAGAAGTAATGAAAGTGCTTTCATAGCAACAATATTCAACGGCACACCACGCCGGCAATGTGAGGCGTCGCGGCGAAATGAAGTTCGGCCAACACCGCTGGGCGAGAGAGGGCCCAGCGATGTTGGCCGAACGGCACGGGGGCCGGCTGGCCGGCGGTTACAGGCTGATGACGGGTACGCCTTGCGCCGAATTCGCATGATCCACAACGGCATCCATCCATTGCGAGCCGCTCAAAACGGCGCGAGTGAACGCGCGGCGCAGTACTTCGATGTAGCGGCGCACCGATGCCCGCGCTATCGCGTTGTCCGGGAACGAGATCGTCACTGTGGTTTTGTCGACGTGCCGGGTGATCCAGATGTTGACCCCGCCGTGCGACAGATTGTCGCCGTAGGTACCGAAATTCGTCTGTTCGAACAAGTCCGCGACGGGAATCTTGCGGACATCCATGAACGACAGCATCAATTCGGAACGGTCACCCAGTTCGACTCCCAGTTGATCCGGAGTCGTCAACTCCAGGACCCGTTCAAACGGCACGCCGGCAAGGGGCTTGTTGGCGTCGAACGATTTCTGCGCTGTCTTGACCAGGTCGGGAAACGAGCCGCTGCCGATCGGCACAGTGACTGGAAACAGGCCGGCAAACCAGCCGACGGTCAACATGTCAGTCGACGTCCGCGTGTCGTGCGGCGCGAAGCCGTAATAGGTGTCGGCACCGGTCAAGTTGTGCTCGGTCAACGCCGCGCACGCCAGCACCCCGCCGCTGAACCGGCCACCGGCCGCACGGCAAGCGGTGTCGAAAGACTCCGTGTCTGCGGCGTCCAACAACTCGACCGTCAGAAACTCGCCTTTGGTGCTGGCCCGGGTGTCACCGAGCGGTAGCGGGAAGCTCGGCCAGTTGCCCCCGGTGCCCTGCACGAACTCGATCCAGGTCTTGATCTCGGGGCACGTCAGGGTCAAGTTCCCCACTCTCTCGTGCTGCCGTTCGGCGTAGTCGCGATAGCTCGCGATCTGGGAGGCCTGCGCAGGCTGCGTTTGATTCGGGGCCTGCCGCAGGTGGTCGTACGCCAAGTGGATATCGAAGAAGATCACGCCTGCGGACATGCCGTCGATGTAGAGGTGGTCGACACTGGCGTAGAAGGTGAAGTGGCCGGTGTGCTGGACGATGCCGAAGGTGAAACCACCCCATTCGAGCGTCGCCGGTGTGGTCGCCGTCACATGCGTACGTATTTGTTCGACCTCCATATGCCCGAACTCCACGGGAACCAAATCGATGACTTCGGGGTCGTCGATTCTGCGCCGGACAAATACCTCGTTCTCGAGTTCGTACCAATCGTGGTAGCTGTCGTGGCGACGGACATGCGCATTAATCGCGGCCGTCATCGCCGGAATGTCACACACGCCCGGAATATCCCAGGCCGCGATCATCAGCCGGGGCAGCTGCTTGCCCGCTGCGATACCGTCGTAGGCGGCCCGGAGGTGCGAAGCCCGCTGGAAACTCGCAGGCACATCGCATCGGCGTGCGTCGCGAGCCGACTCGACCGCTGCGGGTGAAACCGTCCAGGTGGTAACTGGACCAGCCGGCGGTTGCCATGCGTTCAGATTGCCCAGCGAAACCATTTCTCGATCCTTATCTGTGCGACAACGAGATTTTTTTGGTGCCGCGGCGGGATCGCGGAACAGCTATTCGCGAATGAGCTCCGCGGTAGCGTGAATTACCTTGTCCCCTGGCCGTGCGACGTTGTTCGGTTATTGCGTTGAGACCGAACTTACGGCGCCGATTCGGCGGTGTCGCTCTTGTAAGCGATAGTCGGAATAAGCCACGATTCCGTGGTTTTGCGCATTGTGCTCACAGGTGGGGCGGTCCGGCGAAACGCCTGCTCCGCCTTGGTGCGCCTGCTCCGGGGCAGGTCAGGCCCCCTGGTCGGCCGGAAAGTGCCCAACTTCGAATTTGCGTCGTTTGGTACCCGATCGGGCCTTTAGAATTGTGCTACCGCCCAATCGCGCCGGGTCCAGTTGATCGCTGGATTGCCCAGCGCCTTACCGGGTAGTTGTGCCCGGTGACAAAGACATAGGAGCAAAGACGCAGATGGATTCGTTGTCGCACGATGATTCCGCTGGTGACATCGCCAATCAGATGGTCAACATCGGTAGCGGTGGCCTGGAGTCCGGTGCCTCGGCGGTGGCGTCGCTGACCGGGCTGATCCCGGCCGGAGCCGAAGAGGTTTCGATGCAGGCGGCAATGGCGTTCGCGACCGAGGGCGCCCAGATGCTGGCCTCGAACGTCGCGGCGCAAACAGAGCTGATGAACGCGGGCATGGCGCTGCTGGATATCGCCAAGAGCTACGGGAACCTGGACGAGGCGGCGGCCGACACTTTGGGGCTCGGCGCCGCGTCGCACGCCGCCGCGCAGTTGGCGGGCAGATCGGCGGCGAGTCTCGCGGGTCTCGCAGGGGCCGGGTCGGTGCATGCGCCTGGCCTGAGTAGTGCGGCGGCCGCCGCGCCGCTGCTGGCGAACTTCGCCGAGGCTCCCGTCGGGACGGGCGCCGCGGGTGCCGGCGGGGCCGCAGGTGCCCTCGGCAACGCCGCGAATATCGGGTCCACGGCCTTGGGCGCCGGCACCGCTCCCCTGGGCGCGCTGCAGGGCGCGCAGGGCGGATCTTCGCGGCCGGGGATGCCCGCGTCCCTGGTCGACGACACAGAGCAGAGCGACCCCAACGACGAGCAGCTGCCCGGCGAGCGCCGTTTGTGATCACCTTGTGATGGTGGTGACCCGCTGCGGGTCCTTTCGCCGAGCGTGAGCTCAGCGCGATTACAACTGCTGCGATTCTTCGCAGTGGTTTCACGTTCGGCGTGAGGGACGAACCACGCCGTCTCCTACGCTGTCACTCGATAGCGAAGGATGCGAAGGAGAGCTGTCGTGACCAACCCCGAAATGGCCACCATCTTGCGCAACATGAAGGTTCCGGAGCAGATGTCGGGGAGCCAGGAGCTCCGCAACTATCTGGTCAGCTACATCGAGCGCGGCGACAGCGAACCCGATCCCGCCGAACAACACAAGCTGAACTGGCTGCTCGTCATTTCGCACCTGGAAGTGGTTAACGCCCTGGGGGCGCTGGAAGAGCACATGAATTCGGCCCAAAGCAGCAGATCCCGGTCCGAAGTGAAGCGGTCGCGCAAGCGCGGAAGATGGTTCTGACCCGGTGCGATGGATCGTCGACGGCATGAACGTAATCGGGACCCGCCCGGATGGTTGGTGGAAGGATCGCCACCGCGCGATGGTCGTGCTGGTCGAGCGGCTCGATCGTTGGGCGTCAGCTGCGGGCGACGACGTGACGGTGGTCTTCGAGCGGCCGCCGGCAAACGCCATCCCCGCGTCGGTGATCCAGGTGGCGCACGCGCCCAGGGCGGCCGCGAACTCGGCGGACGACGAGATCGTCCGGCTGGTGGGAGCCGACGCGCGGCCGCAGGACATTCGTGTCGTGACATCGGACAGGACGTTGACCGATCGGGTTCGAACCATGGGTGCGACAGTCTGCCGGGCGGAGGCCTTCCGCGACCTCATCGATCCGCGCGGTGGTGCTCATCATGACGACTGAACGGGCGGTGCCGGCGCGCAACCGCGTGTGCGAGCTCGCGCAGATCGAGATCCCGATCATTCAAGCCCCGATGACCTACATCGCCGGCGCGCAGCTCGCCGCGGCGGTGTCCAGCGCCGGCGCCCTGGGGATTATCGAGACCACTTCTGAGCAGGGCCGAGCCGACCTGCGACGAGTGCGCGATCTCACCGACGGCTCGGTCGGCGCGAATATCGCGCTGCTGTTCAACCGTGACCCGGCGGTGGTGGACCTGCTGGTCGCCAACGACATCCGGTTCGTCACTACCTCGGCCGGCGATCCTGCGCTGCTCATCGATGGGCTCCACGATGCGGGGATCACTGTGTTTCACGTGGTGGGCACGCTGGCGACGGCCCGCAAGGCCGTCGACGCCGGGGTGGACGGGCTGGTGGTCGAGGGTGTCGAGGGAGGCGGGTTCAAGAATCGCTTCGGGGCGTCGACGATGGTGCTGCTGCCGCTGGTGGCGGCTCATGTCGACGTGCCGATCGTCGCGGCGGGAGGGATCTGCGACGCCCGGTCCATGGCGGCGGCTTTCGTTTTGGGTGCCGAAGCTGTGCAGATGGGTACCCGGTTGCTCGCCTCGGCGGATTCGCCGGTACACGGCAACCTCAAGCAAGCCGTCGTCCGCGCCGACGAGACGTCCACCGTCATGCTTCCGCTGGACGGCAAACGGATGATGCGAGTGATCCGGACACCGGCCGCCGACAAGATCGACGTTTCAATGTCCGTCGAAGAAGGCGGCGCGGCACTGCAACGCGTCCAGCGGCTCTACTTCGACGGGGACATGGACGCCAGTGTCGCCAACACGGGTCAAGTGGCCGGCCGCATCGACGAGATCTTGCCGGCCGGCCAGATCATCAAGCAGATGTGGTCGGGGTGCCGTGAAGTACTGGCGGCCACATCGCAGCGCCTCACCTAACAGCGCGAGCTGACAGAAAAGCACCCGACCCGCCTGCGGGTGCTTTCGCGTCTCGCGCTAACCCAGAGCGGCCAGCGCCGCGTCGTAGTCGGGTTCCTGGGCGATCTCCGGTACCAGTTCCGTGTGCACGATGTTGCCGTCACCGTCAATCACCACGACCGCCCGGGCAAGTAGGCCGGCCATCGGACCGTCGGTGATGGTGACGCCGTAGTCCTCACCGAAGCTGTCCCGAAACGCCGAGGCCGTTACGACATTCTCGGTGCCCTCGGCCCCGCAGAATCGCTTCTGCGCGAACGGCAGATCCTTGGACACGCACACCACGGTTGCACCGGTCGCGGCGGCCCGCTGGTCGAAGGTCCGCACGCTGGTCGCGCATACCGGTGTGTCAATCGACGGAAAGATGTTCAACACCACGGATTTGCCGCGGAACTGATCGCTGCTGACCGTCCCAAGGTCCCCGCCGGTCAATCCGAAGCTAGGCGCCGGAGACCCGACAGCGGGCAGCTCGCCGACGGTGTTGATCGCGTTTCCGCGCAAGGTTATCTGTGCCATGCGCACAGTCTGCCAAGGCCGACACGGCAGCTTACGGTCAGGTCCGGCCTGCGAAGGCATGGCCTAAATAGTGGGGTACATGGCGTAGACGACACAACGTTGTCTGGCCAACACTTGGTCCATGGCTCGAAAAGTGCTCATGGTCGGCTTCCCCGGCGTGCAGGCTCTCGACGTGGTGGGGCCGCATGAGGTGTTCACCGGCGCGTCGCTGCTGACCGGCGGCGCATACGACGTCGCGATGGTGTCACCCGGCGGCCAACCGGTGACCACGGCGACCGGCCTGGCGTTCATGGCCGAACCGCTACCAGACCCCTTCGACCCGGTCGACACAGTCGTACTCCCCGGCGGCGGCGGCGTCGATGACGCCCGATCCAGCGCCGAGCTGGTCGGTTGGATCAAAGACGTCTCGCACAAAGCCCGGCGCATCGTCACCGTGTGCACCGGCGCGTTCCTCGCGGCCGAGGCGGGACTGCTGGACGGTCACCGCGCGACCACGCACTGGGCCTTTGCCGGGCGGCTGGCCCGTGAGTTCCCGAACGTCAACGTCGATCCCGACCCGATCTTTATCCGCAGCTCCGAGCGGGTGTGGACGGCTGCCGGGGTCACCTCGGGGATTGATCTCGCGCTCTCGCTGGTCGAAGACGACCTTGGCACCGAGACTGCGCAAACGGTCGCCCGCTGGCTCGTGCTCTATCTGCGCCGCCCCGGCGGACAGACACAATTCGCGGCGCCGGTGTGGATGCCGCGCGCCAAGCGGGCTCCCATCCGCGAGGTGCAGGAAGCCATCGAGGCCGAACCGGGCGGCGCGCACAGCATCGAGGACCTGGCGCGCCGGGCGGCGATGAGCCCACGCCACTTCACCCGGGTGTTCACCGACGAAGTCGGCGAGGCACCCGGCCACTACGTCGAACGCATCCGGACAGAAGCCGCGCGCCGGCAGCTGGAGGAGTCCGACGACACCGTGGTGGCCATCGCGGCCCGCTGCGGTTTCGGTACCGCAGAAACCATGCGGCGCAATTTCATTCGACGTATCGGCGTCGCGCCGGACCACTACCGCAAAGCCTTCGCCTAGACCTCCGCAAGACACCACAGATAAGGAACAACGATGACCCAGATCGCATTCGTGGCCTACCCCGGATTCACCGCGCTGGACATGATCGGCCCGTACGAAGTGCTGCGTAACCTACCGCATGCCGAGGTGCGCTTCGTCTGGCACGAATCCGGACCGATCACCGCCGACTCCGGTGTGCTGATCATCGGAGCCACGCACTCGCTGGCTGAGACACCGTCACCCGACGTGATTCTGGTGCCGGGCGGCCCGTCGACTCCAGTGCACGCGCGTGACGAGAAGCTGCTCGAGTGGCTGCGTCACGCCCACCAGACCGCCAGCTGGACCGCGTCGGTGTGTTCGGGCTCGGTGATCTTGGCGGCCGCCGGGCTGCTCGAGGGCAAGCGCGCGACATCGCACTGGATCGCGCTTCCCGCGCTCAAGGCGTTCGGCGTCACTCCCGTCGGCGACGAGCGAATCGTCCATCAGGACAATGTCATCACCAGTGCGGGCGTGTCCGCGGGACTTGACCTGGCGCTATGGCTGGCCGGACAGCTGGGCGGGGAAGGGCGCGCCAAAGCGATTCAGCTCGCGATCGAATACGACCCGCAGCCGCCGTTCGACTCCGGCCACATGTCGAAGGCGTCGGCGACCACGAAAGCCGCGGCGACGGCAATGCTGTCCAGGGACAGCGTCAAGCCGGCCAACCTGAAAGCCACGACGATGCTGGCCTGGCAGCAGGCACTGGCGGCCGCGCGGTCGCGGCGGCGCAAGCGACTGCCCTTGGGCGCGTCGAACTGACGACGCCGGCCCGGGCTCCGCAACCCGCTCTACCTCTGCTTCAAGGATTCTTTTAGACGGTCTCGCAATCATCGTCCGCAACCCCGCAGAGAGCGGGACATCAAGGGGCTTTCCGCCACCGAGATGGCGGAACGAAGCAGAGGAAGCGCGATGACCACGCTGGCGAGTTGGGACACTCCGTACGCAGGCGAAGTTCGCACGCGCGGTCGCCGGTTCCACTCCGACGACGGCGGGCCGGTCGAGGCCGTCGAAAGCGCCCCGAGCCTGGCCGGTCGACTCCTCTCGTTCGGTGCCCGCGTCGCCGTCCGCCCGGCGTTGTCACTCGGTTCCCAGTTACCGGTGCCGTGGCCCTATGGTGCGCTCGACTTGGCTGCTCGGGTGTTGCCGCCGATCCCCGGCACGGTGCGCTCCACGGTGGAGTTGGCGAACTGCACCGCCGAGCTGGTGCGGGCAAAGGGCGTGCGACGGGCCGACGGCAACGGGCGCGTCGTCCTGTACCTGCACGGCGGCGCATTCCTGTGCAAGGGGAACCACACCCACGCGCGGCTCGTCTCGCTCCTCTCCCGTTACGCCGACGCGCCGGTGCTGATGGTCGACTACCGCTTGCTGCCCCAGCACTCGCTGGGTCAAGCGATCAATGACTGCGAGGACGGCTACTACTGGCTGCGCGAGATGGGCTACCAGGCAGATCAGATCGTCGTCGCCGGAGATTCGGCCGGCGGCTACCTCTCGATGGCGCTGGCTGAGCGGCTGTTGGCCGACGGGGAGCAGCCCGCAGCCCTGGTGGCCATGTCGCCGCTGCTGGAGCTCGGCTCGGAGGCGAAGAAGTCGCACGCCAACAGCGAAACCGACGCGCTGTTCGCGGGCGGGGTGTTCGACTTCCTCAAGGACCTCATCGAGAAGGCCGCTTCGCGTCAGCTCGTCGACGGCGAAGTCGAAGACGTGATCGAGCCGCTCGACCATGTCGAGTTCGGAATGCCCAAGACCCTCATCCACGTGTCAGGGTCGGAGGTCATGCTGCACGACGCGCGCCTGGCGGCGCGCCGGCTGGCCGACGCCGATGTTCCGGTCGAGGTGCGGATCTGGCCCGGCCAGATGCACGGCTTCCAGCTTGCCGCGGGAATCGTCCCGGAAGCTGACCGGTCACTGCGGCAAATCGGCGAGTACATCCGGGAGGCCACCCCCGGATACCTCCGCGAGGCCGTCATCTAAGGCAGCCGCGCCGGTCAGTGCAGGTGTCGGCGGTACTCGGCGCGTTGGGTGAGTCGGGTGATAACCGAGGGGCCCTGTCCGCGTGGCGATTGTTGGGCGGCGGCCAGCAGGATGTCGACGGATTCGACGATGCCGGTCGCGAGGTCTTGCACCCCGGGCACGTTGTCGGGACACACGCACACGGCGAGATCCAGCACTTCTCCGTGTCGGGTCAGCGTGATGCCCAACCCGGAGCCATCTGCCAGGGGCGTCACGGTGTGCATCCCGACGACCCTGGACCCGGCGCAATAGCTCGCGCGCGACGGCCCGGGCACGTAGGACACGACGCCATGACAGGTCGGTCCGGGCCGCCACGGCAGTCTGGTCGACAGCGCTATGCCGGCGTGTACCACGCTGGGCGGAAGCAGCGCCGCAAGCTGCCCGATGTCAACCGCCTGACCAGCAACGACGGTGTCTTGGCGGTCCGCGGTCAGCCCGTCGGTTGCCGCATGGAGGTCAAGCAGAACCTGAACGGGATCATCGCTGTGCACCGGAAAGCCGACTCGCGCGGAGGCGTCCGTCGAATCGGCCTTGAACAGCGATAACGGCACCTCCATTACCAGCGGATGGTCGAGCGGGCTGTCATGGTGGCGCAGCCAGGTCCGTAGGCTCAGCGCGCAAGCGGTCAGTGCCACGTTGCTGACGCTGCTGCCGAACGCGTATGCGATTGCCTTCAAGTGAGACAGTTTCACTGAGGCCAAGCCGACCGCGCGACGCGCCGTCAGGTGGGCACTGAACACCGTGGACGATGCCGGCGCGCTGATCGACGACTCCCCCTGCGGCGACTCAGGTCCGCCGCCGAAGAATAGCCGCCCCGCGGCCTGTACCGCAGCAGGCATCGCCGTGGCGATCAGCCACGCGCCCAACAGGGAGTTTTCCCAGAGCTCCAGCACTGTGTCGGCAATGAGTTCGCCGACCGACGGCAAAGCACCAGGACCCGCCTCAACTATCACCAGGTTGGTCGGCTCGCCATGCTGATCGGGGGCTAGCAGCTGAGCCCACATCGCCGCGACCCCTTCGGCGATGCCGTCGATGACCGCGGGTGACACCGTCACCGCCAACGCCCACCGGTTGCCGACGAGGCCGTCGACGGTCCACGCTTCCCACAGCGGCGCACGCCGATCCATTTCCCGGGCGGCCAGCTCGTCGATCAGCTCAGCGAACTCACTCCCGCCATTCGAGCTACCAACCGTTGTGGAGTGAATCTGTGGCGTCGGGTCATAGCGGTCGATCTCGCCCCACACCGGCTGACCCAGGCCCAGCGGCTTGCCCACCAGGCGGCTGCGGAAACGCGCCATGCGGGCCAAGCGCGATGCCACCAGCTCCCGCAATCGTTGGTGGCTGATCCCACCGGACGCCTCCATGGTCAGCACCGCGACGGCGTGCAGCGGGACCCCGGGACTCCCCGCATGCAGCGAAACCCCGTCCCATCCCGGCAACCCGGTCTCCATCGGCAGGCGCGCCTCCATGCGTTCGGTGATCAGCGTGTTACTCGAACGCGTTCCCAAACACCCGAGACCTTTAAACAGGCCGGGCTACCGCAGGGCGTGCCGGTGCGCCCTGGTGTCGTGAAATGGCTTGTGCTGCTTAGCTATCCGTTGAGTACCCGAATAAAAAATCTATGCCTTGGGCTGCGGGATCTCGTCGGTGGCGAGCTTGCCGCCGGCCTGCAGCCAGGCACCGACAACCCGCGGCGCATCACGGTTCGGGTTGTAGATGTCTTCCTCGCTGGAAAACAGTCCATCACCGGCGTAGACGAGGCGCGTCCAATTCGGGAACCAGAACGGTTCACCGTCGGGGTCGGTCGGGTGGTCGAGCAGATTCTTGATCATGACGACGACGGCGTCATTCTCCTCGTCGTAGGCGGTCCAGTCGCTGGGGAAGCGCATGTGCGGGAACGGGGCCATGACCCCGACGATCCATTCCCGCACCGCCTCACGCCCGTGAAAGACCCCGTAGTGGTGCTCGGTGTAGACGACATCCTCGGTGAAGAGGTCGGCAAACGGGCGCCAGTCGCCGGAAGCGGAGCACCCCTCGACCACGGTTGTGTAGTTCCTGACGGCTTCCTCGACCTCGGTTTTGGTGAACTTGCCCATAACGGACAGCCTAAAGGCCGGCCAACGGCGTGAGTCCGTCAATCCGGCGATCAACGGCCCGCCAGGATCTACCCTTACGCCATGACGCAACCGCCCGCAGGTCCTCCGTACCCGTACCAACCGCCCGCGGGTTCGCCGTACCCTCCCGAAACGCCGGCCGGGCAGCCGTACCCGCCCCCGCCATCCGCGGGCCAATACCCGCCCCCCTACCCCCCGCCGCCGCCCGTCTATGGGCAGCCGGTCGCGCCGGCTCAAACGACCAGCGGGTTCGCGGTCGCGTCGTTGGTGCTCAGCCTCCTGGGCGTCAGCTTGCTCGGCCTGATTTTCGGCATCATTGGAATAGTCAAAACCAAAAGCGGCGCTCAACGTGGCCGGGGCATGGCAATCGCCGGTGTGGTGATTTCCATCATCGGGTCTGTGCTCTGGACGACGCTCATCATCATCGGCGCCTTAGCGCCGACCCACAGCACCAGCGCGCAAAACGTCAAAGTCGGCGACTGCTGGGCCGACGTGCCCACCGAAAACCTCGTTGCCCGAGTGAACACCACCAGCTGCGATCGTCCACATCGCGCTGAGGTGTTCGCGGTGTTGGGGATGCCCAGCGGTTCTTTCCCGGCTGATTCGGTGTTCCAGGACTTCAGGCAAAAGTGTCGAGACCAGTTGTCGTCCTACTCCCCCAGTGCGTCGGACGACCCCACCACCAAGCTGTACTTCTTGTCTCCTTCGGAACAGGCATGGAAAGACGGCGACCACGACATGGCTTGTGCCGTAACATTTTCCAGCCCGCGAACCGGGTCGGTCAAGGGCTCCTAAACGCCGGGCCAGTCCACCACGAAACGGTGGACGGGGTCGGCCGGATCGACGGCGCAGGCCAGCTTGAGCCCGATGGCGAGGTTGGGCACCTGCGATAGCGGCACCGGCTGGATGGACCGACCTGTCAGCGGCGCCAGATTGGGGAACTGCAGCTCGACCTCCAACACATAGTGCGGAGCGTCAAGGAATTCCGGCCTACTGGGAGTCCTGCCCAGGCTGCGCGGCGTGGTCCCGGTGGCAGAAAACGACTTGAGCACCCCGGGTGCGCGCTGACCTGACCCAAGTAGATCGGCTGCCGAAATGACCGGACCGGCACCGGGGCTCTGCTTCAACAGGTCGGCGATGTCGATCGGATCCGACTGCGTAGTCGACTGCTGGAAAACGACTTTCGGGGGCGCAGTAAAGACGGTATGCGTCGAACCGCCTGGTCCGACATGCCGCCGGGTCGATCGGCCACCGATCCGGACCTTTTTCGGGTTGGTGGCATCGACTTCGACCGCGACGGTCTCGCCGGGGGCCACAGCGGCCAACTCCCAAGCCCCGACATTCTGCCAATGCGCGACTTCGTAAGGTTCCTGGCCGGGGATCTCCACCCGCAGCCGAAACCGGCATATCTGTCGGGGCGGACCGTTCACCGCCCCTGACCCGAATTGCCGCAGCGACAAAACCTGTGCCGTTCCGGTCAGCACCGGACCGCGAATCTGTCTCATCCGGCGCACGATGAAAGGGCCGATAATCACGGCAATGATGACGACCGTCAGCAGGACCGAAAACCAGTCCCAACCCCCGGAGGAACTCGACGAGAAATACGCCAGGTGGTGGTGCATTGACGCACGCTAACACCGGCAACGGCGAGCCAGGTACCGATCTGACCGGTTGGTGTCATCCGGGCCCCGACACCCTCTAGGCTCAATCAAGCTAAAGGTCGCCGACCAATTTGCCGACCGCGCAACGGCTCCGACCGGCTGGAGGTATCGACAACCAATGAGCGTGTTGGACTTGTTCGACTTGCATGGCAAGAGGGCGCTGGTGACGGGGGGCTCCAGCGGTATCGGTCGACGGGTGGCCTTGGCGTACGTCGAAGCCGGGGCTCAAGTTGCCATTGCCGCCAGGCATTTCGACGCATTGGAGAAGGTCGCGGCCGAGATCGCCGCTGCCGGCGGCAAGGTCGTGCCCATCTGCTGCGACGTCACCCAGGAAGAGCAGGTGACCAGCATGCTCGACCAGGTGACCGCGGAGTTGGGCGGGATCGACATCGCGGTGTGCAACGCCGGCATCGTTGCGGTGACCCCGATGCTGGAAATGTCGCTCGAAGAGTTCCAGCGCATCCAGAACACCAACGTCACCGGCGTGTTCCTCACCGCCCAGGCGGCGGCCAAGGCGATGGTCAGACAGGGACAGGGCGGCGTCATCATCAACACCGCGTCGATGTCCGGCCACATCATCAACATCCCCCAGCAGGTCGGCCACTACACCACCTCCAAGGCGGCGGTCATTCACCTGACCAAAGCCATGGCCGTGGAGTTCGCGCCGCACAACATCCGGGTGAACAGCGTCAGCCCCGGCTACATCCTCACCGAGCTCGTCGAGCCCCTCGCGGAGTACCACGCCCTGTGGGAGCCGAAGATCCCGCTCGGCCGGATCGGGCGGCCCGAGGAACTCACCGGCCTGTACCTGTACCTGGCCAGCGCGGCTTCCAGCTACATGACCGGGTCGGACGTCGTGATCGACGGTGGATACACCTGCCCCTGACTACGATTCAGCGAGGAGAAGGCTCATGGACGGTGCGAGTAATCCGGTCTTCGCCGGCAACCGGCCGAGCGGCGTGCCCGTGGTGCTGCGGGTGGGCGGGCAGGCCTGGCGTGCGACACCGGAGCGGACCTGGCTCATCGGACGGGCAGACGAAGCAGATGTACGCCTGGACGAGCCGGTCATTTCGCGACGTCACGCCACGCTCGAGCCCACACCCGACGGCTGGGTTCTGGTGAACCACAGTTCCAACGGGATGTTCGTCGACGGCCAACGGGTGGAACGTCTCGCGGTTCAGCACCCGATGAACGTCTCGTTGGGAGCCGTTCCGGGCCTGGTCGTCTACCTGCAGCCCGAGCACGCCCCCGCCCAGCAGCCCCCGGCCCCCGCGCCCCCACCGCCACCCACGCTTCCCCCGGCCGACTGGTATCCGGACCCGGCCGGCAGCGGGCGGTTGCGCTATTTCGACGGCAGCGCGTGGACGGAGCACTACTCCGCGCCGGCACCTGCTCAGCAGGTTGCCCCGGCCGCACCATATGCAGGGGGTTATCCCGCTGGTGCGCAAGGTTATTC
Organism: Mycobacterium sp.; assembly: GCF_035499775.1. Classification (GTDB taxonomy): domain Bacteria; phylum Actinomycetota; class Actinomycetes; order Mycobacteriales; family Mycobacteriaceae; genus Mycobacterium. The sequence continues at coordinate 20,815 of NZ_DATJYB010000200.1, read as the reverse complement.
AATGCCGCCACCCGGGCTGCCGGGCCAGGGTAATGCCGGGGTGTTCCAGATCAAACTGCACAAGCACACCGGTCTGGTGATTCTGATGCTGCGGCAGAGCTACGTCGTCACCGGCAGCTTCGAGGAATGTGAACGGGCGTACCGCGCCGCGCAGACGCACAACCTGCTGGCCGGCTGGTGGGGTTTGTTGTCGGCCTTGATCTTCAATTGGATCGCGCTGTTTTCCAACATGTCGGCGATGCAACAGCTGCGGCACGCCGCACAGGGGACCAACGTCCGCTGATCGGAGACGTGACGGCCTACCGCACGAGGCGGGGACGGCCGAAATATGTTCGCACACCGGGTGAGAACAGCGCGCGTAACCGCTCGCCGTCGGGTTGTACCCCGCCCCCGCCCAGCAGTTCGTCGTCCAACTCGACGATCTCGGCCGCGCGAAACCGCCACGGCTCATGATCGATGGGCACCCACCAGGTGCGGCCGGCCTTACGGGTGTGCGCGCCCCAGCGGGCGGTGAGCCACACCTCCAGCGGTGTCGGCTCCACGACGTCGCCAACCGCTACCGTCACCCGGCTGCGCAATCCGCGGCGCGGCCAGCGGCGCACAGTGTGATACGTGATCTGGTCAGCCGACCGCGTCACCCGCATCCGCGCCCACGTGTAGGGGATGCCGAGGCCGATTCGGGTGAGCGGTACCACCGCCAGCCGTTCTGAGTCCAGCGACCGGAAGAGCACGCCGTGGTGGCCGGCGTCGTCAACCGAGTAGAGCCGGATGTTGGTCTCGGCGAACCGGCCGAGGTACGAAAGCGGCAGTGCGGTACCAAGGTTGGTGTTCGTCATGACGAACGGGATCAGCCCCACGTAGGTGTTGCCGTCGGCGAAGACGTCCGGACGGGCGCTGGGCGGGTACAGGTGAGCAACGCTGTCCGGACGCACCGGCCAGTGCACGAAGGTCACGTCACTCCAGTCCTGCTCGAAAGTGACCGGGCCAGGCAGCGGTGGCGCAGCGACCGGGTACCCCCCCAGGTCGGGACTCCGGTCGGGTTCGCCAGCAGACGGGGTCGCGGTCACCTGACCATGGTGGCATGCCGCCGGTGACGATGACCCTCATGACCGCGCCATTGTGAAACCGCGCCATTGTGAAACTACGCGCCGTCGATGATCCAGTGCCGAGCTTCGTCGACCTGCCCGGCGGGGAAGTGACGGATCGTGGCGGACACAAAGTGTGATGCCAGATGCTCGGCGACGTCTCCGAGGTGCGAGTCGGTCACGACCGCGACTTTCTTGATGTGCTTTTGGTGATCCCGGATGAAGCGAAAGTGAGTGAGCATCGCCCCGAAACTGTCCCAACCCGGGAATCTCTGAGCATCGATAATGAGGCCCGCGAGGTCGCCGCTTTCCTGGATCTGCGGGTCGATGGACTTCGCGAGTTCCACGAAATCCTTCGTGTCGAGCGCGGACTCCGGCCGCACCGAGAGGATGGCATTGGCTGCGTCGAAGCGGTATTCGATCATGTTGGCTCCTATCTCGACCCCATGGTCGCTTGCGCGGGGATGCGCGGATAAGAGGCCAAAGTCACAAGATGACAACCGGCGAACGGCCCGGTGAACCTTTAATGCGTGCCTAATTCACCGCTGAGGTATGCGTCGCGGCAGGCCCGGCGGGCCAGCTTGCCGCTGGTGGTGCGCGGAATGGCGCCGGCCGGCAGGAATACCACCTCGGCGACGGACAGCCCGTGGCGATTCGACACCGCGGCGCGGATGGCCTCGATCGCCGGCTGCGGGTCGGCGCGGCTGGTGCCGGCGGCGCGCTCGGCGACGATGACCAGGCGTTGCTCGGTGCCTTGCGGCGCCGCGAAAGCCGTGACGTATCCCCGTCTGACCATCGGCGACGCCTCCGTCGCTGTGGCTTCGATGTCCTGCGGGTAGTGCTTATCACCATCGATGGTGACCAGATCTACAATGCGCCCGGTGATGTAGAGCTCCCCGTCCAGGTACACCCCCAGATCGCCAGTGCGCAACCAGTTTCCGTCGATCCGCGCGCCGGCTGCATGACTGCCTTCGGTGAGCCGCGATTGCAGTTTGTTATCGAAGGTCAGCCGGGTTTCTTCGGGCCGTCCCCAGTAACCCCTGCCGACGTTGTCACCCTGCAGCCAGACTTCGCCCACCTGACCGTCCGGAAGTTCGGTTCCCGTTTCCGGGTTGACGATCACGCCCCAGAGGCTGCGGGCGACCTGACCGCACGACACCTGTACGACGGCGTTGGGGGCATCCGCCTCGACACGTACCGCCCGGCCGGCACCCAGTTGCTCGCGATCGAGGTAGACGACCGACGTCTCGGCGGCCTGGTCGATGGTCGCGATCATCAGTGTGGCCTCGGCGATGCCGTACGACGGTTTGAACGCGGTGCGCGGCAATCCGTACGGGGCGAACGCTTTGTTGAACGTCGTCACCGCGTCGATGCTGACCGGCTCGGAGCCGATGATGAGGACGACATTGCCCAAGTCGATATCGTCACCGGGCGCGGGCAGTCCACGTTGGGCGGTCCACTCGTAGGCGAAGTTGGGCGCCGCGGTGACCACGCGTCCGGTCCGGGATCCGGCGGACAGGGCCTGGATCCAGCGCTGGGGCCTGCGGACGAACGCGGTCGGCGACATCAGGGTGGTGTGTCCGCCGTAGACCGCGGGAAAGCCGATCATGGACAGGCCCATGTCGTGGTAGAGCGGTAACCAGCTGACGCCGTGGGTATTCCGGTCCAGCAGGTCGATCGACAGGATCATCTGTACCAGGTTCGTTTGGACAGCACGGTGGGTGATCTCCACGCCGACCGGGGGCCGGGTCGCGCCCGAGGTGTACTGCAGATAGGAGACGGCGTCCGAATCCAGCTCGACCGGCCTGAACTGCTCCCCCGCCGCGTCGGGTATCTGGTCGATGACGATGACTTGCGGCTGCTGCAGCCGCGGGAGGCTGGTCAGGAAATTCTCGACACCCTCTTGGGTCGCCGACGTCGTGAGCACGACGGTGGGCCGCGAATCGCGAAGCGCCGTTTCCAGACGTGCCGCGTGACCCGGCAGTTCGGGGGCGAACAACGGCACCGCCACGCTGCCCGCCTTGATCGCTCCGTAGAAGCCGGCGACGTAGTCGATGCCCTGTGGTGCGAGGACGGCAACTCGGTCACCGGGTCCCGCGAACTGCTGCACCTGGGCACTGATGGCTTGCATCCGGACGTCGAATTCGGCCCAGGTCACCTCGTGGGCCTGGCCTTCGGTGCGTGCGTAGTCCAGGTAGCGATAGGCCACGAGCTCACCGATGTTGGCGACGTTGCGTTCGATGAGCGAGATCAGCGTGAGGTCGGGAGGCAACGCGATGTTGCCGTCGGCGTCCAGGCAATCATCGATCTGTAGCAGGCCTTTTGGAGCCACGGAGTCCTGCCGGGAACCGTAATCCATAACCGAAGTCTAAGCAGGCGGTCCTCCGATAGAGTCCGTGCCGTACTTGCTTCCCGGCCGGCTCACTTCTCGCGACCCGGGCAACGAAATCAGAGGTAGGTCGATGACGGCAGAACAGGACCGAGAACTCAAACGACGCGGCTTGATGCAGCATCTCACCGCGCTGTGTGTGCGCTACGTCGAACGCTTGATGCCCGACCCCTACTTGTTCGCGGTCATCCTCACCCTGGTCGTGGCCGGGCTGGTCGCGCTGCTGGTCAAAGACGCGTCGGCGTCGGGCATGCTCAAGGCGTGGTACGGCGGAGTGTGGGGACAGCAGAACATCTTCACGTTCGCCTTCCAGATGGTGCTGATCCTGGTGACCGGCTACACGCTCGCCGAGGCACCCATCCTCAAGCGGGCCATCATCCGTATCGCGAGCAAGCCGAAGAACCAGGTTCAAGGAGCTCTGCTGTGTTTCGGCGTCAGCGCGCTGTTGTCCTTGCTCAACTGGGGACTCGGACTGGTAGCCGGCGCTCTGGTCGCCCGCCAGGTCGCGAAACGCCTCGGCGGCAGTGCGCATTTCGGCTACCTGATCGCCGCCGCGTTCATGGGCTTCATCCTCTGGACGCAGGGCTTGTCCTCGTCGATCGCGCTCGCGAACACCGACGCGAGCAGCCCAATCAACGTGATACACAAGGTAACCGGCATGAACGTGCCGCTTTCGCTGACGATCTTCCAGCCCTACAGCTGGATATCGGTGATCGTGGTGCTTGCCGTGCTTGCGCTGGCGATCTGGCGGATGGCGCCGGCAGAGGGCCTCGAGCCTGATCCCGCGGTCTTCGAGGACGACGACGAGGCAGCAGACACATCGGAGCGCGATCCCGGTGCGAAGCGCACGTTTGCCGAATGGCTGGAAAACCTATGGATCCTCAATGTGCTGGTATTCGCCGCCGGCATCTCGTATTTCGTGCTGAGCCACTTTGCGCTCAACATCTCCTCGATGATCATGCTGTTCACCGTGACGAGCGCGCTGCTGCACCGCACACCGATTCGCTTTATCCGGGCATTCTCCGGTGCGGCCAAGGTGAGTGGTCCGCTGTTACTGCAGTACCCCCTCTACGGCGGGCTGGTTGGTCTGCTCGGTTATCTGCCGTCCGGGCCCGGAGCCGGCAAGCCGCTCCAGACGGTGCTGGCCGAGGCGCTGGTGACCGGCGCCAACCAGTACACCCTGCCGTTCCTGACTTTCGTTGGCTCCGTGATCATCTCGTTGTTCGTTCCGTCGGGCGGCGGGCACTGGGCCGTGCAGGGGCCGATCGCGGTCGACTCGGCGCTGCATGTCGGTCAGCACTCGCCGGCTTACCTCGGGCTGATCTCGATGACGGTCGCGGTCGGCGAGGGGGTCGCGAATATGATCCAGCCGTTTTGGCTGCTGCCGCTGCTGGCCATCGCGAAGCTCAATGTCCGCCAGGTGATGGGCTTTACGGTGATCGCGTTTCTCATCGGGTTCGTGATCCTCGGCGGTGCAGTCCTCATCGCCCCGCACTTCATCTGACGCCGCAGGCCTACATCCACAATTTCGCCAGCGCGTCGGCGAGGGCTGCCACGTCCTGCTTGTCGGTGTTGCAGCTGATGGCCAGCGACTTGGTCCGGTCGGCGCTGATACGAAATTCCGTGACGAATCCGGCCCAGGCGCCGTCGTGATCGAGGGTGCCGTTCGCCATCAGAAAGATTCCGGCGCCGTAGCGGTCGGCGCCGCCGGCTTCGGTTTCCACCGCGCCGGCGAGTTGGTCGTCGAGCAGCCTTTTGCCGCCCACCGCCCCGGTTCGGTAGTTGTCCGCCCAGCGCACCAATTGGCTTGGCGTGGTTTGGATGCCGCCGTCACCGAGCTGCTCCCACGGAGAGTCGGCCACCTGGTACTGGCCGCCTACCTTCGCATACGAGACGGCCTTGCCGGGAACATGCCCGACCGGATCCAGCACCATGCTCAGTCCGAGCGGGCGGAAGATCGCGGCATCCAGGTGCTGCGGCAGCGGTCGCCCCGACACCCGATGCACGATCTCGCCCAGCAGCAGGTAGTTGGAGTTGGAGTACTCGAACTTGCTGCCCGGCGCGAACTCCAGCTCCGACACGCCCGCCAGGGCGTGCAGGGCCTGATCCTGGGTGGTGCGGTCGCGGTACTGATAGCCCTGGGCTTGCAGCAGTCCGGTGTAGTCCGGGATGCCACTGGTGTGGTGCATGAGTTGCGCGACGGTGACGGTGCCGGCCCACGCAGCCAGATCAGGCACGTGCTGCGACAACGGGTCATTGAGCGCCAGCTTTCCCGCCTCGACCAAGAGCAGCGCCGCGGTCGCGGTGAATTGCTTTGAGACCGAGGCGATGTCGAACACGGTGTCAGGTGTGATCACGTCGCCGGCGGCCAGGTTGGCCACGCCGCGAGCCCCGGTCCAGAAGGGTTTTCCGTTGCTGCCCACCGCAGCAGAGCAGCCCGGCGCGCCGGGCTTGATGGCGGCGTCCAGCACGGCCTGGCTGCGGGCGACGAGTGCGGGGTCAACGACGATGGCCGGCCCGGTTGTCGTCGTGGTACGGGCGGCGGGCGGCGCGGTTCGGCCGCCGCAAGCACTGAGCGGCAGCGCCACCACGAGAATGAGCAGCAGTCGTATCACGATGTGCTGCCGCGTATTTCAGGAAGCGCTGCCGGAGGCCGCCTCTTGGTTGTCGGGCTCGGAGTACACCGCGCCCAAGTGCGGTACCTCAAGCGGCTCGTCTTTGCGTGCGGCCGCGATGGCGCCACTCAACAGCGGTGCCAAACCGGCGAACGACCCGACGTCGAACAACATCAGGGTCAGCAGACGGTTGTGCACATAGGCCAGGGAGCTGCCGGTGTCCGGGTCGGCCCACCCGACGGTTCCGCCCAGACCGATGTGTCCGTACCCGGGCAATAGTCCTGGGACCGGCGATGATTGGAAGCCCTTGTGGTAGGTGAACGGGATACCGAGGTTGAGGTCCGGCGTCAGATCCGATTTTCCCTTCAAGCCGTCCACCAACTCCGACGACAGCAGCCGCGTCCCCTCGATTTCACCGCCGTTGGCGATGGCGGCGTACACCTTGGCCAGGGCACGTGCGGTGACGACGCCGTTGACCGCCGGGACCTCCCCGTCGAGGAACGGCATGTCGCCCTGCAGCAAGGAGAAGATGCCGGGGAAGTAGATCGAGCCGAGCAGGCCGGAAAACGACAGCCCGGCGATCTTGGGCGCGACGAAGTCGAGCACCGGGGTCGGGAAGTTCGTCTGCGGCAGCAGCGTCTGGGCCGGGGTGGTCGGGGCGTCGGCCGGCGGGCGGCCCAGATGCAGGCCGTCGGTGTCGAGCGGTAGGGCCAACTCTTCGCGGAACAGCTCACGCATGCCTTTGCCGGTCACCGCGCGGGCCAGCCCGGACAGCAGCCATCCGTAGGTGATCGCGTGGTAGGCCATCTTTCCGTGCTGGGAGTCCAGTGGCGCGTCGGCCAGCCGTGCCTCCATCCCCAGGTGATCCATGATCTCGTCTTTGCCGACCCCCTTGAGGTGGGCCAGGCCGGATCGGTGCCGCAACACGTCGTTGACGGTCACCGCGGCCTTGCCGTTGAACCCGAACTCCGGCCAGTACTCCGCGACGGGCACGTCGTAGTCCAACAGCCCGCGGTCGACCAGTCGGTGAATTACCGTCGCGGCCAACCCTTTGGTCGCCGAGAACACCATCGCGCCGGTATCGGCCGTCCAGGGCACCTTGCCGTCTCGATCGGCAAATCCGGTCCATACGTCGACGACCTGGACGCCGTCGATGTACACCGAGAGCGCCCCGCCGCCGAACTTGCGCGCGGGGAACAGCGCGGAGAACGCTTTGATGGCTGCCCCGAATCGTGAATCGCAGGCGCCTTGCACGCCGGACGGCAGGCCATTGTCAGGGGTGAGGACAGACGCGTTCGCCATGGATGAATGATTGCGCCCGGAGTGTGCCCGGCGCACGGGAATGACGATTTACGGGGTCAGCTGCTTTGCCACGACGGGTCCCGGCCGAGGCGGCCCAGCAGCCTCGACTGAGTGTCTGCGTCCTCGGGGACGGCGACGGGCGCCGCGAACATCCCGGACGCCTTCAGGGCGTCGGGATCGGTTGGCAGTTGCGCCAAGAAGACCGCGCACCAGGCGGGGTCCAGCGTGTCGTCCGCTCCGACCGCCCGGGCCAAGTCCCAGGTATGCACCAAGACGTCCTGCGTCAGGCGCGGGAGAAGCTTGCCGGCATCCAACTGCGTCGCCGGGTTCTTCTCGACCGCCGGCACCGAAACGACCCGCTCGAACAGTTCTCGATCGCCCAATGCCTGCTTGAGTTGCTGGTAGGTCAGTTGCCACCGCTGCCGCGGGTCGGCACGGGGGCGTTGGGGCTTGCGCCCCAGCGGCCGCAGCAGCAGCACGTCGTGAAAGCCGATCACGTGCTCGAGCACATCCCTGGCCTGCCAGCCCGCGCACGGGGACCGGCGATCCCATTTCCCGTCCGCCGCCAGCACCACACGACCAAACCGCCGGCACACCGCCAGGTGCAGCTCGCCCGCGTCGGCGGTCATTTGAAACTCAGCTGTCCGACCGCAACAGCCTTCCCACCAGGGAGCGGTTCGGGTCGGCCTCGCGCTCGGCCAGCATCAACGCGATGCCCTTCTCGACTGCGGCGGCGGTGTGCTCGCGGATCTTGCGGGCCACGGTGTCGTCGCCTTCTTGTCCTTGGAACTCCTTGGTGGGGATCGGTTCGCCGAACCAGTAGTACTGCCGTTCCGGACGCGGCACCGGCGTCAGGCCGACACCACGGACCACCGGCGGGGCGTCCGGGGTGCCGAGCAGCTTCCCGGCGAGGAAACCGACCGGCGCGAGCAGCTTGGAATCGCTGTCGAGCAGGATGTCGATGCCGTGTTCGGCCCCCACCGACGCGAACGGCACAATCGGATAGCCGTGCTGAATTGCCAAGCGCGCGAACCCGAGTCGGTTCTTCCACACCAGCTTGTATTGCTCGTTGCGGCGCTTGTTGACCTCGCGGCCGCCGCCGGGGAACACCATGACGAGCTCGCCGCGTCGCATCAACTCCGAGGTGATCTCGCGGGTGCCTTCGACCACGCCCATCCGGGTCAGTGCGTCTCGCCACCCCGGCACCTTGAAGTGGGCGTGGTCGCCGAGGGAGCGAACCATCCTCCCCCGCTCCCACAACTCGGCGGCCAGCAACGGCGCGTCGACCATGCCCAGCGTGTTGTGGTTGCCGACCAGCAAGGCCCGCTTCTTGGGCACGTTCTCGATGCCGTAGACCTTGGGCTTGACCACCTTTCGTAGGGGCTCCATGAGTCGCAGCGCCGAGGCGACGTCGGCTTTGCTGGGCGCGGGCGGAACGGTAAGGGTGTCGGCTTGACTCACAGGGTGAGTATGCACGCGCCGCAGCGGGCAAGGGTAGGGTACGCGGCAGTCCTAGTCAGGGTTGTTCAGCGATTTCACCAGGGAGTTGGGCATGTCGGGTCGGAAGTATTCGTTCGAGGTCACCAAGACCAGTAGTGCGCCTGCGGCGACGTTGTTCCGGCTCGAGACTGACGGCGCCAACTGGTCGAAGTGGGCCAAGCCGATCGTCATCAGTTCAAGCTGGGCGCGCCAAGGTGATCCGGCGCCGAGCGGCATCGGGGCTGTTCGCAAGGTAGGCGCGTGGCCGGTGTTCGTGCAGGAGGAGACCGTCGAGTACGAGCAGGACCGGCGCCACGTCTACAAGCTGGTGGGACCTGCCCCGGTCGACGACTACCTGGCCGAGGTGGTCTTTACGCCGAATGCGGCCGGCGGCACCGACATCCGGTGGAGTGGCTCGTTTGTCGAAAAGGTGCGCGGGACGGGTCCGCTGGTAAAGGCCGGGATGGGCGGCGCGGTCCGCTTCTTCGCGGGCAAGTTGGTGAAGGCCGCCGAACGCGAGTCGGGTGGATAGCGTCTAGCCTTGCGGCCCAAGGGGTTTCGGTGCCGTCACGGGCAAACCCCTTTGGTGGGGTCGTCGACGCACTTTTGAACTTGCAGTGAGTGGGTAGTGGTAGGCCTTGCGGGGTCGCCGCATCCGCCCGCCGCTTTCGTTGTGATGATCGATCCGGCCAGGTTCGCCGGAGCGAACGTGTAGACCAGGTCCGCGGGGGCGGTTCCGCCGTTGGGGCACGTCCAGCCCGCGCGGTCGGTGCGGTTGATGGTCCACGAGCCGCCCGGGGGCTTGCTTACCGGTGCGCCCCAGGTTTTGGGGGTCGTCACCCAGCCTGTGCAGTTGCCCGCGGGATCACATGTGGTTTGGAAGGTCAGGATCGTGCTCAGCAGATTGGAACGTGAGCCATCGACGACGGCGAAGTAGTGGCCGTTGAGGCTGTCGTCGGCCAGGGCCGGACCAGCCGTCGCGACCGCACAGCCGACGACGGCGAGGATCGCGGTGGGGAGTAACCGGACGATGCGCATGGTGGTTCCATTTTGCACAGCGAACTCCCAGTTGTCGCGCATATCCGAAACTATTAAGCTGGGCTAAGTGATTGACGCTGTCATCGCGGGTGGCGGTCCCAACGGGTTGATGCTGGCCTGCGAACTGGGCTTGGCCGGGATCCGGCCGGTGGTGTTGGATCCCCTGTCCGGCCCCAACCCGCAACCACGGGCCAACGGCATTGTCGGCCAAGGAGTTCGGATCCTCGACCACCGCGGCCTGTACAGTGCGCTCGGCAGGGCGGCTGAGCGTCCCCAGCTCGCTCCGCGGGCAATGTTCGCGGCCTTTGCGCTTGACCTCGCCCTGAATCCGGATTCCCAGCTGTTCATGCTCCCGATCCAGCAACCCAGACTCGTCCAGCTGCTTGCGCAGCGGGCCGGCGAATACGACGTGGACATTCGCTGGGGTCACACGCTGAGCGGTTTCGACCAGGACGACGACCACGTGACGGTGCAGGTCAACGGTCCCGACGGCGCCTACGAATTGACGGCCAAATATCTGATCGGCGCCGACGGTGGCACCAGCGTGACCCGCAAGCTGGCCGGCATCGACTTCGCCGGCATGTCGTCGTATGACGTGGTCGCCTGCGTGGGTTTTGACGTGCTGCCGCCCGCCGAATGGATCGATCCGGTCAGCGGCGGGCTCGACGTGCCCGGGTTTGGCCGCGTCCCGCCCCTGCAGTTCCACCGCGTCGAGCATGGTGTTTTCGCGTGGGGCGCGCTCGGCGGTCGGGCGGCGGTGATCGCCTTCGAATTGGACAGCACGGCCCGGGAACAGCCGGATGAAGACATCGGCGACGAGGTGCCCATGAGCCTCGCCGAACTGGAGGCCACCGCCAAGCGAGTGCTCGGCGCGGACGTGCCGCTGCGTGCCGCGTCATCCGGGGAGCCGTTGGATCTGCGCCGGTTCCGCGGCCTCAACTCACGGATCGCCTCCCAGTACCAGGTGGGCCGGGTGATTCTGGTCGGCGACGCCGCGCATGTGCATTCGCCGATGGGCGGACCCGGTCTCAATCTGGGTTTGCAGGATGCGGTGAACCTGGGCTGGAAGCTGGCGGCCGTCCTCAACGGGCGCGTCGAGCCGACGGTGCTGGACACCTATGAGGCCGAGCGCCGGCCCGCTGCCGAGCGGGTCGTCATGCACAGCCGTGCCCAGCTGGCCCTGGTCCGGCCCGGCGCGGAAGTCACCGCCCTGCGCCAGCTGTTCGCCGAGTTGATCACTGATCCCGAGATGGTCCGGCGGCTCAGCGACCTGCTGTCCGGAGCGGAGAACCGCTATGCCGCGAGCGTCGACGCGCACCCGCTCGTCGGGCGCTGGGTGCCTGACTTCGCAGTCGAAAACGCTTGCGGGACAACGCGGGTAGCGGAACTCGCCCGCGCCGGGCGGCCTCTGCTCATCGATCTCACCGAGGGCTCCGTGGTGGCCGCCGCGGTGGCCGGCATCAACGACCAGCTCACCGTCGCGGCCGGACACCCGGTCGGCGATGTGCCGGCGACCGCGGTCCTGGTGCGTCCTGACGGTTATGTGGCGTGGGCGTCGTCGGCGGACGGGCCTGGCCCTGACGAACTGTCCGAGTTGCGAGGTGTACTCAGGCGGTGGTTCGGCATCTGAGCCGCTATTTCGACGCGATCTCGTCCTGATACTTCTGGGTCATGTGCGCGACGGCCTGATTCTGCGACTCCGCGAGGCCTTGACGGGCCTCGCTGGCGCGTGCGGCGGCGTCCAGCGTCGGCTGCGCCTGGCCCTGGAAATGCGGCATGACTTCGGCAGCGAACAATTCGGCCGACCGTTTGGTCGCCGCCGGATTGGCCCACTCGTGGCCCATCTGCAACATGCAGCCGAACCCGCCGGACTGATCCCACATCCGCTGCACCTGTGCCCGGGCCCGCTCGGGCGTGCCGATCACGCCCGCGCCGTTGTCGTTGATGACGTCGATCATCTCGTCGAGCTGCTCGCCCGGCATGGTCATTTGCGGGAACGCGGCCACCTTTTGGAAGTACCGGAACCAGGGTTCGAGGCCGAACTTCACGTCTTCGCGCGCTTGCTTTTCGGTTTCGGCGATATGGAAGGGACCGACCAGGCTCCAGTTCCTGCGATCGACCTTGGTGCCGAACGCGGCGGCGCGCTCTTCGACGATGTTCCAGTGATATTGGAGCGCGTTGAAGCCTTCGATGGTCAGGGTCGCCCCGATGGACAGCAGGCCGATGCCGTGCTTGCCGGCCAGCCGCGCGCCCGTCGGCGAGGCGACTGCGGCCACCGCTAGCGGGACTCCGCCTTCGGAGTGGGGAGCCAGCTGCAACTTGGCGTCGATGAGCTCGTGCGTGGGGGTCTTGGCGCTCACCGTCTCCCCCGCCAGCAGCCGGACCAAGATGTCGAGGTTGGTTTCCAGCAGCTCGCGGGTATCGGTGGGGGTCAGTCCAATCATCGACGAGTCGCTGGGCAGCGAGCCCGGGCCCACCCCGCCGATCACGCGACCGTGGGTGAGGTGATCCAGCATCATCAACCGGTCGGCGACCCAGAGCGGGTTGTGATAGGCGAGCGAGATGACCCCGGTGCAGAGCTTGATCCACTTGGTTCGTTCCGCGGCGGCGGCAATGAAGATCTCCGGCGAGGCGATGAGCTCGCTGCCGGCGGAGTGATGCTCGCCGATCCAGGCTTCGTCGAACCCGAGGGCGTCGAGGTGTTCGACGAACTCCAGGTCGCGCTGCAAGGCGAGCGTCGGGTTGGTGCCGGCCCGGTGGAACGGGGCGATGAAATAACCGAACCTGAGCTTGGCCATGACGGTTCCCCTTGCAGTCGAGTTGCGCAGAACCCTAACCCTAGGCCGCGCCTGGCGATGGATCGCGGCCAGCCGCCGCAAACGTCGCGAGGCCGTTGGGTTGAGGGGAGCAACCCAATGGCCTAGCAGATGTGGGTGGTCAGCAGCCGCCGGGGACGACGACGCAGTTCGTGAGCACGGCGGTGTGAACGCCGGTCCCGTTGGTTGCGGCGGGCGGGGTGCTGGGGAGCGCGGGCGTCCCGTTGACCGAAGCCGGCGCGGGCGCCGACGCGGTCACGCTGTCAACTGCCGCGACGCCGCCGACTGCGATCGTCAGAGCCAGCGCGGCGGCACCACCGACCATCGCAGCTGCTTTCCTGATTCCATGTCCAGTCATTGCACTCTCCCTTCGTGGTTCAAAGATTGTTGCCGATGAGTAAACAGTATGCCTATGCAACTGTTTCTACAAGGGGGACTTGCGTCACACGCGTGCCCAATAACGCGTTGGGGCTACCGCCGTGTTCGTGGCGGTAGCCCCAAGGCGGGATGTACCCAAGGCGGGATGTAGTGGTGTTCAGCCCTCTTTGGTGATCAACTTCCGCAGCGCCACGCGGTCGGGCTTGAGCAGCTCGGCGATGCGCGGGTGGTTGACCTCGGCGACGATGATCTCGCCGACCTCCGGGTAGACCTCGCTGAAGATGCCGTGCGACTTCATCTTCTCGGTCTGATAGAGGTTGTCCTCTGTCGGCGTCACGTAGTACACCGCGTCGGCTTTGAAGCGGTGCACCAGCCAGAGGTGGATCAGCGTCATCAACCGCTTCTGGCGCAGCTTTTCGGCGAACGTGTTCTGGTCGCGCACCTGCAGGATGCTGCGGCCGTGCCGGTCCTTGATCGGGTCGACGACGACGTTGGCCAGTTGCTCGTCACCGCTGCCGTAGATGCCGAGTTCGAGGACGTCCGAGCCGGCGCGGCGGGGCCGCAGCGTCACAAGGAGTTTCTCGCCGAGCTGGTAGTGGTCGCTCCACAGCGCCAGCCACTCCTCCAGCAGCTTCTTGGGCACCTCGGTCTGGACCAGGTGCTGGTGCTGGGTCGAGCCCTTGCCCATCGACTTGGTGGTCGCGGTGCGTCCCGACGAGGCAGCCAGCGCCGCGTCGCTGCGCGGCCCACCGACCAGGGTTTGCGGTGTCCGGTAGGGCGACTCGACCAGGCGCATCTTGCGCTGCAGGCGCGCCAGCGCCAGCATGCCGTCCTGCCTCAGGTTGGTGGCGAACTCCTCGGAGGCCACGCCGTCGATCTGGTGTCCGCCGTAGGTGATGAAGTTGAAGACGAAGCCCATCTTGCCGAGTTCGGCGGGGAACTGCTTCATCTCTTCGTCGGTCATGCCGGTGGTGTCCCAGTTGAACGACGGCGAGAGGTTATAGGCCAGCATCTGGTCCGGGTACACGGCGTGGATGGCCTCGGCGAACTCCCGGGCATCGGCGAGGTCGGCGGTCTTGGTCTCCATCCAAAGGATGTCGGCGAACGGCGCGGCGGCCAGCGACTTCGCGATCGCGTACGGGATGCCGCCACGGATCTGGTAGTAGCCCTCGGGGGTCTTGGTCAGCTCGCAGTCCCATGGCGGGTCTACGCCCAACTCCTTGGCTTTCGCCCGTGCGGTGTACAGCGAGGCCCGTGCGGAGAAGGCACGCCACTCCTCGGGGCTCATGTCGGCCGGCTCGCCTTCGCTCTGGTCGAATTCGAGCACCTCCGCGACGGCCTCGGAGTAGGTCATCACCCCGGCGTCGTCCTCCCAGGCGGCCACGAACCGCGACTCGACTTGGTCGAAAAGGTCGTCGACGGAAGCTTTTTCGTTCTCCCGCCAGGTATTGACGGCATCGGAGATCACACCCATGATGCCCTGCCGCTCCAGCCACGCGTTGGCTGTCACGTACTCACCGTCGGACAGTGCGTAGAGCAGATGGCCGTTGAGGTCCTTGACGCCCAGTTCGTAGAAGCGCCGCACCATTGCCAGGAAGCACGCCTTGTAGGCGGGAACCTTGAGGTTGGTGGCTCCGAGCAGGAACGGCTGGTCCCGCTCGTCGGCGCGGCTGTCGATCAGGTTGGCCGCCTCGGCGTCGGTGCGCGCGACAATGATGCCGGGCACCCGCATGATGTCGAGCTGGAAGCGCGCGGTGTTGAGGCGCTTGATCTGCTCGTCCGAGGGCACCAGCACCTTGCCACCCTGGTGGCCGCACTTCTTGGTGCCCGGACGCTGGTCCTCGATGTGGTATCCCGGCACGCCCACTTCGACGAAGCGCCGGACCAGGTTGCGCACGTGCGGATCACCGCCGTGCCCGGTGTCGGCGTCGGCAATGATGAACGGCCGGAAGTCGATTGCCGGGGTGGTGGCCCGCTGCTGTTCGCTCATGTGCAGCCGCAGGTACTGCTGATTGCGGTCGGCGGTCAGCAGTGCGCGCACCAGTACCGCGGCGTCGTCGGGCACCTGGCTCAGCGGGTAGCTGGCCAGGTCGGGTCCCGGGTCTTCGGTGGTGGACCCCTTGGCCGAGGTTGCCCAGCCGCCGAGGTAGATCCCCTCGATACCCATCCGCTTCATGCTCACGGCCTGGCCCGGCGAATAGGGCCCGAACGTCGTGATGCTCTTCTTCTCGGCGAACAGTTCACGCAGCCGGTCATAGAAACCCGCCGCCGCGTCCCGTGCCACGGTGTAGTCGGTGGGGATGGTGCCGCGCTGCTCTACTACTTGGCGGGCGGTGTAGAGGCGAATAATCCCGGCAAAGCGTGCGCCGTCGATGTATCGCTGCGTGGCGGCGACTTCTTGTTCGAACGGTGAATGGACCTCAGTGTCCGATTCGATGATGGCCATGGACCTACGCTCCTCTTTCAGCACGATTCCGATGACGCAGAGAGTCTATCCCCGGGCTCCACGGGCGAATCACCGGTCAGCAAAGTGCTTAAACGGCTCGGCTCAGGAGGCTGCCAAACCTGCGAGTAAGGTCAGCGCCGTGCAGCCGGAATTGCGCTTTGACCGTTGGTTTCTTCCCCTCTCGGTGCCCTTGGGCGTGGGTCCCAAGAACAGCGAGTTGCGGGTCGAGGCGGGCAACCTGCACGTCAAGATGGGGTGGGCGTTCACCGCCGACATCCCGTTGGCGTCGATCACGAAGGCCGAGCCGAGCAACGACCGGGTGTACTCGACCGGCGTCCATGGACTGGGGTCGCGCTGGCTGGTCAACGGGTCGCGGAATGGCTTGGTGGCCCTGACGATCGAGCCGCCGGCAACGGCGAAGGTGTGGCGGAAGTCGGTGACCTTGGGCAAGCTGTTGCTCAGCGTGACCGACCCGGATGCCTTCATCGCCGCATGCACGGCAAAGTAGCCCGGCGGCTAACCGCGTCGATGAAGCCAATCCCGTTGACGGCGGACGAATTCCGCGTCGACGACCTTGCCGTGGCCGGGCACGTAGATGGCGTCGGGTCCGCCGCCGGCGAGTACCCGATCCAGCGTCGCCGGCCAGGCCGCCAGATCGGAATCGGCGTCGATGAAGGGGTCGGCGGACTCCTCGACCAGATCGCCGGTGAACACCACGACCGGGCCCGCGTCGCGCGCGATCACGACCAGGTCCGCGGTGGTGTGGCCGCGGCCCGGATGCGTGATGGTCACTGAGCGGTCGCCGAGATCGATTGTGGCGTCCTGGATCTCGTGCTGCGGTGGCCGCAGGGCCGCGATCGCGCGGTCAACCTCGGCGGCGTCCGCGCCGTAACTCAGCGCGTCGTCACGGATCTGGTCGGTGCACGACGACAGGTATTCGGCAACCTCGGGTGCGCAGTACACCTCGGCGCCGGCGAAGCCCGAGGAGCCCAGCACATGGTCGAAGTGCTTGTGCGTCAACACAATATGCGTCACCAGGCCGCCGGTGAGGTGCCGGACGTCGGCATCGATCGCAGCGGCTTCGGTGAGGGTGGTGCCGGTGTCGACGAGCAGCGTTCCGATGCTGCCGCGCACCAGTCCGATGGTGACGTCGCAGAACGGCAGCCGGCAGCGGTGCACGCCGCCGGTCAGCTGCTCCCAGTCGAAATGCACACAGAAAACGTAGCCGCGCGGCCCTGCCGTGTCAGTACGATTCGCCAATGGCGTCGAGATCTTCCCGGGTGATCCTCATCGCGGTCGCTGCCGCCGTCGTCGTGGTCGTCGCGGCGGTCGTGACGTGGCTGCTGGTGCGCGATGAAAAGACGGACCGGCCCGCGGCGTCCGCACCTTCCACCTCGCCGGCGGCGTCGAAGGGCACCCAGGTCATCACGGCGGTAGCGGTCGACGCCAGCGGGCACCCGGCCAACGGTTACCGGGAGGCGCCCGTCACCCAGGCTCCTGGCAACGTCATCAAGGTGTCCGGCTGCAGTGCGTCGCCGGCGGCGGTCGCCGCCGACATCTACTCGTGCGCGCCCACCGCCGCCGGCGCGGACGTGTGCTGGCCCGCGCCACCGGGATCCCTGCTGTGCCTCAACGATCCGTGGAAGCAGGAGCTGCACCGGGTGACCACCGGTCCGCTTCCGCAGGTGCAGCCGACGCCCGCCCCGGCGCCATTTGCGTTGCAACTCGAAGACGGCACGCAATGCCGGCTGCGCAACGGCGGCGCCTGGGGCGGGCGCGATGACGGCCTGGTAGGAGCCTACGGATGCGGCACCGGGAACCCGGTCGTGCTCGTCGAGCAGAGCGCGCACAGTTCGTTGTCGGCGATCGATCAGTCAAAGCCGTTGTGGACGGTCAAGGTTGGTTCGCTCGGTGCCGGCGACGCGCACTTGCCGCCGCCCCAGACGCGCATCGTGACCACGGCCTGGTTCGCCGGCAACGCCGGTGGTGCGTGACACGGAACATGTTCGGATGATCCGCGCTCGGGTCGCGGCGACGGCGTGGTGGTGGCCGCCGGAAGGGGCGGTGGCCGAAGACCCGTACGCTTACGAACGCCCGACAAGGAGAAACAATGCGCGCAGTGGTCATCACCAAGCACGGCGACCCCTCGGTCTTGCAGGTGCAGCAGCGGCCCGACCCGCCGCCGCCGGGCCCCGGCCAGATGCAGATCGCGGTCCGCGCCGCGGGGGTGAACTTCGCCGACCACCTCGCCCGCGTCGGTTTGTACCCGGATGCGCCGAAGCCTCCGTCGGTGGTCGGCTATGAGGTCGCCGGGACGGTCGCGGCCGTCGGCGACGGCGTCGATGCCAGTCGCGTCGGCGAACGCGTCCTGGCCGGAACGCGATTCGGCGGCTACGCCGAAATCGTCAACGTTGCCGCCGCTGACTCTGTGACGCTCCCCGACGCGGTGAGCTTCGAACAAGGCGCCGCGGTCCCGGTCAACTACGCGACCGCCTGGGCCGCGCTGCACGGTTACGGGTCGCTGCGGGCCGGCGAGCGGGTGCTGATCCATGCTGCGGCCGGCGGTGTGGGGACCGCGGCGATCCAGTTCGCGAAGGCTGCCGGGGCCGAAGTGCACGGCACCGCATCACCCGGAAAGCATCAGAAGCTGGCCGAGTTGGGTGTGGACCGCGCCATCGATTACCGCCGCGACGGCTGGTGGAAGGGCCTGGACCCGTACGATTTGGTGCTCGACGCTCTGGGCGGCACGTCGCTGCGACGGTCCTATGCTCTGCTGCGTCCCGGCGGACGGCTTGTGGGCTATGGGATTTCGAACATGCAGCAGGGTGAGAAGCGCTCGCTGCGGACCGCGGCGCCGCAGGCGTTGGCGATGCTGCGCGGGTTCAACCTGCTCGACCAGCTCTCGGAGTCGAAGACCGTCATCGGCCTGAACATGCTGCGGTTGTGGGACGACCGGGGCACGCTCGAGCCCTGGATCACGCCGCTGGCCAAAGCGCTCGACGACGGCACCGCGGACCCGATTGTGCATGCCGCGGTGCCGTTCGCCGAAGCGCCCGAGGCGCACCGGATCCTGGCCGCGCGGGAGAACGTCGGCAAGGTTGTGCTGGTGCCGTAGGCCGAATTGTTTTCGGCACCGCGAATCTGGCTATGTTTGCGGAATGGCAGTTATCGAGACCCGGGAAATCGTCATCGAGGCGACTCCCGACGAGATCCTGAACGTGCTGTACGACATCGAAACGTTGCCCGAGTGGTCCTTTTCGCACAAGAAGGTCGAAGTCTTGGAGCGCGATGACGAGGGTCATCCGACCAGGTCCCGGCAGTTCGTCAAGATCGTCGGCATCACCGATGAGCAAATCCTGGTCTACTCGGTGCACGACGACGGGGTGAGCTGGACGCTGGAAAGCGCCAAATCGCAAAAGGGTCAGACCGGCCGGTACACGCTGACCCCGCAAGGCGATTCCACCAAGGTTCACTTCAGGCTCATGGTCGACCTGACCATCCCGGTCCCCGGATTCCTGGTCAGGCAAGGGGCCAAGGGTGTCATGGACACGGCCACCAAGGGCCTGCGCAAGCGAGTCGAGCAAGTAAAGAGGGGCGGCGAGTAGCCCGCGCCGGCGCGGGTACCTTCTCGCGGCAAAGTCAGGGAGAATCGCCCTATGAAATCCACAACGGCAAGCACAGTCGGCTTCCCCAGGCGGCTCGCATCGTCGATCGCGGCGCCGGCATTGCTGGTGGGGCTGACCGGCTTCGGTGCGCTCGCCACGGCCGAGGCGGCGCCGGAACCCGGACCGTTGACCATCACGAGTCCCGCGTTCGCCGACGGCGCGCCGATCCCGGTGCAATACAGCTGCAAGGGAGCCAATCTCGCGCCGCCGTTGGCGTGGTCGGCGCCGTCGCCCGCGGCGCTGGTCGTCGACGACCCGGACGCTCCCGGAGGCGCGTACATCCACTGGATCGTGACCGGAATTCCGCCCGGTCCGGGCAGCACCCCGGATGGCCAGATTCCCGGCGGCGGAAAGGTTCTGCCGAATTCCAAAGGCCAGGCCTCCTACACCGGGCCCTGCCCGCCGGGGGGTAGCGGCGTGCACCACTACCGGTTCACGCTGTACCAGCTTCCCAACGACTACAAACTGCCCGCCCATTTGGCCGGCGCGCAGGCGGCGCAGACGATCGCCGGTGCGGCAACCGGGCACGCCCAGCTCACCGGCACGTTCGGCTAGGCCATCTCGTCGAGGGCCTGATAGGCCGCGTTGTAGCCGGGGGTGAAGGTGATGCCTGGGCCGCCGTGGCATCCCGCGCCGCCTAGGTAGAGGCCGTCGATCGGAATCGGCATATCGAGAAAGCCTCTGGGCCCAGGGCGGTTGGGGCCCATCAGGTCCGGGTGCAGCAGCCCATGGCAGAAGTCGCCGGCGGGCGCGCCGAACATCGTGTTCATGTGATACGGCGCGAACGTGATGTGGCGGATCATGATGTCTTTGAAGTTGGGCGCCAACCGGGTGATCTTGTCGATAACGCGTTGTGCCATCTCATTTTTGAGGTGCCCATGCTGATCCCGGTCCACCTCGACGGGGAACGCGTACGCGAACGCACTGGCGGCGTGCTTGCCGGGCGGGGCCATCCCCGGATCGTGCACGGACGGGATCTGCATTCCCATTGACGGGTTGTCCGGGATGAGGCCCCGTCGGCAGGTTTCCCACTGCAGCTGTTGCTCCTCCGGAGAGCCGAAGATGCCGACCGACTGTTGCATGCCCTCCTCGTTCAACAGCTCATAGGGCGGCGCGAATTGCGGCAGACCGTCCAGCGCGAAGTGGATCTGCACGAACGACGCGCGGTGATCGCGACCCGACACGCGCGAAACCAATTCCGCCGGAACGTGTTCGGATGCGATGAGCTCGGTGAGCGTGAGGTCGGGCGACAGGTTGGACACGACGATCGGCGCCGTGATCGTCGACCCGTCGCGTAGCCGCACCCCGGTCACGGTGCTTTTGTCGCCGACTTTGCCGACGAGAATCTGTTCGACCTTGCACCGGAATCGGATCTCACCGCCGTGCGAGACGAACATCTCGCGCAGGTGTTCGGTGAGGGCGCCGATGCCGCCCTTGAGCTTGGTCATCATCGCGGTGTTGTTGTCGGGGACCGCCAGGGCGAACGCCAGGCAGGCCGCGCTGCCGGGCGTATACGGTCCGCGGTAGGTGGAGTTGACGGCCAGAAACGCGAGCATTCCCCGCATCACGGCGTGCTTGTCCTTGTCGGGCAGGTAGCGGTCG
>NZ_DATJYB010000199.1:0-6467 GCF_035499775.1 Mycobacterium sp. | reverse complement strand
GGGCCACCGATCGCACGCCGGCACCGAAAACGAGTGGAACGTGACCTATACCTTTCCCGGCACCCCCGGCGGCCTGAAAATCATCGGGGCACAGCGGCGGCTGGCACGCCGGCTGATGACCAGCACCGCCACCGACTGGGCGTACGCGGCGGGCTGGAGGGCGGTGCGGGCGATGCCGGAGTTCGCCGCGCGCAACGCGTTCGACACCGGGGCCCGCTACGCGGCCCGCCGCGGCGGGCCCGAGCAACTGCGCAAGAACCTGGCCCGCGTCATCGGGGTGCGCCCCGCCCAGGTGCCGGACGCGCTGATGCGCGACTCGCTGGAGTCCTACGGCCGCTACTGGCGAGAGGCGTTCCGGCTGCCGACGATGAACCACCAGTCGCTGTCCAAGGTGCTCGACGAGGCGTTCCGCGGCGCCGACAATTTGGACGCGGCCCTGGCCGACGGCCGCGGAGTCGTGATGGCATTGCCGCACAGCGGCAACTGGGACATGGCGGGGGTTTGGCTGGTGCAGACGCGCGGCACCTTCACCACCGTCGCGGAGCGGCTCAAGCCCGAGTCGCTGTACAAGCGTTTCATCGACTACCGCGAGAGCCTCGGCTTCGAGGTGCTGCCGATGTCCGGCGGCCGTCGCCCTCCCTTCGAGGTGCTGTGCGAGCGACTGGTCGACAACCGGATGGTGTGCCTGATGGCCGAGCGTGACCTCACCCGCACCGGTGTCGAGGTGGATTTCTTCGGTGAAGCCACCCGGATGCCGGCCGGGCCCGCCAAACTCGCGATCCAGACCGGGGCGGCGCTGTTGCCGGCGCATTGCTGGTTCGAGGACAACGGGGGCTGGGGGTTGCACATCCAAGAGCCGCTGGACTGCACCAGCGGCGACGTGGGCGTCATCACCCAGGCGCTGGCCGACAAGTTCGCGACCAACATCGCCGGCCATCCCGCTGATTGGCACATGCTGCAGCCCCAGTGGCTTGCCGATCTGTCCGATGCCAGACAGGCGCAGCTGAAGGGCGAGTGATGCGGATCGGGATGGTCTGTCCGTACTCGTTCGATGTGCCGGGCGGGGTGCAGTCGCATGTCCTGCAACTGGCCGAGGTGATGCGCGCCCGGGGCCATGAGGTGAGCGTGCTCGCGCCGGCGTCGCCGGAGATGTCGCTGCCCGAGTACGTCGTCTCCGCCGGCAAGGCCATCCCGATTCCCTACAACGGTTCGGTGGCGCGGCTGCAGTTCAGTCCGGCCGTGCACGGCCGGGTCAGGCGGTGGCTGTCCGAGGGTGATTTCGACGTGTTGCATCTGCACGAACCGAATGCGCC
This sequence comes from Mycobacterium sp., assembly GCF_035499775.1. Lineage (GTDB taxonomy): Bacteria > Actinomycetota > Actinomycetes > Mycobacteriales > Mycobacteriaceae > Mycobacterium. The sequence goes on along the minus strand of NZ_DATJYB010000199.1, from coordinate 5,154 downwards.
CAGCCTGTCGATGTGGGCCCTGCGCGTCGCCGAGGGGCCGATCGTGGCGACCTTCCACACCTCGACCACCAAATCGCTGACGCTGACCGTCTTCCAGGGCGTGCTGCGGCCCTGGCACGAAAAGATCGTCGGCCGGATCGCCGTGTCCGACGTGGCCCGGCGCTGGCAGATGGAGGCGCTTGGCAGCGACGCGGTGGAGATCCCCAACGGGGTCGACGTCGGGTCGCTGGCCTCGGCGCCGCTGCTGGACGGGTATCCGCGGCCGGGCAAGACGGTGCTGTTCCTGGGCCGCTACGACGAGCCCCGCAAGGGCATGGCGGTGCTGCTCGAAGCGCTGCCCAAGGTGTTGGAGCGTTTCCCGGACCTGCAGCTGCTGATCGTCGGCCGCGGCGACGAGGACCAATTACGCAGCCAGGCAGCCGATTTCGTGGAGCACATCCGGTTTCTCGGCCAGGTGGACGACGCCGGAAAGGCCTCGGCGATGCGCAGCGCCGACGTCTACTGCGCGCCCAACATCGGCGGTGAGAGTTTCGGCATCGTGCTGGTGGAGGCGATGGCCGCCGGCACTGCGGTGGTGGCCAGTGACCTGGACGCATTCCGGCGGGTGCTGCGCGAGGGTGAGGTCGGGTGCCTGGTGCCGGTCGGCGACAGCACCGCGCTGGCCGATGGGCTCATCGCGGTGCTCGAGGACGACGCGCTGCGGGAACGTTACGTGGCGGCGGGGTCGCAAGCGGTCGCCCGGTATGACTGGTCGGTGGTCGCCAGCCAGATCATGCGGGTATACGAGACGGTCGCCGGGTCGGGCGCCAAGGTCCAGGTGGCCAGCTGATGACGGCCTGGGTGGTGGCGGCGATCGTCGTCGCCGTCGTGCTGCTGGCGCTCGTGGGCCTCTGGGCCTTCCAAACGGCCAACCGGCTGGACCGGTTGAACGTCCGCTACGACCTGTCCTGGCAGGCGCTGGACAGCGCGCTGGCGCGGCGCGCGGTGGTGGCGCGCGCGGTGGCCCTCGACGCGTACGGCGGCTCCCGGGAGGGCAAGCGGCTGGCGGCGCTGGCCGACGCCGCCGAGTGCGCGCCCCGGCAGGCTCGCGAGAACGCGGAGAACGAGCTCTCGGCCGTCCTCGCGATGGTCGATCCGGCTTCGCTGCCCGCGGGCCTGATCGCCGAACTGGCCGATGCGGAGGCACGGGTGCTGCTGGCCCGGCGGTTCCACAACGACGCCGTCCGCGACACGCTGGCGCTGGGCGCCCGGCCGATGGTCCGCGCCCTGCGGCTCGGTGGAACCGCCAAGCTGCCAAGCTATTTCGAGATCGTGGAGCGGCCGCACGCGTTGGCGCACGGCGATCACGGCGTGCTCAATCAGCGCACGTCGGCCCGGGTGGTGTTGCTCGACGACGCAGGCGCGGTGCTGCTGCTGTGCGGTTCGGATCCGGGGATCACCGCGCGCGAGGGGGGTGACGCGCCCAGGTGGTGGTTCACCATCGGCGGCGAAGTGCAGCAAGGCGAGCGGCTGGCCGAAGCCGCCGCGCGGGAGCTGACGGAGGAAACCGGTCTGCGGGTCGCGGCGGCCGAGATGATCGGACCCGTCTGGCGACGCGACGAGGTCTTCGAGTTCAACGACTCGCTGATCGACAGCGAAGAGTTCTTCTTCGTGTACCGCACGCAGCGGTTCGAACCGTCCACCGCGGGCCGCACCGAGCTGGAGCGCCGTTACATCCACGGCCATCGATGGTGCAGCGCCGGCGACATCGCCGAGCTGGTGGCCGCCGGGCAGATCGTGTACCCGCTGCAGCTTGCCGAACGGCTCGCCGAGGCGGCCGCGCTGGCCGACAGCCGCGTCTTGGCCCGCCCGCGCCAGCTGGAGTCGATCCGCTAGGTAGCGCGAGCAGTCTCCCGCAAGCGGGAGGTACCCCCAGCAAAAGCACCCGCACGCGCGCGGTGTCGGGTGCTATCGCGTCTGCTCGGCATCGTGTGAGTGAGCTCACGTCCCACCCGGATTGCATTGATTAGACCTGTCTGTCTAATCTGACTGCATTAGACAGACAGGTCTAATCAATATCAAACACGAGGAGTGGTCATGTCCGAGCAGCACAGCTACCCAGAGCAGGCGCCCAAAGCCTTGGTGACCGGAGCGACGTCCGGCATTGGTCAGGCAGTGGCCCTCGCGCTCGGGGATCGGGGTTACGAGGTGATCGTGCACGGTCGCGACGTGGTGCGCGGCGCCGAGACCGTCAAAGCGATCGAGGACCGCAGCGGGCGGGCGCGCTTTATGGCCGCAGATCTGGCCGAACCCGGCAGCGTTGCCGCGCTGGCCGCCGATGCCGGTGCGGTCGACGTGTTGGTCAACAACGCCGGTTTCTCCTGGTTCGGTCCCACCGACGAACTCGACGATGCCACCTTCGACGAGCTGTTCGCCGCTAACGTCCGCGGCGCGTACCAACTGGTTGCCGCGCTGGCTCCGGGGATGGCCGAGCGGGGCCGCGGCAGCATCGTCAGCGTCGACAGCATGGCCGGCCACATCGGACTCTCCGGCGCAGCCGCCTACGGCGCAACCAAAGCCGCCCTGACCGCGATGAGCCGGGCGTGGGCCGCCGAGTACAGCCCCGCCGGTGTGCGCGTGAACACCGTCGCACCCGGCCCGGTCTATACCGGCGGCGCAGGGGAGGACCTGATCACCGGGCTCGGTGCCACCACGCTGCTCGGCCGCGCCGCTCAGCCCGACGAGATCGCCGAGGTGGTCGCATTCCTGGTGTCGGACAAGGCCAGCTATGTCACCGGCGCCGTCATCCCCGTCGACGGCGGACGCACCGCCATCTAAGACTCGAGCCGAAGTTAGAAGGAACCGAACATGATCGACACTTACCTCCCCAGCCCGACCGACCGCGTCCGCGACCAGGTGGCCCGCTACGAGGCCAGTGATGGCGCCGATGGCGGGACGCTGGAGGGCCGGCCGGTCGTCATATTGACGACGATCGGCGGCCGGACCGGCGCGATTCGGAAGAATCCGGTGATGCGCATTCCGTATGGCGCCAGCTACATCGCGGTGGCCTCCAATGCCGGGGCTCCCACCGACCCGGCCTGGTATCGCAACCTGACCGTCCACCCCGACGTCTGGGTACAGGACGGCGCGGTGAAGCACCGGCTGTGCGCCCGGGAGGTTTTCGGTGACGAGAAGACCCGGATGTGGGCGGTCGCCGAACAGCACTGGCCGCACTTCCCCGAATACCGCGCCAAGGCCGGCGCACGGGAAATCCCGGTCGTCGTTCTCGAACCCGTCGGCGGATAAAGCCGGATAAACTAGACAGAGCTGTCTATAGCAAGAAGGAGCCAGGGAACTGTGCCCACTGACACCAGACACCGCGGCCGCAAGGCGTCCGCCCGGGAGCGGCTGCTGGCGGCAGCCGACGACCTGTTCTACGCCGAAGGCGTTCAGACGGTCGGCATCGACCGGGTCATCGAGCACGCCGGAGTCGCCAAAGGGTCGTTGTACAACACCTTCGGAAGCAAAGAGAACTTGGTTCGGGCCTACCTGGAGTCGCGCCACGCAGCGACATCGGCCGGGTTATGGCGCGCAGTCGAACGCCATAGCGATCCCCGTCAGCGCCTGTTGGCGGTCTTTGACGCCCAGGCCGAACTGTTCGCCGAACCGACCTTCCGCGGCTGCGCTTTCGTCACCGCCAGTGCCGAAGCCCCGGACGGCGGCGCGATTGCGCAGGCGGCCGACGACTACCGCCGCGAAGTTCGTGGGATATTCATCGAGCTTGCCCGCGACGCCGGTGCTTCCGACCCGGCAGTCCTGGGCCGCCAGCTCCAGTTGCTCTACGACGGAAGCGGGCTCAGCGCGCGGATGGACCGGGACCCGAACGCCGCCGCGGCAGCCAAAGCCGCCGCCGAAGTGCTGCTCGAGGCCGCCCTTCGGTGAGCCGCCGAGCGCCCGTCACCGGAAATTCGGCTGGTGGCGGCCACTACACTGGACTGGCACCAGCGGTAGCACATGAGACAGCGACGATTGAGGTAGTTAGTGGACAGCGCACCGCAGAACGGCAGCGGGCAAACGGGAACGGCGCGGGTCAAGCGCGGCATGGCCGAGATGCTCAAGGGCGGCGTCATCATGGACGTCGTCACCCCGGAGCAGGCCCGCATCGCCGAGGGCGCCGGCGCCGTCGCGGTGATGGCGCTGGAACGGGTGCCTGCCGACATCCGCGCGCAGGGCGGGGTGTCGCGGATGAGCGACCCCGACATGGTCGAGGGCATCATCGCCGCGGTCACCATCCCGGTGATGGCCAAGGCGCGCATCGGGCACTTCGTCGAGGCGCAGATCTTGCAGAGCCTCGGTGTGGACTACGTCGACGAGTCCGAGGTGCTGACCCCCGCCGACTACACCCACCACAACGACAAGTGGAAGTTCACCGTGCCGTTCGTGTGCGGGGCGACCAATCTGGGCGAGGCGCTGCGACGGATCAGCGAAGGGGCGGCGATGATCCGTTCCAAGGGCGAAGCCGGTACCGGCGACGTCTCCAACGCGACCACGCACATGCGGGCCATCGGCGCCGAGATCCGCCGGCTGACGTCCTTGTCGGAGGACGAGTTATACGTTGCGGCAAAGGAATTGCAGGCGCCCTACGAACTCGTCGTCGAGGTCGCCCGCGCCGGCAAGCTGCCGGTCACGCTGTTCACCGCGGGCGGCATCGCGACCCCCGCCGATGCGGCGATGATGATGCAGCTCGGCGCCGAGGGCGTGTTCGTCGGCTCGGGCATATTCAAGTCCGGAGATCCCGCGCAGCGCGCCGCCGCGATCGTCAAGGCCACCACGTTCTACGACGACCCCGACGTGCTGGCCAAGGTGTCGCGCGGATTGGGCGAGCCGATGGTCGGCATCAACGTCGCGGACATCGCACAACCGCACCGCTTGGCCGAGCGCGGCTGGTAAAAACATCCCGTGGCGATCGAGGAGATCCTTGATCTCGAGCAACTCGAGGTCAACATCTACCGCGGTAGCGTGTTCAGCCCGGAATCGGGTTTTCTGCAGCGCACGTTCGGCGGTCACGTGGCGGGCCAGTCGCTGGTGTCGGCGGTGCGCACCGTCGACCCGCGCTACCAGGTCCACTCGCTGCACGGCTACTTCCTGCGGCCCGGAGATGCCCAGGAACGCACG
>NZ_DATJYB010000198.1:0-2403 GCF_035499775.1 Mycobacterium sp. | reverse complement strand
GCCGCGAGTTCTTCCACTCGGGCGCCGATCACACCGGCCACTGCGCTATTCCGGGTGCCAGTACTGCCATGAACCCGCCCTGTTCGCGTCCCATCCGCGCCGGGCTCGGTGCTTTCTGGGCCCTGCTCGCGTTCCGACGCGACTCAGGTTATGGCGTCCGCTACCGCGGCGGCAAGCAGAGCTACGACGGGTGTCGTAATGACGTCGATGCCCTTGTTTCCGTCGGTTATCCGGCGTACACCGGGGTTTGCACCATCGTGGGACGGAAACCGAACCTAGGCGTATATGCGGTAGGACCGCCCATACCGCGCATCGCGTTGGGTAGCATCGGCATCCCGTTGAGCATGCCTCCCGGCTCGCCCGATATCGCCGGCGTCGCGCTGGGGCTGGCGGCCGGCAACGCCGAGCCAACCTGGCTGAATGCCGGGGCGGCCGAGGCCCAGCTCTGTGGCACCGAGAGCGTGCCGAGAGAGGCCGCATGCCCCGCAGCCGCGGTCACCTGGGCGCTGCCCATACCAAGTCCGCCGAACCCGCCGGTCCACGAACCGAAACCGTTGTTCAGTGTCAACCCCAACATCCGGATTTGGTTGGCCAAGACAGCGCTCCTCGGGCCAAGGGATCCACCGAGCGAACCCGCCGAGCTGATCGCCGAGAAACCCAATGTCGACATCGACGCAGCCGAGCTGGTCCCCGAGACCAGGCTGATACCCGAGGTGAGTGCCGTGGACGACGATGTCAGGGTCGTCACCAGCGTCAGGGGCGAAGCTGACGACGAGGATGACATCGAGGAAGCGATGGAGGCGAGTTCCGCCAGCGCGTCAGGCGCAAAACCGCTCAGGGGTGCAGACAGTGCGAAACTCAGCGGGTTGGACATCGCCGTGGTAAACGGTGCCACCGTCTGTGCACCCGTACCAGCAGAGGTGCTGATCGCTTGGGCGACCGCCTCGGATTGCGCAGTCAACCCGGCCGGGCTGGTGGTCGGCGCCGGCACGGTAAACGGGCTCAGCACCGATGCAGCCTGCGCCGCGGCCTGATAGCCGTACATCGCCGCGGCGTCTTGGGCCCACATCTCCACGTACTCAGCCTCGGTGGCCATAATCGCCGGTGTGTTCTGACCGAAGAAGTTCGTCGCGATCAAGGCGATCAACAACGCCCGATTCGCCGCAATCACCGGCGGGGGCACCGTCATCAGGAACGCTGCCTCGTAGGCGGCGACGGCCGCCTTGGCCTGCGCGCCGGTCTCCTCAGCCAGTGCGGCAGTGGCGGTCATCCACGACACATAGGTCGCGGCAGCGGCCGCCATCGAGGCCGATGACGGACCCAACCACACACCGGCCAGGTCCGAAATCACCGTGCCGTAGGACGACGCCGTCAAGTACAACTCCGCGGCCAGACCATCCCAAGCCACTGCGGCGCTCAGCATCGGTCCCGCTCCTGGTCCCGTATACATCAACCCGGAGTTGATCTCCGGTGGTAACGCCGCGAAATCGAGCATCCTCAGGCGCCGAAACTCAGCCGGCCGCGATCGGGTTTGCGGCGTCGGTGGCCGCATACGATCCGGCGCTGGTCCCCACGAACATCTCGTGGATCGCAGCCGCGTGGGCACCGACGGCCTGATACATCTGGGCGCTCGTCGACGGACCGATCCCTCGCGAAGTGCTGGCCGCCGCGGTCAGCCCTTGTGGGCGTATGGACACGAACGGCATGCGCTCCTCCTCACGGACATGGCACCGAACGTCCCGACCGCAGCGATCATGGCTGACACGTACAAACGGATAATTTAGCTTTTGGCCAGTGTACATACTTTTTGCACGATTGACACTGCCGGACAAACTTGGAGTATCGCAGTCATTGTGCCGCTAGGCGCCACCACCGTGTCGACCAACCAGATCCTCGACACCAAGCGTCGGCGTGCACGGTCGGGCGGCAGTCTGTTCTCTCGCGTCGGTGCGGGTCTACGCATGCTTTCCTCGCATGACATGACTTAGAGTCTGGCAAAAGCTTTACATGATGACAACTAGTATGTATCCTGCGATTCAGGTGCATTGTCGGTATACATGCGGGTCGTTACTGAAGGTGCAGCCGGCCGGAGCCGCGGCCACGCCTCTGGGTTGACCTACTTCCACTAGGAGCAACATGGGACCTGGGCAGACGGCGGTTAACACGCCTCTGGATCAACGGTCGTCAGGGCCGGTGTGCGGTGGATGGCTAACCGCCACAACAGATTTTCTCGGTGCCGAACCAACCCCATCGAGGTTTCCGGCCGATCGACAGGGCGACCAAGACGTGGTCGGGTCGCATCTTGAAACAACGTTTTTCTCATTCAGGCTGCGGCTCGCGCAGTACTTCACCTAGAGATTGGCAGCCGAAACATGACCACCACCGTTTCATCCTCAAACTCAA
>NZ_DATJYB010000197.1:0-13203 GCF_035499775.1 Mycobacterium sp. | reverse complement strand
GTGAACTTCGGCCCCGGTGCCGGCCCCGGTGCCGGGCGCGATCGGAAACGCCAGGCCGCCCAGCCGCAGCAGCTCGCCGTCGACCTTCAAGTCGGCGACGTCGTCGTCGGAACCCAGCACCGGCAACACAATTCGGCCGTCGTCGACGTCCCAGTCGATATCGAAGTACGCCGCGTACTCGGAATTGCGGCCGTGCCGCAACACGTCCCACCACCACGCGTTCTGTTCGGGCTTACCGACACCGACGTGGTTGGGCACGATGTCGACGACCAGGCCCATCCCGCGTGCCCGTGCGGCCGCCGACAGCCGCGCCAGCCCGTCGGCACCGCCGAGCTCGGGTGCGACCGTCGTCGGATCGGTGACGTCGTAGTGGTGGCTGGACCCGCTGACGGCGGTCATGATCGGGGACAGATACACGTGCGACACCCCGAGGTCGTCGAGGTAGTCCAGCAGGTCCTCGGCGTCGGCGAAGGTGAACGCGAACCCGCTGGAAGCACCGCGCAGCTGTAACCGATAGGTGGCGAGCACCGGAAAAGCCATGCTTCAGGCGGTCTTCCGTAGAATCAGCAGGGAGCGTCCGGCCAGCGAGACCTTCTCGTCCGCGGCCATCACCCGGCTGGTGTCGCTGAGATCGTTGGTGTCTAGTTCCACCGCCCACTGCTGGGCGTAGTCGCTGGGCGGTATCACGAAGTCGACCGCGCCTTGATGGGAGTTGAAGCACAACAGAAACGAGTCGTCGACCACGCGTTGCCCGCGTGCGTCAGGTGCGGTAATGGCGTCACCGTTGAGGAATACCCCCACACACTTGTGTCGACTCGTGTTCCATTCCTCGGGAGTCATCTCCGTGCCGAAAGGCGTCAGCCAGGCGATGTCGCGGATGTCGTCGCCGCTTCGAATCAGCTCACCTTCGAAGAACCGGCGCCGGCGAAACACCGGATGCTTCTTACGCAAGCTGGTCGCTTTGCGGGCGAAGGCCAGCAGATCGGCGTTCTTGTCGACCAATGACCAGTCCATCCAGGCCAATTCGGAGTCCTGGCAGTAGACGTTGTTGTTGCCCAGCTGGGTTCGCCCGATCTCGTCACCGTGCGTGATCATCGGCGTGCCCTGGCTGAACATCAGGGTGGCCCAGAAGTTTCGCATCTGGCGGCACCGCAGCGCCACGATCTCGGGGTCGTCGGTCGGACCCTCCACACCGCAGTTCCACGACCGGTTGTGACTTTCTCCGTCCCGGTTGTCCTCGCCGTTGGCCTCGTTGTGTTTCTCGTTGTAGGACACCAGGTCGTGGAGCGTGAACCCGTCATGCGCGGTGACGAAGTTGATGCTGGCGCTCGGGCGCCGACTGCTGGCTTCGTAGAGGTCCGAGGAGCCGGTCAGCCGAGAGGCGAATTCGCCGAGGGTCGCGGGCTGGCCCCGCCAGTAATCGCGCACAGTGTCGCGGTATTTCCCGTTCCACTCGGTCCACAAACCTGGAAAATTGCCGACCTGGTAGCCGCCTTCGCCGACGTCCCACGGTTCGGCGATCAGTTTGACCTGGCTGACCACCGGATCCTGCTGCACCAGATCGAAGAACGCGGACAGCCGGTCGACGTCGTAGAACTCTCGGGCCAGCGTGGCGGCGAGGTCGAACCGGAACCCGTCCACATGCATCTCCAGCACCCAGTACCGCAACGAGTCCATGATCAGCTGCAGCGTGTGCGGGTGACGGGCGTTGAGGCTGTTGCCGGTGCCGGTGAAATCCTTGTAGAGCCGCAGGTCCTCGTCGACCAACCGGTAGTAGGCCTTGTTGTCGATGCCGCGGAAATTGATCGTGGGACCCAGGTGGTTGCCTTCGGCGGTGTGGTTGTAGACCACGTCGAGGATGACCTCGATACCGGCTTCGTGCAGGCGGCGGACCATCATCTTGAACTCGGCCACCGCGCTGCCGGCCTGTCGGTTCGCCGCGTACTGGTAGTGCGGTGCGAAGAACCCGAAGGTGTTGTACCCCCAGTAGTTTCGCAGGCCGAGGTCGAGCAGCCGCTGGTCGTGCAGGAACTGGTGTACCGGCATCAGCTCGAGTGCGGTGACGTTGAGCGACTTCAGGTGGTCGATGATCACCGGGTGAGCCAGTCCGGCGTAAGTGCCCCGCAGTTCTTCGGGGATGCCGGGATGGGTCTGCGTCAGGCCCTTGACGTGCGCCTCGTAAATGACCGTCTCGTGGTACGGCGTCAGCGGTGCCCGGTCGAACGCCCAGTCGAAGAACGGATTGATCACCACGCTGGTCATGGTGTGTCCGAGCGAGTCGACCATCGGGGGAGTGCCGGTTTCCGCCGAGTTACCAGTCGGGTCAACGGCGTTCAAGTCGTAGGAGAACAGCGCCTGCCCGAACGAGAAGTCGCCGTCGAAGGCTTTCCCATACGGGTCGAGCAGCAGCTTGCTCGGGTCGCACCGATGACCCGCCGCGGGATCGAAGGGGCCGTGCACCCGAAATCCGTAGTGCTGGCCGGGGACGATGTTCGGCACGTAGGCGTGCCAGACGTACCCGTCCACCTCGTCGAGGGGGATGCAGGACTCGGCGCCGTTTTCGCCGATCAGGCACAAATCGACCTTGTCGGCGATCTCGGAGAAGAGCGAAAAGTTCGTGCCGGCACCGTCATAGGTGGCTCCGAGCGGATAGGCGGTGCCCGGCCACACGGTAGGCAGCGTCGGTGGGTTCCCTCCTGAGTTCCCGGCGCTGTTAGGCATCACTTGACCTTAGCCGGGACGGCATTAACGCGTTCGGGTCACCACCATCCGGTGCTCGCCCTGATCTGACGGCCGAGCTCAGGGGCCATGGTGCGCATGTAGGTGGGGGACAAGTGATGAGCGCCGTGGTAGATCAGTACGTTTCCTTCGACGGGCCGGCAGCTGTCGGCGCGGCAGACTGCGTCGGACATGTCAAGGGGCTTGAGCAACGGGAACTGCCCGACGAAGTCGAGGGTGGGATTACGGTCGACCAGCACGTCGGAGCGCTTGATCGCGCACGACTGTGGATTGCCGTGCTTGGCCAGGCAGTCGGCGGGATCGAACGGTTCGTTGTCCTTGACCAGCCACGGGGTATCCCGCATCGCGAGGATGGGAATGTTGTTGTCGGACAAGGTCTGCCAGATCCCGATGTAGGTCGCCGGCATCACGTCACCCTTCTTGATGTTCCACGGCCGGGTCGACGTGGTGAACACGAAGTCGGGATGGTCGGCGACCAACTTGGCCATCGTCGTCTGCACCCACTGGCGGCACTGTGGGTACGGGGCGTTGTTGCCCATGATCAGCGGAACCTGCTCGGTGGACAGCGGGCAGCCCATCTTGAGGTAGGTCACCACCTTGAAGTGGTGCAGCTGCCCGAGCAGGTCCAGCGCCGGCAGCCACATCTCGGCATGCGATCCCCCCGCCAGTGCGATGGTCCGGGTGGCGGCCCGGTCGCCGTACACGCAGTTGACCTCGGCGGGGTTGACGAAGTCACTGATGCAGCCGTCCCGGGTGGTGGCCGGCAGATCCTCTTTGATCTCGAGCACCGTGGGCCGCATCTTCAGCGTCGGCACCCGCACGTGTGCGGTCAGGGCGAGGGCGCCGGGATAGTCGCGGGGATTCAGCCCGCTCAGCTCCTTACCGGAGGCGCGTTCGTCGTTGACGTGCGCACGCCAGGTGAACGAGGTCGCTGTGAGGCTGACACCCAGCAGCACCACCGTTGTTCCCAGGGCTATCGTCGGCCGGCGCAATCGCACCCGCCAGGGGATCGTCGGGGCCGGCGCTGCGGCTTTCTTGGGCGCCCGGATCCGCAGCGGATCCTCGACGAGCCGGCTGGTCAGGTACGCCAGCAGGCCCGACACCAGCAGAATCCCCAAGCCGTCGAGGAAGCTTGCGTGCGCGTGGCCCGTGTAGGCCAGCCAGAAGATGAGCAGCGGCCAGTGCCACAGGTACAACGCGTAGGCCATCGCACCCAGCGTCACCAGCGGCGCGGCCGACAACAGTCGATTCGGCAGCGGCATCCACTCGTTGCCGCCGTCGTTTCCGGCCAGGTTGGCCCCGGTCAGGATCATCAGCATGGCGGCCCCGACGGGGACCAAGGCCCACGGGCCGGGGAATTCCTTGACGCCGTCGATCAGGGCACCGCAGGACAGGATCGCCGCCAGCGCGACGGTGGCGACGACGGTACGCAGCCACCTCGGCCAGCGGATGTGCGGCACCAGCGCACCGACGAGTGCTCCCAGCAGCAGCTCCCACGCCCGCGCGAAGCTGTTGTAGTACGCGATCGACTGGTTGTCCTGATGCGCAGAAATCGCGTAGACGAACGAGGCGATCGTCAACGCGCTGAGCACGACCACGAAAATGGTCCGCAGGTAGCGGACGCGGGTCCCCTTGAACAGGCCGCGCAGCAGGTAGGCGCATCCGGCGATCAGCAGCAGGAAGGCGATGTAGAACTGGCCCTGCACCGACATGGACCAGATGTGCTGCAACGGGCTGACGGCTTCGCCGGCCTTCAGGTAGTCCGAAGCCGAGTTGGCCAGTTCCCAGTTCTGGTAGTAACCCAGGCTGGCCAGGCTCTGGTCGGCGAACGTCTCCCAGCGAGTCTGTGGTTGCACCCAGATGGTGAGCAGCGTGCATGCGGCGAGCACCACGACCAGTGCGGGCACCAGTCGGCGGACCAGCCGGACCACTTCGGCCGGCGGTGAGAGCGTCTCGTTGAGGGCTGCGCGAAGGATCTTGCCGCCGAAGAAGAACCCGGAGAGCGCCAGGAACACGTCCACACCACCGGAAACCCGGCCGAACCAGATGTGGAACATGGCGACCAGTGCGATCGCGATACCGCGCAAACCGTCGAGATCGTAGCGATAAAAGCCGCTTGTTCCGGTCGCTGACCCGGTTGCCGCTGGGGCCGGCTCCGCAGCAGAAGCCGACGGACGAGGAGGGGACAGGCTAACCATGATGCATACAAATTACCCAAAACCCGCCACTTACTGTCGCGCTGAGCAGCGCTGGAAGCACGTGGCGGGTTTCAGGGAGGTTAAAAAATTACCGTGTGGCCAGGGCCGGAGCGGGAGCAACCGGCTGCACCGGCACCGCCGGCTGCACCGGTACCAGCTGCAATGGCGCCTGCGGGGTCGGCGCGACCTGCAGTGGTGCCTGCTGAACCGGCGCCTGCTGCAGTGGTGCCTGTTGCAGCGGTGCCTGCTGTAGTGCCTGCTGCAGCGGTGCCTGCTGGACAGGCGTCTGCTGGACTGGCGCCTGCTGGACTGGCGCCTGCTGCAAGGGCGTCTGCTGCAAGGGCGTCTGCTGTACCGGCGTGGGCTGGACCCCGAGAACGCGCACCAGATACGGCGTCATGCCGCTGCTGCGCACCGGCGAGACCTGGACGACGTCGCCCACCTCCAGCATCTGGTTGTTTCCGAGGAACATCGCGACGCTTTGGGTGCCTTCGGGACCGTAGAAGATCAGGTCGCCCTTGCGCGCTTGCTGCGGCAGGACCTTCTGGCCGACCCGGTACAGCTCGCCCGAAGACCGCGGCAGCTTGATGCCGGCGCCGGCGTAGGCGTACTGCATCAGGCCGGAGGCGTCGAATCCGACCGTGTTGATCCCCGAACCCTTGCCGCGGCTGGGCCCGGTCACCCCGCCGCCCGCCCAGGAGAACGGCACGCCGCGCTGGGAAAGGCCGCGTGCGACGACGATGTCGGTGACCTGCTGGTAGTCCATCGGCCTGGTGCCCGGGTCTGCGATCGCGAGACTGGGGGTGGCCACCGCCACCATTGGGGCAACCGTCATCACCACACCGATGGCGAAGGCGTAGATGCGTTTCATTCTGATTTCACCCTCTCTTGGGGTCTTGTGCCTCAGCGCGGTGACTACGCGCGTCGGCCGCCGTTCCGATGACGCTTGGGAACGTGAACCAGTCGGTTAGCCCGTTGTATTCACACCAGTCACTACAGTCACTTTGGCAACAGAAAATGGTAACCGCCAGATCCGCGGGTGATTTTTTGTGGGAATGAGATCGGACGGTGACTGCCGAACTCAATCTTGAGTGCCCAGTTGTGATTTCGGTCTCAGTTAAGTGTGCGCGAAGTAGCGGCCCACACCGGCGTCAGTGCCAATAATGTTCGCTGAAAGTTGTCAGAGCGTAGCCGGCCAGAGAGCTGAGCATCAGGATCAGTGCGGCCATGATCGGCCAGAAGAACATGTACCAGCCCCGCAACAGGGAGACGATCGGCCCGAGCGCCGCCGCGGCAACCGCGGCACCGATACCGCCCCACATCACCGGAAAGATGTATTGATCGGCTCCGAAGGGCACTAGCCCGCAACTGCCGTCCGGGCACGCGTCCCTGGCGAAGCCGAACAGGCGCGACGGCCAGGTCGTCACCGTGGCCAGCAGGACCAGCATCGTCAATAGCGCGCAGGTGCAGACGACGTCCCAGACGCGGATCCGCACCACCAGCGTCGGCCGCGCTTGGTGGTCGCTGTCGTCGGCCTCGTCGGCCCCGCCGGTCCCGTCCGCCTCGTCGGCCTCGTCGGCGTTGTCGGGCACGCGCGGGGCGTCCGCGGGTTCCGCGGACTCGGAGTCGTCGGGCTCATGCGGCGCGGCCATGCCGTTAGATGCTTCCCGATGGCCGGGGTTTCTGCGACCCGTTTGCGACCCATGGCAGGGATCTGTCTCGCGAGCCGCATACCCTCGTTCTCTATGTCCGCGGCGACCCCCGGGCTGACGCCCGAGCAGATCAGCGCGATCGACGCCGCCCATCTATGGCACCCGTACAGCACTATCGGCGCTGAAGCAGTGCCGACCGTGGTTGCGGTCGGTGCTCGCGGCGCGTGGCTGACGCTGATCCGCGACGGCCGGCGGATCGAGGTGCTCGACGCGATGAGCTCCTGGTGGACCGCGATCCACGGCCATGGCCACCCGGTCCTGGACGCGGCGCTGAAAACCCAGCTCGGCGTGATGAACCACGTCATGTTCGGCGGGCTGACCCACGAGCCGGCGGCCCAGCTGGCACAGCTACTGGTCGACATCACCCCGGCGGGATTGGAGACGGTCTTCTTCAGTGACTCCGGGTCGGTGTCGGTGGAGGTCGCCGTCAAGATGGCGCTGCAGTACCAGCGCAGCCGCGGCCGGCCGGGCAAGCACCGGCTGATGACCTGGCGGGGCGGCTACCACGGCGACACCTTCACGCCGATGAGCATCTGTGACCCGGACGGCGGCATGCACTCGCTGTGGACCGACATCCTGGCCAGCCAGGTGTTCGCCCCGCAGGTGCCCCGCGACTACGACCCCGCGTACAGCAGGGCGTTCGAGGCGCAACTGGCCGACCACGCGGACGAGCTGGCGGCTGTGGTGATCGAACCGGTCGTGCAGGGCGCGGGCGGCATGCGCTTCCACGATCCGCGCTATCTGGTCGACCTGCGCGGCATCTGCTCGAGGCACGACGTGTTGCTGGTCTTCGACGAGATCGCGACCGGCTTCGGCCGCACGGGCGAGCTGTTCGCCGCCGACCACGCCGCGGTGAGCCCGGACATCATGTGCGTGGGCAAGGCGCTGACCGGCGGATACCTCAGCCTGGCCGCCACGCTGTGTACCACGGGCATCGCCCACACGATCAGCGCGGGCGAGGCCGGCGCCCTGATGCACGGACCCACGTTCATGGCCAATCCACTCGCATGTGCGGTCTCGGTGGCCAGCGTCGAGGTGCTGCTCGCCCAGGACTGGCGGTCGCGGGTGGCTGAAATCGGGGCCGGGCTCGCGGCCGGGCTCGAACCGGCCCGGACGCTGCCCGGTGTGGCCGACGTCCGGGTCTGCGGCGCCATCGGCGTCATCGAATGCGATGGGCCGGTCGACCTGGCCGTCGCCACCCCGGCCGCACTGGACCGCGGCGTCTGGCTGCGTCCGTTCCGCAACCTGATCTACGCGATGCCGCCCTACATCTGCGGTCCCGACGAGATCGGCCAGATCACCTCCGCGATGGTCCAGGTGGCACGCCTCGTAGGCTGAACGGCGATGAAGGCACCGATCGACGTGTCCCCGCTGGCCTGGCTGGAGGCGGTGGAGCAGCAGCGCCGCGCGGCCGGGCTGCGCCGTTCGCTGCGCCCGCGCCCACCGGTCGCCACCGAGCTGGATCTGGCGTCCAACGACTACCTCGGCCTCGCCCAGCATCCCGACGTCATCGAAGGCGGGGTCCAGGCGCTGCGCACCTGGGGTGCCGGCGCCACCGGCTCCCGCCTGGTCACCGGCGACACCGAACTGCACCAGGAGTTCGAGTCCGAGCTCGCCGACTACGTCGGTGCCGCGGCCGGCCTGCTGTTCTCCTCGGGATACACCGCTAACCTGGGGGCCGTCGTCGGCCTGTCGGGCCCTGGCTCGCTGCTGGTGTCCGACGCCTACTCGCACGCCTCTCTGGTGGATGCCTGCCGGCTGTCGCGGGCCCGGGTGGTGGTGACGCCGAATCGCGACGTGGACGCCGTGAACGCCGCGCTGGGCTCGCGCCACGAGGAGCGCGCCGTCGTCATCACCGACTCGGTGTTCAGCGCCGACGGCACGCTGGCTCCGGTCCGCGAATTGCACGAGGTGTGCCGCCGCCACCGCGCGCTGCTCATCGTCGACGAGGCGCACGGCCTCGGTGTGCGCGGCGGCGGGCGGGGGCTGGTGCACGAGCTCGGGCTGGCGGGTGCGCCCGACCTGGTGATGACCACGACGATGTCCAAGGCGCTGGGCAGTCAGGGCGGTGTGGTGCTCGGGCCGCGGGCGGTGCGCGACCACCTGATCGATGCGGCCCGCCCGTTCATCTTCGACACCGGCCTGGCACCGGCGGCGGTGGGCGCGGCGCAGGCCGCGCTGGGCGTGTTGACGGCTGAGACCTGGCGGCCCGAAGCGGTGCTGCGACATGCCCGCACGCTGGCCGGGGTCTGCGATGTGCCCACCGAGCCGCAGTCGGCGGTGGTGTCGGTGATCCTGGGCGATCCGGACGTGGCGTTGGCCGCCGCGACGGCCTGCCTGGACGCCGGTGTGAGGGTGGGGTGCTTCCGGCCCCCGACCGTGCCGGCGGGGACTTCGCGGCTGCGGCTTTCCGCTCGCGCGTCCCTGGATGCCGCCGACCTCGAGGTGGCCGGCCGGGTGCTGACTGATGTTCTTCGGGCCTCGCCGGATTCACGCGGTTGACGGTCCTGGTCGTCACCGGGACCGGCACGGGAATCGGCAAGACGGTCGTCACTGCAGCGCTGGCGTCGCATGCGCGCCAGGCCGGCGTCGACGTGGCGGTGTGCAAGCCGGTGCAGACCGGCACCGACACCGGTGACGACGACCTGGCCGAGGTGGCGCGGTTGGCCGGGGTGACCGAGCTCGTCGGGTTCGCGCGGTATCCGCAGCCGATGGCCCCGGCCGCCGCGGCTGAGCAGGCCGGGATGACGTTGCCCACGCGCGACGAGTTGGCGCGGCTGGTCCGCGGACTGGACCGCCCGGAACGGTTGGTCCTGGTCGAAGGTGCGGGTGGGCTGCTGGTCGAACTCGCCGACTCGGGCGCGACGTTGCGCGATTTGGCAGGCGACCTGGGGGCTGCGGCGCTGGTCGCCGTCGGCGCCGAACTGGGCACCCTCAACCACACCGCGCTTACCCTGGAAGCACTTGGCGCGCAGGGAATTTCGTGTGCCGGGTTGGTGATCGGCAGCTGGCCCGCGCAGCCGGGTTTGGTGGAGGCCTCGAACCGCGCCGCGCTGGACCGGCTGGCTGCGGTGCGCGCCGCGCTGCCCGCGGGGGCCGGATCGATGGCCGCCGCGGACTTCGCGGCGATGAGCGTTGCGGCGTTCGACGCCGACTGGGTGAGAACGCTGGTCCGCTGATGGTGCATTCGATCGAGCTGGTCTTCGACCGCGATACCGAGGCCGCGATCCGCCGCATCTGGGAGGAGCTGGCCGGCGCGGGAATTCCCAGTCAGGCGCCGGCCAGCCGGCCGCACGTGACGCTGGCCGTCGCCGAACGCATCGACCCCGCGGTCGACGAGCTGCTGCGACCGGTCGCCGCGGGGCTCCCATTGAGCTGTGCGGTGGGTGCGCCGGTGCTGTTCGGCCGGGCCAACGTCGTGTTCGCCCGGCTCATCGTGCCGAGCGGTGATCTGCTGGCCCTGCACGCCGAGGTGCATCGGCTGTGTGGTGCGCATCTGTCGCCGGCGCCGATGTCCAACTGCCTGCCTGGTCAGTGGACCGGGCACGTCACGCTGGCGCGCCGGGTCGGCGGGCCCCAACTGGGGCGGGCGCTGCGCATTGCGGGGCGGCCGGCGCAGATCGACGGCCGCTTCGCAGGGCTGCGCCGCTGGGAAGGCAACAAACGCGCCGAGCACATGGTCGGCTGAGTTGCTCGCCGTAGATCAGCCGGCCGTAGATCAGCCGGCGACCAAATCGCGTCGCTGGGTGAACTTGATATCCAGACTGCGCAAATAGGTCTGCAGTCCGGCGTCCTGGACCGGGATCAGGTGCGCCGGCGTATCGGTCTCGTTGAAGTGGGCGTGCCACATACCCGGTGGGGTGGTGAAGGCGCCACCGGCCTGCCAGTCCACTCTGATCGGGTCGGCGATCTCGCCGCGGTCGTTGAGGCGCGTACCCAGCAGGGTGTAACACCCGCTCGGTGGCGCATCGAGAATCAAATCCAATGCCACCGACTGGTGCCGGTGCGGGCGCTGTTCCTGGCCTGCCGGGAGCACCCCGAACATGGCCCACAGCACGTGCGTGATGGTCAGCGTCTGCTCCTGGTTGTCGTTGGCCAGCAGCACGCTGACCCGGCTTTTCTCGTTGGCGCCGGGCCGGGAGGCGATTTCCTCGAGCTTCGCGACCGCATCCGCACGGCGGAACTTGGTCGGCCGGAACTTCGGCTCGCGCGCCTCGGCGCCCAGATACCGCAGCAGCGGCGCGTCGTGCACCCAGTACATGGCGGCGTCGGCGTCGGCGTAGAAGACCGAGCGGGCACCTGCGGGCAGGGTCAGGAAGTCGCCTTTTTCCCACTTGACCAGCCGGCCGTCGACCGCCGCGATGCCATGCCCGAACAGGATGTAATACAACTGCGAAGTGGCGTTGGGGCTGGTGTCGATCTGCTCACCGGCGCGGATGCGGACGAAATTGGCGAGCAACGCAGGGCTGGTCGCTTCACTACCGCTGACGCCCAGCTCTTTGGACAAATCCAACGGCACCACGCCGGTCGGCTGGTCCAGGTAGGTTTCGGGGCCGAACTTGACGATCGGCACCGGTGGCACATGGCCTGAGCCGACTGGATTGGCGGCCTTCGAGTACTCGAAGTAGCGGGCGTCGCCGGCCCAATCTTCAAATCGGCCCTCGAATCCGTATTCGGCCACGTTGGTCATCGGTGCGGGAATCGTCGGATCCAAGTTCACGGCCAATGACTGCTCTGCGTGTGCGATGGACATATGCGCGTCCCCTTCGGTGTTGGTGTGCGAATGTGCGACGAATGCCGTCAGTGACTAGTGGCCGGGCGAAAGGAAGGCCCGCAGGCCCTGCTGAATGCCCGCCTGGACCTGCGAGGGGTCGCCGTGACGGACGCCGCTCGTGGCTGGTGTCGAGCACTGGCCGACCACGCAGAGCTGACTGAACGGGCTGCTCGCGTCGGCCGAGACCGGCCCTGCCATGCCTATTGCTGCGGCGGCAGCAGCGGTGCCGATAAAAAGCTTCGTGATCATTAGCGGTGTCCTTGCTGGCTGTGTACGTCCTAGATTTGCAATCAAATCTGCTAACGATCTAAATCGTATCTATCTTGTATCTAAGTTGTCAACCGGAATGTATCGGAGATGGCCACACTGAGGTACTGTCATGCACACATCCGGGATACGACTTAGCTGCAAGGAGAGGGTTGTGGCGATGAAGCCCCCTGGACGGCCTGCGGCCAAGGACCGCGCGCTGGACTACGTCAAGAGCCAGGTGCTCACCGGAGCGTTTCCCGGCGGGGAATTGATCAGCGAGGGTGAGGTTGCGTCTGCGCTGGGCATGTCGCGTACCCCGGTGCGTGAAGCTTTCCTGCGCTTGGAGGCCGAGGGGCTGCTGCGGTTGTACCCGCAACGCGGTGCCCTCGTGGTGCCGGTTTCCGCAGAGGAGGCTCGTGCGGTTATCGAGGCCAGGTTGCTCCTGGAACAGTTCGCGGCCGGCAAACTGGTCGGACACGGGCCCGCCGTGTGTGCAGCCGTCTTCGAGCGGCTGTCGGGGGAGTTACAGCGGCAGCGCGACGCCGCCGCCAAACCCGACTGGCAAGAATTCCTCGACGCCGACCGCGCCTTCCACCAGATCACCATCGAAGAGTCAGGGAACCGCATTCTGTCGGACTTCTACTCGTCACTGCGCGACCGTCAGACGCGGATGATCCGAGACTCCGTGATGCGAGATCGGCAGCGCATGACGACGATCATGGACGAACACCGTGTTATCGGCGAGGCACTGCGCGACGGCGACCTCGACCGGGCTCGCAACGCGGTGCAAACTCACCTCGCGAGCACGGTGCGCGCCCTCGGGCTCTCAGTCGAGCCTCCGGCGTAGTCACCGGCCACCTACCCGCCGAACAGCAGGTACAAACCGGTGACCGTGTAGCCCACCATGACCAGCATCATGGTCAGCTGACCGGTCAGCTGATGCCCGGCCGGAAGCAGCCGCAGGGCTCTGTCGTGTGCCGCGATCACCGCCACGATGTGCCCGGTGACCACGCACGCCACCTTGATCCCGGCCAGCACGGGCGGATGCGTGGACAGCACGTAGGCGACATGCGCGTGCGCCAGCCCCAGCGGGTTCCAGCCGCGGCCCAACGGGTCGGCCAGGGCGAAGACGGCCTGCTGCCCGCGCTCCACGAGATAGGACAGGTAGTGCGCGAAGATGTAGCCCACCACGATCGGGATCAACGAGTGCGCCATCTTGCCGGGCAAGGCGCGACGCTGCTGGCGACCCAATCCACCCGTTGCCCGGGCGGCCAGCGAAAAAGTCACTGCCACAACCGAAATGAAGACAATCAAGCCGACGGTGCGCAGCGCCGACGACGCTGCCGTCACCGGCACGCCGTGGGCCGCGCGCACCAGCCGATCGGCGAAGTTGCGCCACGTCGGCGACGACGAGAAGCTGTCGAACGCCGTCGACCCGAGCAGCACCGCCAGCAGCACGACGACGCCCGGTCGCACGGGTAGCGACGGCAGGTGGTCGAGCGGGTTGCCGACGACGATTTTCCCGGTGTCC
>NZ_DATJYB010000196.1:0-30497 GCF_035499775.1 Mycobacterium sp. | reverse complement strand
CAAGGTAGCGGCCACCTCGGACATCATCTCCGGTGGCCGCATCCAGATGGGCATCGGCGGCGGCTGGTACGAACATGAGTGGCGCGCTTACGGTTACGGTTTTCCGGCCGCCGGTGTGCGGCTGGGCCGGCTGGATGAAGGCGTGCAGATCATGCGTGACGCCTGGCGCGACGGCAAGGTCAGCTTCCAGGGCAAGCACTATCAGGTCGACGGCGCCATCGTCGCCCCGAAGCCATTGCAGGACAACGGCATTCCGTTGTGGATAGCCGGTGGCGGCGAGAAGGTGACGTTGCGCATCGCCGCCCAGTACGCGCAGTACACGAACTTCACGCCGGAGCCGGAAGCGTTCGCCCACAAGTCGGAGGTGCTGGCACAGCATTGCAGCAAGCTGGGCACCGACTTCGACGCCATCGTGCGCTCGGCAAACCTCACCGTCGTCGCCGGCACCTCGGAGGCTGACGTCAAAGACCGGCAGCAACGGGTGCGCGACCGACTGGTCGGCTATGTGCCTGAGGCGGTGGCGGATTCGATGGCCGGCGGCATTCCGGATGCGGCCGCGGGAACGCCGGAACAGGTGATCGAGCGGCTGGCCCAGCTCCGCGATCTGGGCTGTGAGTACGCGATCTGTTACTTCCCGGAGGCGGCATACGACCGCTCCGGCATCGAGTTGTTCGAACGCGAAGTGATTCCCGCCTTGGGCTAAGCCCGCCTCGACCGTCGCAATAATTTGCAGTCCCTATGAGCTGCGGAGATCCGATCCGGGCGAAGGGCGCGGAGAGTTACGATCTGGCTCCCGCGCCGGCCGTCGGGAGGCTGGCCGTAAGCCAGAGGTGATTCAGATGAGCGATTCGCCGGAGTCGGTGGTGCGCAATTTCCTTGCCGCATGGGCACATCCCAACTTGGACGAACTGGTCAGCTTCTTCAGCGACGACGCCGTCTTCATCGACGGCCCGCGGGGAGTGCACCACGGTGTCGACGCCATCAGGTCCGAGCTTGACGAAGAGATCGCCATGGGCTTCGGAGGCGCGAAGATCGACATCAACTCGCTGGTGGCCCAGGGCGGAACCGTGATGCTGGAAGGTGTTGAGAACTACCGCATCGGCGGCCAGCCCTTCACCCTGGAGGTGATGGGAGCGTTCGACGTCAACGCCGACGGGCTAATCAGGCGGTGGCGTTACTCCTACGACCTGAAGTCGATCACCGACCAACTCGAAACCGCCGGGCTCAAAGTCCCGGACGCGGTCTGATCGCCATCAGATATCGGTAGTGACGTATCTGAGCTTGACCGGAGGCGCGGCGAGCAGGGGAGGCAGCTCAGTTATTTTTCCCTCGCCGGCACGAAATCTGCGGTAGGCCTCGTCGTGCTCGACCGTCTCCCAGAGTTCGTAGATGAGCCAGTGTGCCTCGTCGTCCTCGTCGACGAGCACGTCGGTGCGGAGGTTCCCGTCGAACGCCCGGGTGTCTTGGAGCGCGCGGCCCATGACATTGCGCGCCGCAGACAACGCGTCAGGCTTCAGTCTGAGTTCTAGTGTCACCGTGATCGGCATAGGTCAAGATATCCCGCGCCGGTCGCGGAGCATGGCCCGGACCGTCAGCGAGAACGTGATTTCCACTTTGATGGAACGCTGTTGTACCTTTTGGGGAGTCGATTATTTTGTTGGCGGCTGTGAAGGATCGCTGGAGGATCGCTTGATGCAGAAGGCACTCGCCCCCGAAATTTCAACCTGGCCCGACGAGAACCCGCAGCTGATCGGTAGTCGCTGCGGGGACTGCGGCGCCACCGCCTTCCCGGTGCAGCAGTGGTGTCCGCGTTGCAGCGGCGGACAGATGAGTGATGTGTTGCTGCCGCGTCGCGGAACCGTCGTGGCTTGGACAACCCAGGGTTTCCCGCCCGGAGCCCCGTACGCCGGCCCGACCGGAAAGGACTTCGTGCCGTTCGGCATCGGCCTGATCCAGCTCGGTGACGTCATCCGTGTCGAAGGCCGGCTGACCGAGAACGACCCGGCCAAGCTGCAGTTCGGCCAGGAGGTCGAGCTCACCATGGTGCCGTTCACCACCGACAGCGACGGCAACGAGATCGTCACCTTCGCGTTCCAGGCCGTCTGAGAGGGAGCCAGCGATGACAAACGACGTTGCGATCATCGGCGTGGGCCTGCATCCGTTTGGCAGGTTCGAGAAGACCGCGATGCAGATGGGCGCCGAGGCCATCCAGTCGGCGCTGACCGATGCCGGCGTCGGGTGGAAGGACATCCAGTTCGGCTTCGGCGGCAGCCATGAGGTGTCCAACCCCGACGCGGTGACCCGCCTGGTCGGGCTGACCGGCATCACGTTCACCAACGTCTTCAACGCCTGCGCCACGGCGGCCAGCGCCATTCAGCAGACCGCTGACACCATACGGTTGGGCAAGTACGACATCGGCATCGCGATCGGCCTGGACAAGCACCCGCGCGGCGCGTTCACCGACGACCCCGCCAAGCTCGCGTTGCCGCAGTGGTATGCGCAGAACGGGCAATTCGTCACCACCAAGTTCTTCGGCATGAAGGCCAACAAGTACCTGCACGACCACAACATCTCCCAGGCCACGTTGGCCAAGGTGGCCGCGAAAAACTTCCGCAACGGCGCGCTGAACCCGAACGCTTTCCGCCGCAAGGCGATTCCCGAGGAAGAGATCCTCAACTCGGCAGTGCTCAACTACCCCCTGACGCAGTACATGTTCTGCGCGCCCGACGAGGGCGCCGCCGCCGTGGTCATGTGCCGCGCCGACATCGCGCACAAGTACACCGATAAGCCGGTGTACGTGCGGGCCTGCGAGATCCGCACCCGCCGGTACGGCGCCTACGAGGTGCACGCCACCTTCGCCCCGCTCGACGAGGACGTCTCGCCGACGGTGTACGCCGCCAAGGCGGCCTACGAGGCGGCGGGCATCGGTCCCGAGGACGTCGACGTGGCCCAGCTGCAGGACACCGACGCGGGTAACGAGGTCATCCACATGGCCGAGACGGGTCTGTGCGCCGACGGCGAGCAGGAGAAGCTGGTTGCCGACGGCGCCACCGAGATCCACGGCTCGATGCCGGTCAACACCGACGGCGGGCTGATCGCCAACGGCGAGCCGATCGGGGCGTCGGGCCTGCGCCAGATGCACGAGCTGGTGCGACAGCTGCGTGGGGAGGCCGGCGAGCGTCAGGTGCCCGGCAACCCGCGCGTCGGCCTGGCGCAGGTTTACGGCGCACCGGGCACCGCGTCGGCGACGATCCTGTCGCTGTAGATCGCTGGCGAGCAGACGCAGAATCGCACTCACGCGGGGCTTTTCGTGCGATTCTGCGTCTGCTCGCGGTTAAATGGCCGGGCCCAGCAGGTCGTCGGCGTCGCGGATGATGTAGCCGTAACCCTGCTCGGCCAAGAACCGCTGACGGTGCGCGGCGTACTCGGCATCCAAGCTGTCACGGGCGACCACGGAATAGAAGATGGCGCCACCGCCGTCGGCCTTCGGCCGCAGCAGCCTGCCCAGCCGCTGCGCCTCTTCCTGTCGCGACCCGAAGGTTCCCGAAACCTGCACCGCCACAGATGCTTCCGGCAAGTCGATGGAGAAGTTAGCCACTTTGGACACCACCAGTCTGGAGATCTCGCCGCGGCGGAAGGCGTCGAACAGGGCTTCGCGCTCCTTGGTCCGGGTTGAGCCCTGGATCACCGGAGCGTCCAGTTCCGCGCCGAGCTCGTCGAGCTGATCCAGATAGGCGCCGATCACCAGGGTCTGCTCGCCGGGATGTTTTGCCAGAATCGACTTGACCACAGCGATTTTGGTGTGCACCGTCGAGCACAGCTTGTAACGCTCTTCGGGCTCAGCGGTGGCGTACATCATCCGCTCGTTGTCGGTCATAGTGACGCGGACTTCGACGCACTCCGCGGGCGCGATCCAGCCTTGCGCCTCGATGTCTTTCCACGGTGCGTCGTACCGCTTGGGGCCGATCAGGGAGAACACGTCGCCCTCACGGCCGTCTTCGCGGATCAACGTGGCGGTCAGGCCCAGCCGCCGCTTGGATTGCAGATCGGCGGTCATCCGGAACACCGGCGCCGGCAGCAGATGCACCTCGTCGTAGATGATCAGTCCCCAGTCGCGGCTGTCGAATAGTTCCAGATGGCGGTATTCGCCCTTGTTGCGCCGGGTGATCATTTGGTACGTCGAGATGGTGACGGGCCTGATTTCCTTGCGCTCGCCGGAGTATTCGCCGATCTCCTCCTCGGTGAGCGAGGTGCGCGCGATCAGCTCGCGTTTCCATTGCCGGGCGGCCACGATATTGGTGACCAGGATCAGCGTCGTCGCACTGGCTTTCGCCATCGCGGCCGCACCGACCAGCGTCTTGCCGGCGCCGCACGGAAGAACCACAACCCCCGAGCCGCCCGACCAGAACGAGTCGGTCGCCAGCTGCTGGTAGTCGCGTAGGTGCCAGCCGTCCTCATGCAGGCTGATCGGATGCGCCTCTCCGTCGACGTATCCGGCGAGATCCTCTGCGGGCCAACCGATTTTGAGCAGCAGCTGCTTGACTCGGCCGCGCTCGCTGGGATGCACGATGACGGTGTCGTCGTCGATGCGCGCGCCCAGCATCGGGGCGATCTTCTTGTTGCGCAACACTTCCTCGAGCACCGCGCGATCCAGGCTCACCAGCGTCAGGCCGTGAGCGGGGCTCTTCACCAGTTGCAGACGGCCGTAGCGCGCCATGGTATCGACGATGTCGACCAGCAGCGGCTGAGGCACCGCGTAGCGCGAGAACGACACCAGCGCGTCGACGACCTGCTCGGCGTCGTGGCCGGCGGCGCGGGCGTTCCACAGGGCCAGCGGCGTGATGCGGTAGGTGTGCACGTGTTCGGGTGCGCGCTCGAGTTCGGCGAACGGCGCTATCGCGGCGCGTGCCGCGCCGGCCAGCTCGTGGTCGACTTCGAGCAGCACCGTCTTATCGGACTGCACGATCAACGGGCCGTCAGTCAAGCGCCGCTCCTCCTCACCCGTTTTGTCGCTGCGCGCCATATAGTCGCCGGCGCGCGGTCATCTCACCATTATTCAGTCGTCGACCGACATCACCGACGTGATGCGGTGGATGGCGAAGTCGCGCAGCCGCCCGGACGCCGAATCGAAGGCCGCCAGCTGGCCACCCTTGATGACGATCGGTGATATCACCCGCTGGGTGGCCACGCCCGCCGCGTCGAGGTAGCCGATCAGCACCGTTTCCTGGTTTCTCGCGGCGCGCTGCAACAGCGACATCGCGACGGCCGGATCGAGGCGGATACTGCCGAACGGTGCGGCGGTCACCTTGCGCAGTACCGCGACGACGGCGTTGAGCGTGTCGATGCCGGGCCGGGGTGGCGGACGGTACGACCGGCGGTGCGGCGGCGTGTGCACTCGGGCCCCGCGCGGCCGGACGTCGACGACGGCGCCGGTGGAATCTTCGGCGGCCGGGGCGAAACCTGCGCTGCGCAACACGGCCAGCACCTCGGCCAGCGGTGCGGGGGAGACCGCCACCGTCGGAGCCAGCGCACGCAGTTGTAACTCCGCCGCGGCGGGTGCGGCCACCGCCTGGGCTAGCAGCGCCGGATCTTCGCACCGCACAAACGACGTGGCCATGCCGGCGCGAAGCTGCCCGTGGCGACGCGCTACATCGTCGATGAGGTAGGTGAGTCCTTGCGGCACAGGCGTTTTGGAATGGTTCGCGAAAAGCGCGTGCATCCAGTCGCGTGTCTTGCCGATGTCGAGGGCATGCCGGATCGTCTGTTCGCTGACCCGGTACACCATGGCCGTGCCGGCTGATTCGACGGTCGCGATCGTGGCCAGTTCGTCGGCGAGGTTGCGTTGCAGCGGCCCGGGCACCACGACGGTCAGGTCGGCCTGCACCAGGAAGTGGTCGATCGGTTTGGGCATCGCCCGCGTCATGGCGTCGACCGCGGGTCCGGGATCGCCCGCCTCGTCCAGCAGCGCGCGACCGGGTGCGCTGATCGCCCCTCGTCCAACTAGACCCATCGCGTGGGCTTCGGCCAGCAGGTCGGCGACGGGTGCCGGCTGCAGTCGCCTGGCCCAGCGCGGCCGGTGCCAGATCAGGGCCGCCGACGCCGTCGTGGTGTCGACTCCGGCGCCGGCGGGCAGCCCGGCGAGCATGCTCAACAACAGCCGGCGATCCAGCGGAGCCGCGGTCGAGTACAGCGCATGTGACAGGGCGCCATACGGTTTGGCATCCGGACCGCGGCTGCCGATCAACGCCGGCCGGCCCGGCAGGTCGAGCCAGCTGCTGGCGAGTAGGTGCCAGCGCTCGGCAGGAGACATCGCGGTGAACCGATCGGCGGCCACCGTCGGCGCCCAATACGGTGCCTCGCCGTGGGCCGGGACCGGATCGGGCATGCCGCTGGCGATCAGTCCGGCCGAGGACGCGACCTCGAGGATCAGGCCCAGCCGCGGCTCGTCGATCCGGGTCGTCTTGGCCAGTCGCTTGACTTCGCGAATTCCCAGTCCGCCGCTGCGCAACTCGGAAACCGGTGCGGCGGAAAGGTTCTCAAGTAGCACGTCGAGCTCACGCAGCAGGTCGATGATGGCTCCGGCGGCCGTGGCGTCGACGTCGTCGGGGGTGGTGGTCGAAACCACCGGATCGGGTGCGGTCAGCTGCGTCGGGCCGGGGTGCTCGCCGCGCAGCACCTGACCGACATGGCGGGGCAGGATCACCGTCTCGGCGTCGACCCGTCGCAACAGGCCCATCGCCAGTAGCTTGGGCACCGGCCGGTCCGGCGGGGCGCCGGGCGCGGCGTCGCGGGTACGTCCCATCGGGGATCCCTCGAGCAATTTCTCCAGCACTTCGGTCTGGGCTTCGTCGAGCCCGGCAATCAGATCCGCGATCTGTTCGCTGGTCTGCGAGTTGTCCTCGAGCGTGACCTGGCCCGGGTACCAGGGCAACCCGGTACCGGCGTCACCGGCCACACGAACGGCGGCTCCACCCCAAACCAGCGCGCGTTGCCTGAGGTCATCCAGGGCCTCGTTGACCTCGGTTTCCGGGGCGCGTTCGCCGATCAGCGCCAGCAGCTTGGCGGTCGGCACCGGTGTGCTATCGGCGTGCAGCACCACTAATGCGTCCAGCACCGCCAGCCGCAGGAAGTCGAGTTCGTCGGTGGCGGCCTTGATCGACTGCCGGGCTTGAGCACGCGCGGCCAGCGCGGCAATGCTGCCGGGCGGCGGCTGGGCCAGGTCTGGGCGTAGTTCCAAGAGCCGGATCAGCCGTTCGTCGGGCAATTCGGCCAGCCAGGACCCCAGCGGGATGTGCGGGGTGTTGTCGGTCATCGCTGACCAGCGTAATTCAGCCGGCCGACCCCGATATCCGGCAACTAACCGGTCCGGACTCAAACTGGCCCGCCACGGCCGCGTCGACACCGCGCTGATGTGCGCCGTGCAAACCCTGCGGTCACTGGACGGCGGGCTGCGGCTGGCTACAGCGCAACCCCTAATCTGAGCACGCGAAACTAGCTGGGCTGCAAGACAACTTACTTCGCAAGGCCTTTTGTCGGCTGCTACCGAGTAGCCGCCCCGTTCTAGGGAAGCGCACATCAAACGCAGATCTTCATCTTCCCCCCGACTGGCTGGCAGCCGGCGCAGTAGCCACGCGAAAGGCGGCCGGCACATGCGTCGTGCCAGGGCATGGACGGCGCCGCTGCAGATCAAGCGGCGCCCCCAACCCGTGAGCTTGCGAACATGCGCCGCGCGCGCTTGCGGAACCTGTCAGAATGATCCCCGTGGCTGACAAAACCAGGTATGTGGATAACGGGTGGCCGACGACCGACCCGGACGACCATGCGGTTAGTGAGCTCGTGACTGACCGCACGGGTGCTTCGTCACCCTACGGCGAGGTGGTGTTTCCGGTGCCCGCCAACGACTTGCCCTACATCCACCCGGTCACCGTCGCCAACTGGTAGGTCGCGGGATGCCCAGGGCATCTAAGGCGACCCGTGGCAAGCTCTCGCACGTCGATGAGCGGGGGGCTGCGCACATGGTCGACGTCACCGAGAAGGGAGCCACCCGGCGCACCGCCGTCGCTGCTGGCGCGCTGCGTACCTCGGCGAGCGTGCTGGCGCTGATCTCCACCGGTGGGCTACCCAAGGGCGATGCGCTGGCTACCGCGCGGATAGCGGGCATTCTGGCGGCCAAACGCACCAGCGACCTGATCCCGCTGTGCCATCAGCTGGCACTGACCGGCGTCGAGGTCGCCTTCACCGTGGGCGAGTCGGACATCGAGATCACCGCGACGGTGCACAGCACCGACCGCACCGGTGTGGAGATGGAGGCGCTGACCGCGGTCAGCGTGGCCGCGCTGACCCTCTACGACATGATCAAGGCGGTTGACCCGGGCGCTCGCATCGACGACGTTCGAGTGCTCCGCAAGGAGGGCGGCCGAAGCGGAACGTGGATACGGTGATGAGCGACCGAACGGCACGAATCATCATTGCCTCGACCCGCGCGTCCAGCGGTGTCTATACCGACAAATGTGGTCCCATCATCGCTGAATGGCTTGGGCAGCATGGGTTTTCGTCTGTGGAGCCGCAGGTTGTGGCCGACGGGAATCCGGTCGGGGAGGCGCTGAACACCGCGCTGGACGACGGAGTGGACCTGATCATCACCTCCGGGGGCACCGGGATCTCGCCCACCGACAGCACCCCGGACCAGACTGTGGCGGTGCTGGACTACATGATCCCCGGGCTGGCTGACGCGATCCGCCGCGCCGGCCTGCCGAAGGTGCCGACGTCTGTGCTGTCGCGCGGAGTGTGCGGAGTGGCCGGCCGGACCCTGATCGTCAACCTGCCGGGTTCACCGGGCGGGGTGCGCGACGGGCTGGGTGTGCTCGACGATGTGTTGGACCACGCGCTCGGACAACTCGCGGGCGAAGACCACACGCGATGACGCTGGTCCTGCGCGCCACCCTGACCGACCAGCCGATCTCGCTGGCCGAGCATGAGGAGCTGGTGAGCCATCAGTCGGCCGGCGCCATCGTCGGGTTCGACGGAATGGTCCGCGACCACGACGGAGGCCGCGGGGTGACCAGGCTGGAATACTCGGCGCACCCGTCGGCGGCGCAGGTCCTTGCCGAGGCGGTGACCGAAGTCGCCGAGCAGTCCAGCGGGGTGCGCGCCATTGCGGCCAGCCACCGCATCGGCGCCCTGCAAATCGGCGACGCAGCCCTGGTGGTCGCAGTCGCTGCCGACCATCGACACGCGGCGTTCGCCACATGCGCCCAACTGGTGGACACCATTAAGGCGCGGCTGCCGGTGTGGAAACACCAGTTCTTCGATGACGGAACCGAAGAATGGGTGAACTCGGCCTAGGCCGTGCGGAGCGTCAGACGACGGGCGCCTGAGCGAGCGCGTCCAGCGCGTCGTTGCCCTGCACGCCCTGCGTCTTGATCGCCTGCCACAGCTGCCGCGTGAAGCCGACGGTCTCGGCCTCCTTTGGCGCACTGGGAGGCGGCGGCGGGACGTCAGCCGGGGGCGGCACGTCGGCCGGAGGCGCGGGCGCCACGGCGTCAGCCGGAGGCGGCACGTCAGCCGGAGGCGGCACGTCGGCCGGGGGCGGCACGTCGGCGGGAGGCGCGGGCGCCACGGCGTCCGGCGGAGGCGCGGGCTGGTCGTCGGCGGCCAGCTGCACCGGCGGCGCGGGCGGCGGTGGGGGAGCGTCTGGCAGCGGAGGTGCAGGCGGAGGCGGCGGCGCGTCCGGGGGCGGCGGGGGCGGTGGGGCCAGCGGGGCCGGCTCGCCGTTGACCCCAGGCGCGTCCAGCGGCGCGTTCAGCCCCACCTCGGTGGTGGGAAGAACTTCGCGCGGGGTCGGGCCCGACAGGCCGTGACCACACACGGGCCAGGCGCCGCGGCCCTGGGTCGCCAGCACGCGCTCAGCGATCGCGATCTGCTGTTCCCGGGTGGCCAGCTGCGCTGACGGGGCGTACTGGGTTCCGCCGTGCGAGGCCCAGGTGCCTTGTGTAAATTGCAGGCCGCCGTGGTACCCGTTGCCGGTGTTGATCGCCCAGTTTCCGCCGGACTCGCAGCTGGCTACCACGTCCCATTCCCGGTCGGTGGCTGCGCCCGCCTGGCTGGCCATGGCGATGCTGCCGCCACCCAGGACTGCGCCCGTGAAGGCGATTTTGGCGACGCTGACGCCCGAGCTAGCGGGCTTTCTGTGACGTCCGCTCATAGGACGGTAGATCCTCTCTCTTCGCGCCTGCGAGGTCAGCTGTCGGGTTCGGGTTGGAGAGGCCACCCGGCCCGCGACGTATCCCGAGGGACACAGCGCAGGCTTCACCCCAAGGAGCCGCAAAAGTTAACGGCCCCAATCCGATCGCGGTGGACCGGTGGGTCCCCCGCCTCCATCCACGGTCGGTATCCCCCGCCTATTGGATGGAGCTCGGCGCGATAGGGAGGGAGGAACGCCACGGGTTAGCTTGGCGAGCCTCCGCAGACGCTAGCGGTTTCTGTCGGCCCCGTCACTTTTTACGAAACCCGGCCTTTTCCCCTGAGACATCTGATAAATCGCCAGGAACGCACGAGATTTGCGCAGGTCACTATCGACCGAAATCGGAGCGTGTCCGCGCCGTTATCGTTCCGTTACGTGACGCATCTCACATTTTCATCCGCCGGCGAATGGCGGAAGGACATCGATCGTGTCACCGGAGCGCAACGCTGTGGTCTCGTCGCGAACCGCGATTCCGTCGCACAGGTATGAGCATCGGCTCAGCACCGTCGCCAGCCGCGCACCCCGGGCGGCCAGGCCGTCGACCAACTCGGCGACCGTGGCGCCCGGCGGTAGCGTCACGGTCTCCGACTCGGCGCCGGCGGCGGCCTGCGCGGCAGCGAAGAACCGGACGGTCACCTGAATTCCGGTATCAGGCAACTCAACCGCCGATCGCGCTCATCGGGCGTTCGGGCTGGATGAAGTCGGGGTCGTTGATGCCGTGGCCGGCCGGCTTGGCCCACATCGCGGCGCGCCACGCCGCTTCGATCGCGTCGTCGCCCGCACCATCGCGCAGCAGGCCGCGGAGGTCGGTCTCCTGGGCGGAGAACAGGCAACTGCGGATCTGGCCGTCGGCCGTCAGGCGGGTACGGTCGCAGGTCGAACAAAAGGCGTGCGACACCGAGGCGATGACACCGAACTTTCCGGCCGGGGTGTTGGGGCCGGTGTCGACCAGCCAGAGCTCGGCCGGTGCCGAACCGCGCGGCGCCGGATCCGGCCGCAGCCGGAAATGCGGCCGCAGCGCCGCCAGCACGTCGTCGGCGCCCAGCGCGGCGCCCCGGCGCCACTCGTGTCCGGCGTCCAGCGGCATCTGTTCGATGACCCGCAACTGGTAACCGTGCTCAAGACAGAACCGCAACAGCTCGACGACATCTTCGCGGCCGGTGTGGGGGTCGAGCACGGCGTTCACCTTGACCGGCGTCAGACCCGCGGCACTGGCGGCGGCCAAACCGGCCAGCACGTCGGCGAGGCGGTCGCGGCGCGTGATGGCGGTGAAGCGCTCGCGGTCCACGCTGTCCATCGAGACGTTGACCCGATCCAGGCCCGCTTCGGCGAGAGCGGAGGCCCGCGACGCCAGTCCCACACCGTTGGTGGTCAGCGAGATCTCGGGACGCGGTGTCAGGCCGGCCGCCGCCGCGACCACCTGTTCGAGGTGGCGGGCCAACAGCGGCTCGCCACCGGTGAACCGCACGCTGGTGACGCCGAGCCGGGTGACCGCGATGTTCATCAGCCGGGCCAGCTCGTCCGGCCGCAGCAACTGCTCGCGGGGCAGCCAGTCCAGGCCGTCGGCCGGCATGCAATAACTGCAGCGCAGGTTGCAGCGGTCGGTCAGCGACACCCGCAGATCAGTGGCAGCCCTGCCGAAGGTGTCCAGCAGCGGGCCGTCCGAGGGTGCCGCTGCGACGTCGGCGTCGGCTGGGCGGCCCCGCACCGTCGGTACTCCCAACGCCGTCAGCGTCATGCGGCCATCCGTTGGTGTTGCGTCTTCGCGTTTTGCGTCTTCGAGTCGACCGGAACGATCTCCTTGCCCAGCGGCATCAGCGATACCGGTATCAGCTTGAGGTGAGCCAGCGCAAGCGGAATACCGACGAGGGTGAGCGCCGTCGTCACCGCGCTGGCCAGGTGGCCGATCGCCAGCCAAAAGCCGGCCACGACGATCCAGACGACGTTGCCGATCAGCGTCGGAGTCCCCGTGTTCGGCTTGTCGACGACCTTCCGGCCGAACGGCCACAACGCATACGACGCGATCCGCAGCGACGCGAAGCCGAACGGGATCGTGACGATGAACAGAAAGCCGAGGAGCGCGGCGAGCAGGTAGCCGAGGGCCATCCAAAAACCACCGAAAACCACCCAGACGACGTTCAGAATCAGGCGCATTTTTCCTCCAGCGGTACTGCCACACTACCGAGTTACCGGTAATCAGGGGTGCTTCGCGCAGAACCATCCGAGTAGGATCAGGAACCACATTGCGTCCTGCGCACGGCGGGACGCTTCTTCAGTTGCCCATCTTAACGATCCGTCAGACAAAGCAGGTGAGACCAGTGCCGACCGGCAAGGTGAAGTGGTACGACTCCGAAAAGGGGTTCGGCTTCTTGTCGCAGGAGGACGGCGAGGACGTCTATGTCCGCTCGTCGGCTTTGCCCGCGGGTGTCGAGGCGCTCAAGACTGGGCAGAGGGTGGAGTTCGGAGTCGCGTCCGGGCGTCGCGGCCCACAGGCGCTGAGTCTGAAGCTGATCGACCCACCTCCAAGCCTTGCCAAGACGCGCCGCGAGGCGCCTGCTGAGCACAAGCACAGCCCCGACGAGTTGCACGGCATGGTCGAGGACATGATCACGTTGCTGGAGAGCACCGTGCAGCCCGAGCTGCGCAAGGGCCGCTACCCGGATCGCAAGACGGCTCGGCGCGTCTCCGAAGTGGTCAAGGCGGTCGCGCGGGAGTTCGAGGCCTGAGCCGACTTCTGACGGACGCGTAAAACCTCTGGGAAATCGGACCCGAAGCGGGTATTTCTGTGCTGTGGTATCACGGGCACAGGACTGATACTCAGGAGGCATCGATGGCCAAGCAAGCGCAGGTGACCGCAGAGCAAGCACGGGCACTCGCCGAGGAATCTCGCGAAAGCGGTTGGGACAAACCATCTTTCGCCAAAGAGCTGTTCCTTGGCCGGTTTCCGTTGGAGCTGATACATCCTTTCCCCAGGCCGACCGACGCCGAGGAGGCGCGCACCGGCGCGTTTCTGCAGAAGCTGCGGGAGTTTCTCGACACCGTCGACGGCGCCGTGATCGAGCGTGATGCGCAGATTCCCGACGAGTACGTCAAGGGTCTGGCCGGGCTGGGCTGCTTCGGAATGAAGATCCCGTCCGAGTATGGCGGGCTGAACATGTCGCAGGTTGCCTACAACCGCGCGCTGATGTTGGTGTCGTCCGTTCACCCCAGCCTCGGTGCGCTGCTGTCGGCTCATCAGTCGATCGGGGTGCCCGAACCGCTGAAGCTCGCCGGGACCCCCGAGCAGAAGCAGAAGTTCCTGCCGCGCTGCGCGGCCGGCGCCATCTCGGCGTTTCTGCTCACCGAGCCCGACGTGGGCTCCGACCCAGCGCGTTTGGCTTCGACGGCCACCCCGATCGAGGACGGACAGGCCTACGAGCTGGAGGGCGTGAAGCTGTGGACCACCAACGGCGTGGTGGCCGACCTGCTGGTGGTCATGGCCCGGGTGCCCCGCAGTGAGGGGCACCGCGGCGGTATCAGCGCGTTCGTCGTCGAGGCCGATTCCCCCGGGATCACCGTGGAGCGGCGCAACAAGTTCATGGGACTGCGCGGCATCGAGAACGGCGTCACCAGGCTGCACGGGGTTCGGGTTCCCCGCGAAAACCTGATCGGCCGGGAGGGCGATGGCCTGAAGATCGCGCTGACCACGCTCAATGCCGGGCGGCTGTCGATACCTGCCATCGCGACGGGAGCGTCCAAGTGGTCGCTGAAGATCGCGCGCGAGTGGTCACGCGAACGGGTGCAGTGGGGCAAGCCGCTGGGCAAGCACGAGGCGGTTGCCGGGAAGATCTCGTTTATCGCCGCCACCAACTACGCGCTCGATGCGGTGCTCGAACTGTCCGGTCAGATGGCCGACGAAGGCCGCAACGACATCCGGATCGAGGCGGCGCTGGCCAAGTTGTGGTCCAGCGAGATGGCCTGGGTGATCTCCGACGAGCTGATGCAGATCCGCGGCGGCCGGGGTTACGAGACGGCCGAATCCCTGGCGGCGCGCGGGGAGCGTGCGGTGCCGGTGGAGCAGTCGATGCGGGATCTGCGGATCAACCGCATCTTCGAAGGATCCAGCGAAATCATGCGATTGCTCATCGCGCGGGAGGCCGTCGACGCACACCTGACCGCAGCCGGCGACCTCGCCAAGCCTGACGCCGATCTGCGGCAAAAAGCCGCCGCGGCGGTGGGTGCCAGCGGCTTCTACGCAAAGTGGCTGCCGCAGTTGGTCTTTGGTGAGGGCCAACGCCCCACATCTTACAGTCAGTTCGGCGTGCTGGCGTCGCACCTGAGGTTCGTCGAGCGCTCCTCCCGCAAGCTGGCCCGCAACACCTTCTACGGGATGGCGCGCTGGCAGGCCAAGCTGGAGGAGAAGCAGGGATTCCTGGGACGCATCGTCGATATCGGTGCGGAGCTGTTCGCGATGTCCGCCGCGTGTGTCCGGGCCGAGGCTGAGCGGGGCAAGGATCCGGTTGTCGGTCGGCAGGCCTACGAGTTGGCCGAAACATTCTGTGAGCAAGCGACATTGCGGGTCGAGGCATTGTTCCACGGGCTGTGGGCCAACACCGACAGCAGTGACGTTCGGCTGACCGACGCGGTGCTGGAAGGCCGCTATACCTGGCTGGAGGAAGGGATCGTCGATCAGTCGGCGGGCACCGGGCCGTGGATCGCACACTGGGAACCGGGTCCGTCCACCGAGGCCAACGTGGCCCGGCGGTTCCTGACGGTGTCGCCATCCGACGCGAAACTGTGAATCATGGGTTCTTACGTCGGCAAGGGTGAGTTCAATCGCGACACAAAGTACATCACCACCCGCATCACCGCCGACGGGCGCGACGGCTATCCGGTAGAGCCCGGCCGGTACCGGCTGGTCGTCGCGCGGGCGTGTCCGTGGGCTAACCGCACGATCATCGTGCGGCGCCTGCTGGGCTTGGAAAGCGCTATCTCCATTGGGTTTTGCGGCCCCACCCATGACCAGCGGAGTTGGACGTTCGACCTCGATCCGGGCGGTGTCGACCCGGTGCTCAAGATCCCGCGACTGCAGGACGCGTACTTCAAGCGCTTCCCCGACTACCCCAAAGGCATTACCGTCCCGGCGATCGTCGACGTCCCCACCGGAGCGGTGGTCACCAACGATTTCCCCCAGATCACGCTGGACTTCTCCACGGAATGGACGGCCTACCATCGCGACGGCGCAGCACAGCTGTACCCCCCGGAGTTGCGGGCCGAGATCGACGAGGTGAGTCGCAAGATCTACACCGAGATCAACAACGGGGTGTATCG
This sequence comes from Mycobacterium sp., assembly GCF_035499775.1. Lineage (GTDB taxonomy): Bacteria > Actinomycetota > Actinomycetes > Mycobacteriales > Mycobacteriaceae > Mycobacterium. The sequence continues at coordinate 14,944 of NZ_DATJYB010000196.1, read as the reverse complement.
GTGCGGTTTTGCCGGCTCGCAGGAGGCCTATGAAGCCGCCTACGATCGGCTGTTCACCGCGCTGGACTGGGTGAGCGAGCGACTGGCCGATCAGCGATATCTGATGGGGGACACCATCACTGAGGCCGACGTGCGCCTGTTCACCACACTGGCCCGCTTCGACCCCGTCTACCAAGGCCATTTCAAGTGCAATCGCAGCAAGCTGTCCGAGATGCCGGTGCTGTGGGCCTACGCCCGAGACCTGTTCCAGACGCCGGGTTTCGGCGATACCACCGACTTCGTCCAGATCAAGCAGCACTACTACATCGTGCACGCCGACATCAACCCCACCGGCATCGTGCCGAAGGGACCCGATCTGTCCGGGTGGCTGACCCCGCATGGTCGGGAAGTGTTGGGAGGAAAGCCTTTTGGGGACGGGACGCCGCCCGGGCCGACGGTCGAGAGCGAGCGGGTGCCGGCCGGTCACGGAGCGTAGCGCCGGGCAAGTTCGTTACGGCGGACTCGTCGCCGTGACGGCGCGTGGCTCGCGCTGGTTGGTCGGTGCTGGGCAGCGGGAGTGCCCCCAGCTCGGCCCGATCAATAGACCAGGCGCACGGACCATTCCGCGTGCGAGGCCGGCTGTAATTCACCGGACTGGTCGCGTACCACCGTCAGCAACTGTACGACGATCCCGAGAAGCCGGCCGCGCACCGGGTCGACGGTCGGGATGGTGACCGCCAGCCTCGTGCCCCGGCGAAAGAAGGTGGTGATGCGGCTGTCTGGATCTTCGTACTCCTGCAACAGCTGCCAGGGCGCGCGGGAAATGGCGTCAGGAACCGAGAGCTGCACCGGATAGCGTGTGCTGACCCGCAATTCGCCTTCGGTCTCGGGGTTCTGGCAGTCGGTGAGGTTGAGCACGTTGCAGTACTGATAGGGGCCCACGCGGGTCAGATGGCCACGTGAGTAGAGGCTGATCTCAGGTAGCTGCGGACCTGGCTTGCGCGCCCAAAACCACGCGCCGACCCCGGCCCCCACCGCCAGCAGCAACACCACAATCGCGAGTGGCACGGCGACAGCGCGTTTCACTGCCGTGCTCCCGAAGGTATGGTGCCGGGTCGCGTGATCTCCTGCTCGGCCATCACCGGGCGGTTGCCGCCGAGGCCGGGGATCAACGAGTTACCGCGGAAGCTGACGATGGTCTGCGCAAGGCCCAGGATCAGCAGGGCGCTGACCGCGGTGAACCCCACCGCCAACTCGGTGTACACCAGGACACCCAGTGCGCCGCCGAGCACCCAGGCCAGCTGCAACGTCGACTCCGACCGCCCGAATCCCGACGCCCGCGATTCTTCGGGCAGATCATGCTGCAGTGAGGCGTCCAGCGAGGCCTTGGCGATGGCGCTGGCGCCAGACGTGATCAGGGTGGCGACTGCCGCCATCACTCGGTCGTCGGCCACGGCGGCGGCCAGGGCAACTATGGTGACCGCGATCGCGCAGCGCACCACCATCACGGCCGGCCTGCCCAATTTGAGGCGAGCGGCGATGAAGTTCCCGCTGAAATTGCCGATCCCGGCTGCCGCCCCGATCATGCCGAGCAGTTCAAGCTGGGCAAGGCCGCCGGCGTGTTGCGCCTTGGCAACGAACGCCGGGTACAGGAACAGGAAGCCGACCATCACCTTGATCGTGCAGTTACCCCACAGCGAGGTGATGATGTTGCGGCCCAACGGTTGTCGCAATGACGGGTCAATGTTCTTGGCTCCTTGCGACCGGACCTGCGGGTGGGGGCTGTCGCGGTGATAGCTCAACGTGGCCGGGACCTCACCTGCGGTCACCTCGACCCAGCTCGGAATCCGCATCGACAGGAACGCGCCGGCCAGCGTGACCGCAACGACCACGAACAGCGCGCCGGGCAGCTGGAATAGCTTGGTGCACGCGACCTCGACGCCTGCGGCAACGGCACCGCCGGCGATGGTCCCGCCGAGCAGACCGAAAACCGTCAGCCGGGAGTTGACCCGGACCAGGTCGATGGTTGGCGGCATCACCCTGGGTGTCACCGCGCTGCGCAGCACGCTGAACGACTTGGAGAACACCATCATCGCCAGCGCGCACGGATACAGCACCCAGGGCGGGAAGCTGTTGTGCGCGCCGTCGTAATTCATGATCAGCACCACTGCCAGCAGCGTGCGAAGCGCGAACGACGCCGCCAGCGCGACCCGGCGGCCGTGCTGCAGCCTGTCCAGGGCCGGGCCGATCAGCGGCGCGATGACCGCGAACGGCGCGATGGTGATCAGCAGGTACAGCGCCACCTTGGACTTGCTCTCCGCGCTGGCCGCGGCGAAGAACAAAGTATTGGCAAGCACGACGGCCATCGCCGCGTCGGTTGCGAAATTTGCCACCACCGGCCAGGTCAGCGCGGTCAGTCCGGACTTGTCCGCGCCGTCGGCGGTGGCGGCCCGCTGGACCATCCAGTACATCCGGGAACCCATTTCGCGGCTGCGCATCGCCGCGGCCCGGGTGACGGTGATCCTTTCGCCGGAAGTGGGACCGGGGCCGTGCAGCGGCGGCCGCCCATGTGGGGGTGGCGGCGGCGCGGCGCGCGGTGGCGGCCGTTGCTGCTGCTCGCCGAGCGGCGGGAGGTAGCGATTGGCGCTGGGCATCGGCGGTGGGCGTCGCGTCCGGCGATAGTCGGTGTCGTCGGCCGGGGGGTAGTTGGCCATGCCCGGGTGCTGGTTTAACGGTCCATCGGGGGGTCGGCGGCCCGGGTTGGGGGCCGCGCCTCCCGGATGATCACGCCGCCGTCCAGACACCGTTCAATTCTGTCCTATGCCGACTCCGCGCGTCTGCAGATAGCCGGTGTGGCTCGCGAACCGGGTTTTCGGCAGTATTGGATACGCAGTGGAGAGAGGGAGAGCGTGAGCGGACCCATCGAGGAGGCCATCGTGGCCGAGTGGCCCGAGGCATTGGCGGCGGTGCTCACGGGTGCGGTTGACCAGGCCAGGCAGGCCGTCGCGGAGTTCAGTGGCGCCGACACGGTGGGTGACTACCTGGGCGTCGGGTACGAGGACCCGGCCGCCGCGACCCACCGGTTCTTGGCGCATCTGCCCGGCTATCACGGGTGGCAGTGGGCGGTCGTGGTCGCCGGGTATCCCGGTGCCGAGCACGCCACGGTCAGCGAGGTGGTGCTGATCCCGGGGCCGACGGCGCTGCTGGCGCCCCAGTGGGTGCCGTGGGAGCAGCGGGTCAGGCCGGGGGATTTGAGCCCTGGTGACTTGCTCGCCCCGGCTCCGGACGACCCGCGGCTGGTTCCCGGTTACAGCGCCAGCGGTGACCCGCTGGTGGACGAGACTGCCGTCGAGCTCGGACTCGGCCGGCGCTGGGTGATGAGTGCCTGGGGCCGCGCGGAGGCCGCCGAACGGTGGCACGAGAGCGACTACGGTCCGTCGTCGGCGATGGCGCGGTCTACCAAGCGGGTGTGCCGCGACTGTGGCTTCTTCCTACCCCTGGCCGGATCGCTGAGCAGCATGTTCGGAGTATGCGGCAACGAGCTCTCCGCCGACGGGCACGTCGTCGACAAGCTGTACGGCTGCGGCGCCCATTCCGACACACCCGCTGCAGCGGCCATCGGCTCGCCGGCGTATGAGCCGTACGACGACGGCATCCTCGACATTGTCGAGACGCCGGCCGTGCAGCCCAGTGAACCGGAGCCGCCCGCCTAGCCTCGTTCGGCCGCGGCTTTGATGTTGGCCAGCGAGGTGTTCATGCCGTCGAGCAATTCGCGTTCGAAGGTTGTGGTCCCGCCCAGGACCGCGTTCACAGCCAGGTTCGAAACCGCGCTGACGCCGTTTTCGGCGTGCCGGGTCTCGGTCACTCGGGTGGCCGCGCCGTTGGGTTCGAGCTCATAGCTCCATACGGTGCCGTTGAGGTCGACGCGGAACGCCAGCTTCTTCTCCGGGATGACCTCGATGACGGTGCACGTCGTGGGCCAGAACAAGCGATTGCGACGGTTGAAGTTGAGGGTGCGAGTGCCCTGGCGCACCGGGCCGAAAGGCTTCATCCAGCGGCATTGCGGGCTCCATTCCGGCATTCGCCGAAAATCGGTTATCAACGCCCAGACTTTCGAGGCCGGCGCGTCGATGTCGACCTGTGCTTGCAATAGTGGGGCTACCACTGGTCCTCCCGGAAATGCGTAGTTATCGAATGGCTTTGGGCAAGCTATTTCGGGTCGAGAAAGGTTTCGAGTCCGGATTGCGCGCCGCGTGCGCCGCGACGGGCAGCGGCGAGCTGCCATAAGAAAATGCTGGTCCCGACCCCTGTGACGGCGAGCCCGGCCAATGCCACCGGACGCCAACTTGCCAGGGTCGGTACCAGGAACGCGACGGCCACTGCGACCAGCCAGCCCAGCGCGCCGACCGCGATGACCGGCCACACCTTGAGCAGCGTGTCCGGCAGCGGGGGTGGCTCGATGTTCTGGTCAGAGTCGGCAGGCATCGCGATCAATCTAGCCTGGCGACCGCAACGGCCGCACTCACGACTTGAGCCGACTGTGGTCAATCGGTGGATGCTTTTCGCCGGTCAAAGTGTGCCGCGCCGCGTAATGGGTTGAAGTCCGTCGTTGTCATTTCTAGTGTCCGTTCGCGGGTTCCGTTGTAACCTCGCGCTGTGCCTGACAGCGATGCCCGCCTGGCCAGCGACTTGTCGTTGGCCGTCATGCGGCTGGCCCGACAACTGCGGTTTCGCAATCCGCAGTCGCCGGTTTCGCTGTCGCAGCTGTCGGTGCTGACGACTTTGGCAAACGAGGGGGCGATGACGCCCGGCGCGCTGGCGATTCGGGAACGCGTCCGGCCGCCGTCGATGACGCGGGTGGTTGCCTCCCTGGCCGACATGGGTTTCGTCGATCGCGCCCCACACCCCGTCGACGGCCGCCAGGTGCTGGTTTCGGTGTCGGAGTCCGGGGCTGAGTTGGTCAAGGCCGCCCGTCGTGCCCGCCAGGAGTGGCTGGCCGAGCGGTTGGCGACGCTGGACAACGAGCAGCGCGACATCCTGCGCAGCGCCGCCGATCTGATGTTGGCCCTAGTGGATGACAGGGCCGACCTACGCCCGTGAGCGACGTTCTGGGCGTCGTGGACGTCCAAGATCCCGACGATCCGCGGCTCGACGATTTCCGCGACCTGAACAGCGTCGACCGTCGTCCCGACCTGCCGACCGGCAAAGGGCTGGTGATCGCCGAGGGTGTGCTGGTCGTGCAGCGGATGCTGGCGTCCCGGTTCACCCCGTTTGCGCTGCTGGGTACCGACCGCAGGCTGGCCGAGCTCACCGAAGATCTGGCCGGCGCACCCCAGGCCCCCTACTATCGGGTCGCCGCCGATGTTATGGCGCGGGTGGTCGGCTTCCACCTCAACCGTGGGGTGCTGGCCGCCGCCCGGCGGGTGCCGGAGCCCAGCATTGCCGAGGTGGTCGACGGCGCCCGTACCGTCGCGGTGCTCGAAGGCGTCAACGACCACGAGAACTTGGGCTCGATCTTCCGCAACGCGGCGGGGCTGAGCGTGGATGCGATGGTGTTCGGCAGCGGCTGCGCTGACCCGCTGTACCGCCGCGCGGTGCGGGTGTCCATGGGGCATGCATTGCTGGTGCCGTATGCACGGGCCACCGATTGGCCCGCCGACCTGGTGAAACTGAAGCAAGACGGCTTCCGGTTGTTGGCGATGACCCCGGACGGCGATGCCCGCCCGCTGTCGGAGGCGATGGCGGCCGTCCGCGATGAGCGGATTGCGGTGCTGGTGGGCGCCGAGGGCCCGGGACTGACGGCGGCCGCACTGCGGCGCAGCGACGTGCGGGTGCGGATCCCGATGTCGCGGGGTACCGACTCGCTCAACGTCGCGACCGCTGCGGCGCTGGCCTTCTACGAGCGGGTTAGGCTCGGCGCGTGACTGACGAGCGCCACCAAATCGAGCCGTGGGGAACCGGTTTGACGGTGGCCGGTTTCGTCGCCGCGGTCACCGGTGCCGCGATTGTGGTGCTCAGCCTCGGACTGATCAGGGTGCATCCGCTGCTGGCCGTCGGGCTCAACGTCGTGGCCGTCGGGGGACTCGCGCCGACGGTGTGGGGCTGGCGGCGCACGCCGGTACTCCGGTGGTTTGTGCTGGGCGCAGGCGTCGGCGTCGCGGGGGCGTGGCTGGCGTTGCTGGCGCTGACGTCGTCGGGGGCTGCTTAGCGCTGTCTGCCCGAGCGCACCCCGAGCAGCACGTCCTCCCAGGCCGGAACGGCCGGTTTGCTGCGTCGGCTGGTAGCCGGTTGCTCCGGTTTTTCCTGTTTGGGCTCGGCCGGCTTGGCCGGCTCCTCGAAGTCGATGTGGGCCACCGGCGCCAGTGGCCGCAGCGGTGGTTTGAAGTCCGGGTCGATCAGCTCGCTGGCCCCGTCGTCGATCGCGGTGACGACCCCGCCGTGCGCGCCAGGGGTGAAGCGGAAGTGCGCGCGATTCTCGGAACGGCCTGCCTTCCAGGTCAGCTGCACCGTCCAGCGGCTGTCTTCGTTGCGCCATGCGTCCCAGCTGAGGCGGTCGGGTTCGAGGCCGCGCGTCAGCAGCGAGGCCGCGATGGTCTCCAGCAGCGTCAACACCGCGGGCCCGTCGGCGAGCAGCGGGTGAGCGGCCGTCGCCAGCTCCGCGGCGCGGTAGCGCTCCAGCAGCACCGGGTTGGCGAACCGTTGAACCCGGGCGATATCGGAGCCCGACGCCGCGGCCACCTGCTCGACGGACGCGCCCGCGCGGATGCGGGCCTGAATTTCTTTCGGACTCAGCATGTTGGTGACTTCGATGTCGAGGTGTGGTTGCTGAGGTTGAGGTTCTGTCAGGTCGCCGCTCAGGGCCGCCCGCAGTCGGTCATCGGCCGGGAGCGTGAACTTTTCCGCGGGATTGTCGCCCTCGCAGATGATGTTTTTCTCGGCGGCGTCGAGCCCGACCACTTTGAGTTCCCGCATGGCATCTCCTAGCAGGCTCCGTGCAGGTCAGCACGGACCTGATAGGTGCGCACTCTAGTGCGACAAACGCCGTTAACCTCGCTGACACGCGGGGGCATGCCGGGCCGGGGGTACCTTCCCTAGGTGGCGAGGCGCTCGACCACCCAGTCGACGCACTCGGTCAGTGCGCTGACGTCGTCGGGTTCAACCGCCGGGAACATCGCGACCCGCAGCTGGTTGCGGCCGAGTTTGCGATACGGCTCAGTGTCGACGATGCCGTTGGCCCGCAAGGTCTTGGCGACGGCTGCCGCATCGATGTCGTCGACGAAGTCGATCGTGCCCACTACCTGGGAACGCAGCGCGGGGTCGGCGACGAACGGTGTGGTGTAGGGCCGTTCCTGCGCCCACGAGTACAACCGCTGCGACGAGTCCGCCGTGCGCTTGACCGCCCAGTCCAGGCCGCCGTTGCCCAGCATCCAGTCGAGCTGCTCGGCCAGCAGCACCAGGGTGCCGATCGCGGGCGTGTTGTACGTCTGGTCCTTCAGGCTGTTCTCGACGGCGATCGGCAGCGACAGGAAGTCCGGGACCCAGCGGCCGGAACCGGCGATGGATTCGACCCGGGCCAGCGCGGCCGGGCTCATGATGGCCAGCCAGAGGCCGCCGTCGCTGGCGAAGTTCTTCTGCGGCGCGAAGTAGTAGGCGTCGGTGTCGGCGATGTCGACCGGCAGGCCGCCGGCGCCCGAGGTCGCGTCGATGACGACCAGGGCGTCATTCGAGCCGGCCGGGCGGCACACCGGCACCGCGACCCCGGTCGACGTCTCGTTGTGCGCCCACGCGATCACGTCGACGGACGGATCGGACTTGGGTTCCGGTGCGCTGCCCGGATCGGCCTTGATGATGATCGGGTCGTCGATGAACGGATTCTTGACGACGCAGGAGGCGAACTTCGAGCTGAACTCGCCGTAGGTCAGGTGCAGCGAGCGCTTGTCGATCAGCCCGAACGCCGCGGCGTCCCAGAACGCCGTCGCACCGCCATTGCCCAGGATGACCTGGTAGCCGTCCGGGATGGAGAAAAGGTCGGCCAGCCCCGAGCGCACCCGTCCCACCAGGTTCTTCACCGGCGCCTGCCGGTGCGACGTGCCGAACAGCGCGGCAGCGGTGGTGCTCAGCGCCTGCAACTGCTCGGGGCGGACCTTGGACGGACCGGACCCGAAGCGGCCGTCGCGGGGTTTGATGTCAGCGGGTATCTGAAGCGGCTCAGCCATGATCACCAGGGTAGTGAGCGGTCTGGTCGCGCCGACGCAGCGGGCCGTTTGTACCCCACGTGAGCAATAAACTTGGGCCCCATGGCTAACACCGCCGCCAGCATTTCGCGCGCACTGGTCCCCGAAGGTGTCTTCGCGCTCAGCACGCGGTTGCTTGCCGAGGGCAAGCGGGCCTGGATCGTCGGTGGCTGCGTGCGCGATCTGCTGCTGGGGCGTTCTGTCAACGACTGGGATCTGTGCACTGACGCACCTCCCGACGAGCTGCTTCGGATCTTCCCCCGCGCGGTTCCCACTGGCATCGAGCACGGCACCGTGACCGTCGTGACCGACGACGCGCACTACGAGGTGACCACGCTGCGCGGCGAATCGGGCTACTCCGACGGCCGGCGACCCGACACCGTCCACTTCGTCGACGACATCACCGCCGACCTCGCGCGCCGCGATTTCACCATCAACGCCATCGCTGTGGACCTGCGCGACGGCCGACTCATCGATCCGTTCCACGGCCGCGCGGACCTCGCAGCCTCCGTTCTGCGCGCTGTCGGCGATCCCTTCCAGCGGTTCTCCGAGGACGGGTTGCGGGTGCTGCGCGCCGCGCGCTTTGCTGCGACGCTCGAACTGCATCTCGATGCTGCGACCGAGGCCGCGATCGCGCCGACACTGTCCACCTATCGCAAGGTCGCGCCCGAGCGGGTGCGCGACGAGTGGATCAAGACGATGAAGGCGCGCCGACCCTCACTGGCCTTCGAGGTCATGCGTCGCACCGGGATCCTCGACGTCACGTGCCCCGAGCTGCTGGAGAGCGTGGGCATGGAGCAGAACAAGTACCACGCTTACGACGTGTGGCGGCATGGGATGGAAGCCGCGGACGCGTGCACCGGCGACCCGATCGTTCGCCTCGCGGCGCTCCTGCACGACGTCGGCAAGCCCCGCACCCGCGCCTGGTCCGCAAAGACTTGCGATTGGACCTTTTACGGTCACGAGCGCATCGGCGCCGAGATCGCCGAGCCGATCCTCGCGCGCTTGCGGTTCTCCAATGAGGACAAGGCTCGCGTCGTCGGACTCGTCCGCCACCACCTGATCATGTATTCAGACTGGAGCGATGCCGCCGTGCGCCGCTGGATGAGGCGGGTGGGCCCAGAGCGAGTCGAGGATCTCTACCTCATCAACGCGGCCGACGTGTGCGGAAAGGGTCGCGACAAGGCGGCGGGTTTGGCGGTGTTGGAGGCCCTGAAGGCACATGTGGCGCGCGTCGTGGCCGCCGACCCCCCGCTCGAGATGCGTCAGCTCCAGGTCAATGGGCACGATCTCATCGCTGAGCTCGGCATGGCGCCTGGCCCCCCATTAGGCAGGCTGCTCGACGCGCTACTCGATTTGGTGGTCGCAGATCCCTCGCTCAACGAGCGGGAGGTCCTCTTCGACAAAGCCCGCGAACTCCTCGACGAATAGGCTTTGAACAGGCTATTTTTGTGAATTAGCCCACATTGAGAGGCTGACCACTGGTCAGCCCACACTGCTTCGGACGGATCTGGTGAATTCGCGGTACCGCCGGTACCGTCTCGGGTAACGTTGTCATGCAAACCTCATGGGGGAGGCTTCGAATGGCCAGGACGCGACTGATTCGGCGCTGGCGCCGCAACATGGAGGTGCGCGACGACGCCGAGTACGTCGAGATGCTCGCCACATTGTCCGAGGGGTCTGTGCGGCGGTGCTTCAACCCGTACACCGATATCGAGTGGGACTCGCCGGAGTTCGCGGTCACGGACAACGATCCCCGGTGGATCCTGCCCAACACCGACCCGTTGGGCCGCCACCCTTGGTACCTGGCGCAGTCACAAGAGCGCAAGATCGAGATCGGAATGTGGCGCCAGGCCAACGTGGCCAAGGTCGGGCTGCACTTCGAATCGGTCCTGATCCGCGGACTGATGGGCTACGCGTTCTGGATGCCGAACGGGTCACCGGAATATCGGTACTGCCTGCACGAAGCTGTCGAAGAGTGCAACCACACCATGATGTTCCAGGAGATGATCAACCGCATCGGAGCGGACGTCCCGGGGATGCCGCGCCGGCTGCGCTGGGCGTCGCAGTTCGTGCCGCTGGTGGCCGGTGCGGTGCCGGTGCTGTTCTTCATCGGCGTGCTCGCCGGGGAGGAACCGATCGACCACACCCAGAAGAACATTCTGCGCGAGGACAGGGCGGTGCATCCGATCATGGATCGGGTGATGGCTATCCACGTGGCCGAGGAAGCACGACACATCTCATTCGCCCACGAGTACCTGCGGAAGCGGTTGCCGCAGATGAGCCCGATGAAGCGATTCTGGATCTCGCTGTACTTGCCGATAACGATGCGCAAATTGTGCCGAGCGATCCTGATTCCGCCTTCGGAGTTCTGGCGGAAGTTCGACATACCGCGCGAGGTCAAGAGGGAGCTGTTCTTCGGGTCTGCGGATTCCCGAAAATGGCTGCGCGACATGTTCGCCGACGTCCGGATGCTTGCCTACGACACCGGGCTGATGAATCCGGTTGCGCTGCTGGCGTGGCGGATGTGCAAGATCAACGGCAAGCCGTCGCGCTACCGCAGCGAGCCGCAGCGCCAGCACCTGGCCGCTAGCCCGGCTGCGTGACTGCGCGAATTTTCTGAGGTCTAACTGCTAATGGCGCACGTTATTACTCAGTCGTGCTGCAATGACGGGTCATGCGTCTTCGCATGTCCGGTGAATTGCATCCACCCGTCTCCGGATGAGCCGGGGTACGCGACGTCGGAGATGCTCTACATCGATCCGGTGGCCTGCGTGGACTGCGGTGCCTGTGTGAGTGCCTGCCCGGTCGGCGCGATCGCACCCGACACCAAACTGGAGCCCAAGCAACTGCCGTTCGTCGAGATCAACGCGTCGTTCTATCCGGAGCGGCCCGCCGACGTGAAGCTGCCGCCGTCCTCCAAGCTGGCCCCGGTGCTCCCCGCCGCCGAGGTGCGGGGACGCACTCGGCCGCTGACGGTCGCCATCGTGGGGTCCGGGCCCGCGGCGATGTACGCCGCCGACGAGCTGTTGGTCCAACAAGGCGTACGCGTCAACGTCTTCGAGAAGCTGCCGACGCCCTACGGGCTGGTGCGCGCCGGGGTGGCGCCCGATCACCAGAGCACCAAGCGGGTCACCCGGCTTTTCGACCGCGTGTCCGGTCATCGCCGCTTTCGGTTCTATCTCAACGTCGAGGTCGGCAAGCACCTGAGCCACGCCGACCTGTTGGCCCACCACCACGCCGTGCTCTACGCGGTCGGCGCGCCCGACGACCGTCGGCTGGAGATCGACGGAATGGGGTTGCCCGGTACCGGAACCGCCACCGAGTTGGTCGCCTGGATCAACGGGCATCCCGAGTTCACCGACCTGCCGGTCGATCTCAGCCACGAGCGGGTCGTGATCATCGGCAACGGCAACGTGGCCCTCGACGTGGCCCGCATCCTCACCGCCGCCCAGGACGACCTGGCCGGCACCGATATCTCCGACCATGCGCTCGAGGCCTTGCGGGGCTCGGCGGTGCGTGAGGTGGTCATCGCAGCCCGGCGCGGGCCCGCGCAGTCGGCGTTCACCTTGCCCGAGCTGATCGGGCTCACGGCCGCGTCTGACGTGGTGCTCGACGCTGGTGACCACGAGCTGGTGGCCCGTGATCTGGCGACCGTTTCCGACCCGCTGACCAAGAACAAGCTCGAGATCTTGAGCAAACTCGGTGACGCGTCGGCACCGGCGTCGGGCCCGCGAATCCGGCTGGCATACCAGCTCACTCCCAAGGCGGTCCTGGGGGAGCAGCGTGCGACCGGGGTGGAGTTCTCGGTCACCGGGACCGAGCAACAGCGCCAATTCGCCGCGGGCCTGGTGCTGACGTCAATTGGCTACCGTGGCAAACCCATTCGCGGTCTGCCGTTCGACGAGACGGCGGCCATCGTGCCGAACGACGGCGGTCGCGTCGTCGACCCCGGTTCCGGCCGACCGGTGCCCGGCACCTATGTCGCGGGCTGGATCAAGCGCGGGCCGACCGGCTTCATCGGCACCAACAAGTCCTGCTCGCTGCAAACCGTGCAGGCGCTGGTGGCCGACTACAACGCGGGCAAGCTGGCCGATCCGGTGGCCAAAGGTCCGGCGCTGAACAAGCTGGTGCGGGCTCGTCAACCCGACGCCGTGGACTCGGCGGGATGGCGCGCCATCGACGCCGCCGAAATTGCCCGGGGCAGTGACGACGGCCGGCCGCGCAACAAGTTCACGAATGTGGCCGACATGCTGGCTGCCGCCGCCACACCCCAGCCGGCGCCGCCGTTGCGACGCCGACTCGGGGATCGGCTGCGCGAACTGTCGGTCAGCTAGCTCCCTGACCGGCCATCGCCGCCTGGAGCTCCTCCGGGCTGACTTCGCGCACCGGCTGTCCCAGCGACCAGTGGTGGCCGAACGGGTCGGCGACTACGCCGTAGCGGTCTCCCCAGAATTGGTCGTCCAGCGGGGCCACGACCGTGGCGCCGGCGTCAAGCGCGCGCTGGAACTTGGCGTCGACGTCATCGACGGTCAGATGGATCGTGACCGGGGTTCCACCCAGTGACGTCGGAGTCATCGATTTGCCACCGCACATCTCCGGAAAGTCGTCGTTGAGCATCACCAGGGAACCATTGATGCGCACCGCCGCGTGGACCAGTCTGCCGTCGGGCCCTGGCACTCGGCCGAGTTCCTCCGCGCCAAAAGCCTTGACGTAGAAATCGATCGCGGCAGGGGCGTCGCCGACGACGAGGTGCGGGGTGACGGCGGGTTCGACGTTGATCGGCACTGTGGTCTCCTTGCTGTCGGTATCCCGGGCCAACCCTTGACCCGGGCTCACGGATATAGACCGGACGCGCGACGAGAAGTCATCGCACGGGGGCCATTCAACCGCGGGGCACCGACAAGTTTTGGTTCGTGCCGCTGCTTCATGGCCTACCGCGACGTGAGTTGTCCACCCGGTTCTTGAGTCCCTCGGGCCGACAGGCATTGAACAACCTGCTTGCGAACTGACACAGCAGCTGATACAAATGTATCGATCATAGATGAGACAACTGTATCAACATTGGTATCGCGACCGCATAGGGACGCCCGAATGAGCGCAACGACGTTGACCATCCATCGCACGCTGGATGCGCGCCAGTTGGAAGTTCGTGCGCGGCTCCTGCAGGCCGCTCGGCAGCTGATCCGCGAGCATGGCCATGAAGGCGTGGCGATGGAGCTGATCGCGACAACCGCCGGCGTATCGCGGGCGACGACGTACCGGTATTTCGCATCCAAAGAACACGTGGTCTGCGAGGCCGCCCTGGCCTGGGGTCACGAAGTCGCCCAGCGCATCCCGCAGGCCATCGCGGCGGCGATCGAACCGGTTGCCGCCGTCGACGTTGCCATCGAGCAAGTGGTGCGGGAAGCCGCCTCGGATCTGCCCATGGTTCGCGCCACCATGGCCTCGGTGCTGGCACAGGGCCCGGTCGCCGACCAGTTTCGCTTGGGTGTACGTCAGATGTTCCTGGATCTGTTGGGCGGCGCGGTCGAAAACGTGCCCGAGTCACTGTCCCTTGACCCGGCACTAACGGTGCTCGGCCGGGTCTTTTTTGCCGATCTGGCGCTGCTCGGCGTCGGCGACATCACCGTCGAGCAATGCATTACGGAACTGCGGCTGGCGGCCCACCGCCTGCTGACCGGTACCGGTCACGACGGCTAGTAGAGGACCCTTGAATCACTCACTCTTACAACCGATTTGGAACTGGACGTTGGATCATTTGGGCGTGGGATTCTTCGAGTTCCCGCTGTATTTCCTGCCCGTGGTTGTCGCAGTGGTGTTGCTGACCGGCGTCGTCTACTCGGTTTTCGACGTCGCCGTTTACCAGAGGATCTCGGCGACGGCCGCGTGCAAGCTGGGGTTCCGCATCATGTCGACTTATGTCGGTGCAGCCGTACTCTTCTTCATTCTGCATCGGATATTCCGGCCTTGGGTGGACGAAGTGCCCACCGCCGCACCGACATTGGTGGCATTCGTCAGCCAGCTCGGTTGCTTCATGGTGATCGGTGAATTTCTGACCTATTGGTGGCACCGGCTAGAGCACGGCAACCGCTTCGTGTTCCAGAAGGTGCACTACATGCACCACCGCGTGCAGTCGCCCCTGACCATTTGGACCAACTTCGTCGTGCACCCCGCTGAGGGCTTGATGGTGATGCTGTGCCTGTACGTTCCGCCGTTGGTGCTCGGGGCGCATCCGCTCGTGGTGGTCGCGTACGCGGTGGCGAACACAACCGCAATGGTGATCACGCACAGCGGCTATGACATGAAGTTCTATCCCCGCTGGTTGCTGCCGGCCGCGTCCGCCCACGAATTGCATCATTCCGAAAGGCGTCCCACCAACTTATCTGTGGTGATGACATACGGAGACAGGCTGTTTGGGACGTACAAGAAGCCGGCTGTAGCAACGGGCCAGGAGTTAGGGAGAAAAAGGGGCGGGCCTTAGGCTATTGGACCGCCTGCGACGACGAAGATTTCGCTGTACCCGGGCGGCTTATGCGGTGGTGAGTGCCCGGTTCCAGCCGACGACAGACTCCGGGCTGCGCGGACCCGGCCCGACGTAGATGGCCGACGGACGGACCAGCTTGCCGAGTCGTTTCTGCTCGAGAATGTGCGCGCACCATCCGGCTGTGCGTCCACAGGTGAACATCGCCGGCATCATGTTCGCCGGCACCCGGGCGAAGTCCAGGATC
>NZ_DATJYB010000195.1:0-19930 GCF_035499775.1 Mycobacterium sp. | reverse complement strand
GACACGGTGACCACCCCGGCGAACGGCGCGGCGATGTGTCCGGGATTGCCGCGGTCGGCCTTCTCGGCGGCCGGGACCGCGCTCGCGATGCTGCGGTCGCGCACCAGCACCGGGCGCAACTGCCCGTTGATGATGCACATCACCGTCCGCATGCCGCGCTCGTCGGGTTCGGAGATGGCCTCCAGCCCGATCAGCAGCTCGACGCCGCGCTCCAGCTTCACCTTGTGCTCTTCGCCTTGCCGCAGGCCGTAGAAGAACTGATTGGCCGACAATTGCGATGTGTCGCCGTAGTTCTCCCGGTGCTCCTCGAATTCCTTTGTCGGGCCGGGAAATAACAGGCGGTTCAGGGCGGCCTGCCGCTCGGGTCCGGCCGAGGACAGCGCGGCCTCGTCGCCCGCCGTCAGCTGCTGGGTGGGCTTGGCGGGCGCGCGGCCGGCCAGCGCCGCCGTCCGCAGCGGTTCGGGCCAGCCGCCGGCCGGGTCACCCAGTTCGCCGCGCAGGAACCCGATCACCGATTCCGGGATGTCGAATCGTGCTGGTTCGGAAGCGAATTCGTCTGCGGTTATCCCGGCGCCGACCAGCGCCAGTGCCAGGTCACCGACCACCTTCGAGGACGGGGTCACCTTGATCAGCCTGCCCAGTATCCGATCGGCACCGGCGTATGCATCCTCGATCTCCTCGAACCGGTCTCCCAACCCCAGCGCGATGGCCTGCTGACGCAGGTTCGACAACTGGCCGCCCGGGATCTCGTGCCGATAGACCCGGCCGGTCGGCCCGGGCAGGCCGGATTCGAAGGGCGCGTACACTTTTCGCAACGCCTCCCAGTAGGGCTCCAGCGCGCACACCGCGGACAGCGACAGGCCGGTGTCGTAGTCGGTGTGCGCGGCGGCGGCGACGATCGAGCTCAGCGCGGGCTGGCTGGTGGTTCCGGCCATCGGGGCGGCCGCGCCGTCGACGGCATTGGCGCCGGCTTGCCAGGCGGCCACGTAGCTCGCCAGCTGACCGCCCGGAGTGTCGTGAGTGTGCACGTGCACCGGCAGCTCGAAGCGACTGCGCAGCGCACCCACCAACGCCTTTGCCGCCAGCGGCCGCAGCAGCCCGGCCATGTCCTTGATGGCTAGCACGTGCGCGCCGGCGTCCACGATCTGCTCGGCCAGCTTCAGGTAGTAGTCCAGGGTGTAGAGGTTCTCGCCTGGATCGGCCAGATCACCCGTGTAGCACATCGCGACTTCCGCTATCGCAGAACCGGTTTCGCGCACAGCGTCGATGGCCGGGCGCATCGCCTCGACGTTGTTGAGCGCGTCGAAGATACGGAAAATGTCGATGCCGGTGGCCGTCGCCTCTGCTACGAACGCCGACGTGACGAGTTCCGGATACGGCGTGTAACCGACCGTGTTGCGGCCCCGCAACAGCATCTGCAGGCAGATATTGGGCATCGCCTCACGCAGCGCTGCCAGCCGCTCCCAGGGATCCTCTTTGAGGAAGCGCAGCGCCACGTCGTACGTCGCACCGCCCCAGCACTCCATGGACAGCAGCTGCGGCACCGTGCGCGCGATATACGGCGCCACCATCACCAGGCCGCTGGTGCGTATCCGGGTCGCCAGCAGCGATTGGTGGGCGTCCCGGAACGTCGTGTCGGTGACGCCCACCGCCGGCGACTCCCGCATCCAACGCGCGAAACCCTCCGGCCCCAGCTCGACCAGACGTTGCTTGGACCCGGCGGGCGGGGGCACCTCCAGATCGATGTCGGGCAGCTTGTCGTGCGGGTACACCGTGGCCGGCCGCGCGCCGTGCGGATGGTTGACGGTGACATCGGCCAGATAGTTGAGGATCTTGGTGCCGCGGTCGGCCGACGCGCGCGCGGTGGTCAATTGCGGTCGTTCGTCGATGAACGACGTGGTGATGCGGCCGGCCTGGAAGTCGGGGTCGTCCAGAACCGCTTGCAGGAACGGGATATTCGTCGAGACCCCGCGGATCCGGAACTCCGCTATCGCCCGGCGCGCCCGCGCCACCGCGGTAGCGAGGTCGCGGCCCCGACAGGTCAGCTTGACCAGCATGGAGTCGAAGTGTGCACTGATCTCGGCGCCCAGGTTGGTGCTGCCGTCCAGGCGGATTCCGGCACCGCCGGGGGTACGTAGCGCGCTGATCCGGCCGGTGTCGGGCCGAAAGCCGTTGGCCGGGTCCTCGGTGGTGATCCGGCACTGCAGTGCCGCGCCGTGCGGCCGGATGTCCTCCTGCCGCAGACCCAGGCCGTCGAGTGTCTCCCCGGAGGCGATGCGCAACTGGCTGGAGACCAGGTCGACGTCGGTGATCTCCTCGGTCACGGTGTGCTCGACCTGAATGCGCGGATTCATCTCGATGAAGACGTACTCGCCGTCTTCGGCCAGCAGAAACTCCACCGTACCGGCGCAGCTGTAGCCGATGTGCCGGGCGAAAGCGACGGCGTCGGAACACATCTTGTCGCGCAACTCGGGGCGCAGGTTCGGTGCGGGCGCCAGCTCGATGACCTTCTGGTGGCGGCGCTGCACGCTGCAGTCGCGCTCGTAGAGGTGAATCACGTTGCCGTAGTTGTCCGCCAGAATCTGCACCTCGATGTGGCGCGGCTTGAGCACCGCCTGCTCGAGGTAGACCGTCGGGTCCCCGAACGCGGATTCGGCTTCTCGGCTGGCTGCCTCGATCGCCTCGGCCAGCGCGGCGGGGTCGGTGACCCGGCGCATGCCCCGCCCACCACCACCGGCAACCGCCTTGACGAACAACGGAAACCGCATTGCCGTCGCGGCCGACACCAGCTCGTCGACCGAGGCCGACGGTGCCGACGACCTCAGTACCGGCAGGCCGGCTTCGCGCGCCGCGGCGATGGCCCGGGACTTGTTTCCGGTCAGGCGCAGCACGTCGGCGCCGGGGCCGACGAAGGTGATGCCCGCGGCCGCGCACGCCGCGGCCAAATTCGGGTTCTCCGACAGGAAGCCGTAGCCGGGGTAGACCGCGTCGGCGCCTGCGCGCAACGCGGTGTCGACGATTTCGTCGACCGACAGGTAGGCGCGCACCGGGTGACCGGTCTCGCCGATCTGGTAGGACTCGTCGGCCTTGAGCCGGTGCTGCGAATTGCGGTCCTCGTACGGATAGACGGCCACCGTGGCGATACCCAGCTCGTAGGCCGCCCGAAAGGCGCGGATCGCGATCTCGCCGCGATTGGCCACCAGCACTTTCGAGATCATCTGCGGCCCCTTGCCCTCGCCGTCGCGTTTGCTTTCGGCACGTTTACAGAAGTGTCGACCAATAGTTCCAGAATCGCACCATGATCAGCAGGAACACCGCAGTGAACCACAACGTCGCGAACGACCATCGCCATTGGTAGAACACCCGTCCCACCGCGCTGACCCGGCTGGTACCGCTTTCGAGCAACGGACGAAACACGATGGACGCGACCACCACCAGCAACGAGATGGTGACCACCCAGACCACCATGCAGTACGGGCACAGCGCTCCGATGCGGTACAGACTCTGGAAGATCAGCCAGTGCACGAAGCCCACACCGGCCAGGGTCCCGATCAGCAGGCCAACCCAATACCATTGGGGCAGAGCGACTTTCGATACCGCTAGCACCCCGGTTACCAGCACCACGGTGAACGCGACGATGCCCAGCAGCGGGTTGGGAAACCCCAGTACCGACGCCTGCGGCCGGACCATCACCGAACCGCACGACAGGATCGGGTTCAAGTTGCACGACGGCCGATACGACGGGTTGATCAGGATGTCGATCTTTTCCACCGTCAGCGTCAGCGAGGCCGCCAAGCCGACCACCCCCGCGATCAGCACAGCCCAGGCGCTGCTCGCGGGCACCCGCGCCGAGCGGGCCGCAACTGGCGCCTCGGCCGTTGCTTCGCCGGGTTCGGCCGCCGCCGAAGCGGTCACGACGCCGCGGGAGCGGCGGCCGTGTCAATGCCCGGCACGTCTCCCACGATCGCCTTGATCTTGGCGACGAGATCCTGCGGATTCGACGGGTAATACCGCTCGCCGTTGATCAGGATCGTCGGGGTTTCTCTCACCTTGGCGGCCGCGGCGGCCCCGGCGACCTTGCCGAGGTACTTGCCGCTGTTGATGCAGTCCGGGACCTTGGCGCCGGGCCCGACATTGACACCGGACTCGCGCGCGTTTTCGATCAGCCACGCGTTGTCCGGAAAGCTGCGGCTGCCCTCGGCGGGTTGGACGCCCTTTTTGTACAGGTGGGTGTGGAAACGGCGGAACGCGTCGTTGGACTCGTCGTTCACGCACAGGGCCGCTGCGGCCGCACGTGACGAATAGTCGTTGTGGGTCACTGGGTCATCGAGAATGGCCAACATTGCGTAGTCGCCGGCAATGGCGCCGATGTCGATCAGCCTGGCCACCGTCGGCCCGAAGGACCGCTCGAAATCACCGCAGACCGGGCAGAGAAAATCCTCGTACATCAACATCACGGCTTTGGGGTCGGTCGTCCCGGGCTTGGTGACCAGCTTGTCCGTCTGCACCCGCACCGTGTCCACCTGGCCGGCGCCGGCGGCCGGCGTGGGCGGCTTCTTGTCTTTGTTCGACGTCACGATGTAGAAGACGACGGAGACCAGGAAGATCACCACGATCGCGGTGCCCCCGATCTGGATCAACCGGCCGAATTTGCCGTCCGGGTTCTTCAGGTCGAGTCGCTGCTGGGGACGCTTCTTTTTGTCGGCCACAGGTTTGCTGATCCTTCGGTGTCTGCTTGTCCCGACCGCAATAGGGCGGCGGCGCCTCTAGAGTACCGGCGCCGGCGAACAGCAAGCTCAGACCCGGGTCAGGTGCGCTCGCAGCGCCGAGATCAGCTCGGTCGTGCCCTCAGCGCTGCCGCCTCCCAGCGGGAACAAATTGGTGAAGCCGTGCGTCAGCGAGCCCATGTAACGCAGGTCGACCGGAGTGCCGGCCGCCCGCAGCGCCGTCGCGTAGCTCTCGCCCTCGTCGCGCAACGGGTCGAACCCCGCGACCGAGATCAGCGCCGGCGGCAGCCCGGACAGCGAGTCGGCCAGCAACGGCGATAACCGCGGATCTGCCGGATCCAAGTCCGTGCCCCGCAGATATTGGGCGTGGAACCAGTCCATATCCCGCTTGGTCAGGAAGAATCCGGTGGCGAACAGGCTCATCGACCGGGTGTGTGCGGTGAAGTCGGTCCTCGGGTAGAGCAGCCACTGCAGCACCGGAAGCGGCCCGCCCCGATCGCGGGCCAGCAGGCACACCACCGCCGCCAGGTTGCCTCCCGCGCTGTCTCCGCCGACCGCGACCTGCCCCGGAATCGCGCCGAGCTCGGCGGCGTGCTCGTGGGCCCACAGGAAGGCGGCGTAGGCGTCGTCCAGCCCGGCCGGTGCCGGATGCTCGGGCGCCAGCCGGTAGTCGATCGACAGCACGTGGACACCGGCGTCGCGGCAGGTCAACCGGCACAGGGCGTCATGAGTGTCCAGGTCGCCGATCGCCCAGCCACCCCCGTGGTAGAAGACCAGCAGCGGCGCGGGCGCGTCGCCGGCGGGGCGGTAGTGGCGAGCCGGGATGTCACCTGCGGGGCCCGGTATCGACAGCTCGTCGACGTCGACGTGGATCTGCGGGCCGGGAAGCTGCAGGATCGTCTCGCGCATCTGGGCGCGGGAGGCGGCCGGGTCGTCGTCCACGGCCAGGCCGTCGATGCCGGCGAGGCGCAGACCCTGCAGCATCAGCTGCAGGGTGGGATCGAGCGTGTTGCCGTCGACGATCACCGAACGACCACCCGACAGCGCCCGCTTGGCGGGATCCGGGATCCACGGAATGACCTTGGTCCCGACGGTGGCGATCTTGCCCTGTAAGCGGCTCGTCCACCGCATCGGCGCGGCTTTTGCCCCAAGGTTGAGAGCCGGCGCGCCTGGCAGACTCTTTGTCATGGCTGACCCCTTCTGCGGTCCATTGGCCACTCGGAACGGCGGTCATTCGCTACCCGCCGTCGGTAACTGCGGCGCTGCGCCCCAGACCGGGCGAACTGTTGCCGATTTCCGACGTGCCCCGCGACCAACTCTACGTGGTGACCAAACCGGCAAGATCCGGCCTCGGGGCCGCACGGCCACGCAGGTTACCGAAAAATGTCGGCAGACACCCGCCCAGGTGTTGCTTAGGTGGCATATTCAACTCGGTAATATCGTGGTTCGCCAAGTCGGCGCGAGCTGAGCGCCAAGGAAAGCTTGGTCACGACCCACGAACCCTTAATTCCACAGGCAGGTGAATGACGTTGACTGGCGAGTCGGGCGCCGCCGTCCCTTCCATAGCTCTCAATGACGAGAACACCATGCCGGTGCTCGGCCTCGGCGTCGCGGGACTTTCCGACGAGCAAGCCGAACGCGCGGTGTCAGCCGCGCTGAAAATGGGCTGCCGGCTCATCGACACCGCCACGGCCTACGGCAATGAAGCCGCCGTCGGCCGCGCGATCGCGGCCTCCGGGATTCCGCGTGCGGAGCTGTTCGTCACCACCAAGCTGGCCACTGCCGACCAGGGTTTCACCATTGCGCAGGGAGCCTGCGAAGCCAGCCTGGAACGGCTGGGCCTCGAGTACGTCGACCTTTACCTCGTCCATTGGCCGGCCCCGTCGCTTGGTCAGTATCCGGATTCTTTCGGCGGCTTGATCCAATGTCAGGCCAGGGGGCAGGCCCGCTCGATCGGCGTGTCCAACTTCACCGAAGAGCACGTGCAGATAGTCACCGAGCTCACCTTCGTCACCCCGGCGGTCAACCAGATCGAGCTGCACCCGCTGCTCAACCAAGACGAGATGCGCAAAGCCAATGCGCAGCACAACGTCGTCACGCAGTCCTACACCCCGCTGGCGCTGGGCAGGCTGATGGACAACTCGACAGTGACCTCGGTCGCCGCCGAATACGGCAAGACACCCGCACAGATCCTGCTGCGATGGAACCTGCAGCTGGGTAATGCGGTCATCTTCCGGTCGGCCGAACCCGAGCACATCGCCTCCAACCTCGACGTTTTCGATTTCGAGTTGACCGCCGATCACATGGACGCGATCAACGGCCTCAACGACGGCACCCGGCTGCGCCCGGATCCGGAGACGTACGACGGCTCGTAATCGGGTTACCCGGTCGGGCAGGTAGCCGCGGCCCGGCGCAGCACGTCGGCCGACGGCTGATCCACCGGTAACTGGTAACCGCGCAGCACCGCGATGAACTGCATGGAGTACTGACACGCGAACGCGGTGTTCGGCGGCATCCACAACGCGGGCGGCGAATCGCCCTTGTCCTGGTTGGCCTGGCCCTGGACGGCGAGCAGGTTAGCCGGGTCATTGGCGAAACGCAGCCGCTGGGGTTGCGGCCAGCCGTAGGCACCCATGTCCCAGGCGTAGGCGAGCGGGACGATGTGGTCGATCTGCACCGATTCGCCGACCTTGGCGCCGCGCTGGAACATCACCGTGATGTTGGTGTACGGGTCGTGCAGGGTGCCGGCGGCCACCGCGTCGGGGCACCGCTTGGTGGGCACGTAGGTCTTGTCGACGAGATCGCGGTTGAGGATGTCGTCGCGGGTATCGCAGCCGTTGTGCCCGAGCGGGGCGTCGTTGTTGTCGTCCCAGGCGTCGCCGTAGGCCGCCCGGCGGTAGTCATAGCGGTGCAGCCGCTGCGGCAGCACGACGATTCCGGCGAGCACATCGGTACCGGGCGCGACCGTCGGGACGTCGGCGCGTGCGGCGAACTCACTGGCGCGCCTGGCCGACGACGAGCCCAGCGTCTGGTAGGCCACCACCACCGCGAGCAGCGCGACCACCGACAGCCACAGCAACACTTTGCGGTTCATGACCTGTCTCATGACTTGTCCAGATACTCGATGCGGTCAGTATCGGTGAATCGGGCTGCCAGCATGGTCAAACCTGGGTACGAAATCGCGTGCTCGTACGTCGACGCGCAGAATTCCCGGGCGGCGAGGATGACCTCCAGGTGGTCGTGCAGCGAGAGCAGTCGCAGCGTAAGCCGTTTGCCGGACTGCTGGTAACCCAGGACGTCGCCTTCGCGGCGCTCCTTGAGGTCCAGGTCGGCCAGGGCGAACCCGTCGAGGGTGTCGGCGACCGCCGTGAGGCGCTTGCCGGCGGACGACCCCTGCGAGACCCAGCTGGCCAGCAGGCACAGGCTGGGATGCCGGCCGCGGCCGATGCGGCCGCGCAGCTGATGCAATTGGCTGATCCCGAACCGGTCGGCGTCCATCACCAACATGACCGTCGCGTTGGGCACGTCGACGCCTACCTCGATGACGGTGGTGCAGACCAGCACGTCGATGTCGCCCGCGCGGAACGCCGCCATCGCGGCGTCCTTCTCGTCGGTGTCCAAGCGGCCGTGCATCAGCCCCAGCCGCAGGTTGGCCAGCTCGCCGTCGCGCAAGCGGGCGAACAGCCCCTCGGCCGTCTCAGATGGCTTATCGCCCTCTTTGCCAGGTTCGTCAGCCTCGTCGATGCGGGGCGCCACCACATAGGCCTGCCGGCCCGCGGCGACCTCCTCGACGATGCGCTGCCACGCGCGATCGAGCCATCTGGGCTGCTTCCCGACGAAGATCGTCCGGGAGGTGATGGGCTGTCGTCCGCGCGGGAGTTCGCGCAGGGTCGAGGTTTCCAGGTCGCCGTAGACGGTGAGCGCCACCGTGCGGGGTATCGGCGTGGCCGTCATCACCAGCAGGTGCGGCGTGATGCCCGCAGGTGCCTTGGCGCGCAATCGGTCTCGCTGCTCCACGCCGAAGCGGTGCTGCTCGTCGACGACCACCATGCCCAGGTGGTGGAACTCCACCGCGTCCTGCAGCAGCGCGTGGGTACCGATGACGATGCCGACCTGGCCGCTCGCGATCTCGGCCCGGACCTGCTTCTTCTGCCCGGCGGTCATCGAACCGGTCAACAGCGCCACCCTGGTGGCGTTGTCCGAGCCGCCCAGCTGGCCACCCATCGCCAGCGGGCCCAGGACCGTGTTCACCGACAAAAGATGCTGCGCCGCAAGGACTTCAGTAGGCGCCAGCAGTGCGCACTGGTAGCCCGCGTCGACCATCTGCAGCATCGCGAGCACCGCGACGATCGTCTTGCCCGAGCCGACCTCGCCCTGCAGCAGGCGGTTCATCGGGCGGGTCAGCGCGAGCTCGTCGGACAACACGTCGAGCACCTCGCGCTGTCCCGCCGTCAGCTCGAACGGCAACTGCCGCAACAGCTCTGCGGCCAGACCGGACGGGCCCGGCGGTGCGGGCGGTCCCGAACTCGCCAGTTCTCCGTGCCGTCGTCCCACCAGCGCCCACTGCAGGCCGACGGCCTCGTCGAAGGTCAGGCGCTCGCGGGCGCGCCGACGCACTGCCTCGTCCTCGGAGATATGGATGGCGCGTAGCGCCTCGTCCTCGGACATCAGGTGACGCTCGGCGACCAGCTCCGGGGGCAGCGGATCCTCGATCGGGTCCAGCACGTCCAGCACTTGGCGCACACACCGGAAAATCTCCCAGCTCTGCAGCTTCGAGCTGGCCGGGTAGATCGGGAAGAAGCGGCGCTCGAAGTCCCCGATCGTGAACTCGCCGCGCGAGGCCTGCGAGGCGGAGGCGATTTTCGCGAGCGACACAGTGCCGTGGGTCTTCCCGTCCGGCGAGTCGAGGATCAGAAACGCCGGATGCGTCAACTGCATGGCCCCCCGGAAGTACCCGACCTCCCCGGACAGCATCACCTTCGTCTCCTTGACGAGGTCCTTCCTGATGAAGTTCGCGTTGAAGAACGTGGCGGTCATCTTGCCGCGTCCGGATCCGACGGTGATGCGGTGACACATCTTTCGCGGGTTCTTCCGCATCGGAAACGTCTCCGTGTCGGTGATCGTGTCGACGATGGTGATGTGCTGACCGGTTTCCGGCGGCTCATCTTCGGCCCCGCGGACCGCGGCCCCCACGACGTAGCTGCGCGGGTAGTGCCGCAGCAGGTCCTCGACGGTCCGGATGCCGAACACGGTCTCGAGCGAGCCGGCGGGCTTGGCGCCCAGCAGGTAGTTCAGCCCATCGCTCAGCGTCACCACGGCTACTCGACCCCGATCAGCAGCGCGTCCCCGCGATGGCCGGTGCGGTAGGCCACCAGTTCGGTCCCGGGATGGTTGTCGTGCACGTGCTTTTGCAGGATGTCGGTGACGTCGGTCGCATCTTCTTCGATGGCGGCACCGACCAGCACCGTCGCCAGCTCGCCGCCGGAAGCCAGCAGCAGGTCGAGCAGGCCGATCGCCGCCGCCCCCACATCGGCGGCCACGATCAGCACCTCGTCGCCCGCAATGCCCAGGCCGTCGCCCGGCTGACAACTGCCGGCCCAGGTCAGTGCCGTCTCGGTGGCGATGCGCACCGAGCCGTACCGGGCGGCGCCGGCGGCGCGGGCCATGGTGTAGCCGTCGTCGACCGCTTCGCGGCCCGGTTCGTGCACGGCCAGCGCGGCCAGCCCCTGCACCATCGACCCGGTCGGAATCGGAACCACGTCCACGCCCCAGCCGATCGCCGCGGTGCACCCGGCCACCAGCTCTCCGGCCGCGACGTAGCCGTTGGGCAGCACCATGACCTGCGCGGCGCCGGTGTCCACCACGGCGCGGACCAGCTGGTGGGCGCTGATGTCGGTGGCCGGGTCGGCGGCGTCCGAATCCGGTCGCAGCACGCAGGCGCCTTCGTCGGCGAACAACGCGGCGGCGCCGTTGCCGTCGACGACGGCCAGCACTGCCCGTTCCCGCGTCCAGCTGCCCGCCGGCAGCCCGGTGGCGCCGGAACTCAGCATCGAGACCACGATGCGGCTGAGCTGCCCGGCCGCCAGTCCGGCTTCGATGGCAGCGCCCGCGTCGTCGGTGTGCACATGCACCGAGTAGCCGCCACCTCCCACTGAAGGGGCCGACGGCGCGGCGGCAATGGCCACCGATTCACCCAAATCCGCCAGCCGGTCCCGCAGCGCGTCGGCGGCCGCGCCGTCGCAATCGCCCAGCAGGTACATGACCTCGAATTGCGGCGCCGGGCGCTGGGCGGCGACCTGCTGGTGCTGGTGGGCCGGTGCGCGCGGGGACGGCTCGTACACATGTCGGGCGGGCGCCGGCCCGGTGATCGTCGAGCGCAGCGCGTCCAGCAGGACCAGCAGGCCCCGTCCGCCGGCGTCCACCGCGCCGGCGTCGCCGAGCACGTCAAGTTGCTCGGGGGTCTTCTCCAGCGCAATGACCGCAGCATCGCCGGCGCTGGTGAGCGCGCGGGCCAGCCCCTCGTCGGCACACCCCTCGACGGCGCCGGCGGCGGCCCGCAATACCGACACGATGGTCCCCGGGACCTCTTCTCCCCCCATCGAGGTGATGACCAGCTCGACACCACGCCGCAGCCCGGCGCCCAGCTGGGCGGCATCGATAGCGGGCAGTTCACCGCCGCGGTCGGCGGCCGCTGCGGCCGTGACGTCGGCGATGCCACCCAGGATCTGGGACAGAATCACGCCCGAATTGCCGCGGGCGCCGTTCAGGGCACCGGTCGACAAGGCGGCCGCAACCCCGGCGACGTCGCCGACTGCCAAGCCACCGTCGGAGCCCGCCTCCGCCTCGGCGAGCGCGGAACGCATGGTGAACAGCATGTTGGCGCCGGTGTCGGCGTCGGCGACGGGGAACACGTTGAGCCGGTTGATCTCGTCGATATGGGTGATCAGGTCGCTCACGGCGGCGTGCGCCCAGTCCCGTAGGGCGGACGCGTCCAACAGACGATCCTGTTCGCCGCAAATGCCCACCGCTGACCCCACCTCCTCGTGCATTGAGCCTAGCCAGGGAGGGCGACAGCACAGGTCATGTCGCCTATTGTTTTGGCGCGCGAGGCGGGCCAAGATGGGAGCCTCGAGGTGAAATGCGCGAATCGCGGTTGACAGGCAGTGTGGGCCGGGCTCTGGTCGCAGTGTTCGGTGTCGCGCTGCTGAGCGCCGGCGTCGCGCGTGCCGACGGCCCGGTCCAGTTGAAAAGCCGACTGGGCGATTTTTGTCTGGACGCCCCGAGTGGGAACTACCTCACCCCGGCGCTGATCAACCCCTGCAATGGGTCGGATTTCCAGCGCTGGAATCTCACCCCGGTCGGGCAGTTGGAGAGCGTGGCCTTCCCCGGGCAGTGCCTGGCGACGCCGGGCGAGAGTTGGGCCGCGCACATGCAGCCATGCCTGGATTGGTTCACCCAGAAGTGGATTGTCCAGCCCGATGGCCTGGTCACGGCGCCGGGAACGTTGGGTGCCTGCCTCACCGTTCTGGGCGGTCCGGTTCCTGGGACTATGGTGTCCACCCGGTTTTGCAACGCCGCCGCACCCGAGCAACAGTGGGACAGCGTGGGGTGACCGCGCTTGCCGCCACCCGACGCCGGTTTTGGCGGTAGCCCGTAACACTCGCTATCCTGGGACGGCCCGGCTGGTCCGGGCTGTCCCGGCAGAAGTTTCTCGAGGGTGTCTCGAGGTTCGCCGGACCCCATGAGATTTGAGGAGCTCAGAATGGCCGCTGTGTGCGATATCTGCGGGAAAGGCCCCGGCTTCGGCAAGTCGGTGTCGCACTCCCACCGGCGCACCAGCCGTCGATGGGATCCCAACGTTCAGACCGTGCACGTCGTGACGCGCCCCGGTGGCAACAAGAAGCGGCTCAACGTCTGCACCTCCTGCATCAAGGCCGGCAAGGTCGTCCGCGGCTGACGGTCGCGCCTCGCCGGGCGGTGACCTAGCTCACCCCGAGCGGGTAGCGCCACTGAGCGCCGGTTCCGACTGCTGCACCGGCTTGTCCGGCTTCGCCGCTTTCGCCGGCAGCCGCGGCCACCAGAACCAGCGGCCCAGCAGCGCCACGATGGACGGCACGACGAACGCCCGCACCACCAGGGTGTCCACCAATAGCCCGACCCCGATGGTGGTGCCGACCTGGGCGATGCTGAGCACGCTGCCGGCCAGCAACGCCAGCATGGTGATGCCGAAGACGATGCCCGCGGTGGTGACCACGCCGCCGGTGCCGCCGAACGCCCGGATGATGCCTGTCTTGAGGCCGGCTGTCGCTTCCTGTCTGATCCGCAGCGCCAATAGCAGGTTGTAGTCCGCGCCGACGGCGATCAGCGCGATGAACGCGATCGGCGCAACAGCCCAGTGCAGTGGCTGATGAAGCAGGTACTGCCAGATCAGCACGCTGGTACCCAGCGCCGACGCGTAGGACGCGACGACGGTGCCGACGACCACCAGGCCGGCGACCGGGCTGCGCAGCATCGTCATCACGATCAGAAAGATCAGCACCAGCGCCGACCCCACCAGCAACGCCGTGTCGCGGGCAACGGAGCGCTGCAAATCGGCCGTCGCGGGCCCGACACCGGCCAGATCGACGCCCGTCGGAGTCAGCGTTCCCTCCTTGGTGGCCTCCTTGATCGCGCTGCGCACCTGCGCTGCCCGATTGGCGCCGTCGCTCCCCCACTCGTCGCCGTCGCCGTAGACCAACAGATAGGTGGCGCGACCGTCCGCGGAAACGAGGTTGTGCAGCACGGCGAGGTAACGCGGGTCGGACAGCGCTCGCTGCGGCATGTAGAAGCCCGCGGCGGCGCTGCCCTGGAACTGGGTGTCGATCTCGGTGAGGTACTCGGTCAACTGGCGCAGCTGCGGCCCGATCGCCTCGCTCAGCCCCAGCAGGTCGTGGGTGGCCGAACGTGCTTGCGTCAGCGCGCTGTTCATCGATGCGACGACTTGCGGCAGGCTCGCCATCGCGGTGGCGGCGGTGTTGGACCCGCTGGTCAGCTTGGCAGCGCCGTCGCCGAGGTGAGCCGAGGTTTGCAGCAGGCCGTCGACGGGTTCCAGCACGCGGTTGACCGTCGAGCAGACGGGGTTCGTGGCGCAGTCCGGGGTTCGGGACACGAAGTCCCGCAGCGGGTCCAGGTAGCCCGACACGGTGGTGACCGAGCGTTGCACGCCGTCCAGGCCGGCGCGCATATCGGTTGCGGCCGCGGACATGTCGGCCAGGCCCGCGCTGCCGCCGCGCAGTCCGGTGCCCAATTGGCCCACCGCCGCTTGGGTTTGAGCCAGCGCGCTGTCCAGTTCGGAGACGCGGCGCAGCCGTTGGGTCAACGAGTCGACGGTCTCATTGAACTGGTGGCCGAGGGTCCCGGCCTGATAGCTCAGCGTCGCCTGCTCGGGCACCTTGCCGTCGGGACGGCTCGCCGACTGCACCGCCCGCACACCGGGCACGGACATGACCTGGCGGGTGATCCGCTCGATGGCGATCAACCCGGCCGGGCTGCGCAGATCGTGGTCGGCCTGAATGGTGACCACATCAGGTAGCAGCGCGTTGGCGGCGAAGTGCCGGTCGGTGGCCGCGTAGCCACGGCTGGAGTCGGCGTCCGAAGGAGTGGCAGCGGGTTCGTTCCAGCCGACCCGCAGACCCGAAAGTGGCAGCGCCGCAAGCAGAGTCAATGCCCCCGCGGTGGTCAGGACCGGCCCGGGCCAACGTGCCACGGTGGCTCCGACGCGGCGCCAGCGCCGAGCGGTCCGCGACGGTCGCGGTTCCAGCAACCCGCGGCTTGCCGCCAAGTTCATCAGCGCGGGCGTCAGCGTCAACGCCGCCACCATGGTGACGAGAATGCCTATCGCACAGGGTATTCCGGCGCTTCGGAACATCCCGACCTCGGCGAAGCCCAGACATGCCAGCGCCACCGACACGGTCAGCGCCGATCCGATCACCACCGGCGCGACGGCGCGGTAGGCGTCCCGCAACGCCTGACTCGGCTCGACACCTTTTCGGCGCCCCTCGTGGTAGCGGCCGACGAGGAAGATCGCGTAGTCGGTGCCCGCGCCCAGCGTCATGGCCGCCATCAGCGTCACCGAGAACAGCGACACCTCGACCATGCCGGAAAGTCCAAGTGCGGCAACGACAGAACGCGCGAGGGCCAGGGCCAGGCCAACCGACATCAACGGGATGGCCGCGGCGACGGGCGACCGGTACACCAGTAGCAGCAACACCAGGATGAGCGCCACGGTCGCCGCGGTGACGCCGAACATCTGCCGATCGATGGCGGCGAATTCGTCGACGATCGTGGCACCGGGGCCGGTGACGTGGGCTTGCAGGCCCGCCGGCGGCGACAGTGCGCTCACGGTGTTGCGCACGGAGTTCACCGAATCGCGCGCCTGGGAGGTGCCGAGCATTCCGGCGAGCCGCACCATCACGCTGACCGCCCGCCCGTCGGCACTCTGCGCGCCGGCGGCCGTCGCGGGCTGTGACCACAGGTCGGTCACCGCATACACGTGCCGGTGATCGGATTCCAGCGCGGCGGTCAACGCGTCGTAGAACTTGCGGTCCTGTGCCGTCAGCGGCGCAGTGCCCTCCCGGCGTTCCAGCACCACGAAAATGAAATTGTTGCTGGGGGTTTGACCGAACAGCTGGGCGGCGCGGGAGGCGGCGACCGAGCTGGCAGCGTGGGCGGGCATGAAGGAGCGAGAATGTGAGTCGACGACCCGCTCCAGTTGCGGCACAACCAGGTTGCCGACGGCCGCCGCGAGGACCCAGAGGCCGATGGCCAAAAGTGCGTAGCGCCTGCTGTTCTGGTCACGCAACGGTCTGCCGATCGCTCGGCGATCCGGCGAACAGTTCCATAACCCGCTGCTCGCCACGGGACAGCGCGCGCAGCCGCAGCGATCGCCGGGAAGCGATGGCCAACAGTGCGTGCAGCCCCGGATTGGCGGCTGCCAGGTCGGCCCTGGCCTGTTCGGCCGTAACGCCTTCGTAGGCCGCCTGATCCAGCTTTGCGGACAGCATGGTCAGCCAGCGCTGCCGCAACGACAGCATCAGCCCCTCCTCGTCGCCGAACAGCCGAGGCACCTCGGATGCGTTGGCGGCCATATCAAGCGCCGCTTCGGGGTCCGTGTCGGCGGCTTGGATCAATTCGGCCATGAAGGCCATGCGCTCGTGCAGAAGTTTCCATGTCATGACTGGAACGTTAGGAATGTGGGCCGCCGTCGCGCGTCGTGCCGAAGTTCGGTCTTTGGCTCCTACCACGGTAGGAGGCCGAGCCGTCCTAATGCACACCTGAGGATGATGTGAAGGAATGCCCGGCTCTTTTAGGATTGGACAATGTCTCATGCCGCAGCGCGCTACCTGCGGGAACAGCTGCGCCGACGGACTGAGGTGATCCCGGTGGGGATCACCTGGTCGTTCGTGCTGATCACCGACGGCATCTTGCTGTTGGGCGGAGCGGTCGCGGTGCTACAGCGGCCGCCGGCCGACCTGCCCGCCGTCCTGGTCGCGAGCGCGATCGCCTTGTCGCCGTTGATGGCGTTCTTCCTCTTCAATACGAAGTTCAAGCCCGCGCTGCTGTGGGTCACCTGGTCGGCGGCCACCGCGGTGATGCTGTTCGCCACGTCCACGCCCATTCACGCCGATTTCGCGCCGGCGCTGCTGGTCTTGGTGGTCGGCGTGGTCGGAACGCTGACCTCCGCCGTTCCCGGCTTCCTGGCCTACCTGTCGTCGACGGCGCTGCTGCTCACCGCGTCCGCGCTGCACCGCCTGGATGTGTTGGCGCTGTATCTGTTGTTCGTGTCGGGCGGCTGGCTGATCGGTTACCTGATGCGCACCCAACGGCTGCTGCTGGCCGCACAAATCGACGCGCAGGAAGCATTGGCCGAGCACGCCGCCGCCGACGAGCGACGGCGCATCGCCCGCGAAGTGCACGATGTGATCGCCCACTCGCTGTCCGTCACGCTGCTGCACGTGACCGGCGCGCGCCGGGCGCTGCAGCAGGATCGCGATGTCGACGACGCGGTCGAGGCGCTCGAACAGGCCGAGCAGCTCGGCCGGCAGGCGATGGCCGACATTCGCCGCACCGTCGGGCTTCTCGACACCGGCCCGAAGAAAACCTCGCAGATCGCGCCCGAACCCGGGATCGACGACATCGGCGTCCTTGTCCAGGATTTCGCGCGCGCAGGCCTGGCCGTGACGCTGCACAACGACGGCCCCACCAGCCGTGTCTCGGCCGCGGTCGGTCTCGCGCTGTATCGCATCACCCAGGAGTCGCTGGCCAATATCGCCAAACACGCACCCGATTCCAGATCATCGGTGGTGCTGGAAATTTCAGCGGCATCAGCGAGGCTCACCGTCAGCAATCAGCTGCCGGCCCCCGTGCCGGCCGCCGAGTCCTCGGAGGGCTCTCCAGAGGGGCGGGGCCTGCGCGGCATGCGCCAGCGCGTCGAGTTGCTCGGCGGCGCCATCGACGCCGGGCCGTGCCGCGACGGGTGGTCGGTGAACGCCGAGATCCCCCTCGAGGACGGCAACACCGGTTGGCACCCCTGGTGGTGCACGTCGTGAGTTCGGTCACCCAGGAAACGCCGGAGATCACGGTGCTTCTCGTCGACGACCAGGATCTCGTGCGTTCCGGATTGCGCCGAATCCTGCGCCGCAAGGACGGTTTCACCATCGTCGCCGAATGCGCCGACGGTGACGAGGTGCCCGACGCCGTGGCCCGGCACCAGCCGGACATCGTGGTGATGGACCTGCGCATGAAGCGCGTCGACGGCATCGAGGCCACCCGCCGGCTGGCCGGGGTGACGCCGGTGCTGGCGCTGACGACCTTCAACGAGGACGATCTGCTGTCCGGGGCGCTGCGGGCCGGGGCGGCGGGCTTTGTGCTCAAGGATTCCTCGGCCGAGGAACTGATCCGCGCGGTGCGGGCCGTCGCACGAGGAGACAGTTACTTGGACACCGCGGTGACCTCACGCGTGCTGACCACCTACCGCAAGGCCGCCCACGGCCCCCTGGAAAAGGAAAACGGCATCACCGAGCTGACCGCGCGCGAGCTCGACGTGCTCACGCTGATCGGAAAAGGCTTCTCCAACAACGAGATAGCGGATGAATTATGCATCTCGGGTGTCACGGTCAAAAGCCACATCGGCCGGATCTTCGGCAAACTCGACCTGCGTGACCGCGCCGCGGCGATCGTCTATGCCTACGACAACGGCATCGTCGCGCCGCGCTAGCGACCCTTTGTTGTCAACTCTTTGAGGGTTGTCTTGAGTTTTCAGGCTGCGTTTGGCAGGAGTCGGGCCCGTTCGATGGTTTGTGTGATGTGAATATCGATGGTATGCAACGCGTTTCGTAATGGTTGCGGGGCGGGCGGTTGGTTGGCGGCCAGCAGAGGACGCAGGAGGCGGTCGTGGAGTTTGGTGTAGAAGATCGCGAACCGCAGTCCGTCGCCGGTGAGGTGGTAGAGGTTGCGTCCCGGGATGCGGGTGATCAGGCCGTTGACGCGCAAGCGGGTCAGGTCGTAGCTGGCCTGGTTCATGGTGTAGGCGGTGCCGTCGAGCAGTGCGGGCATCAAGGCGCGCAGGCTCTTGTTGGTGATGCCGGTGACGGCGAGCATCGTCGTGCATAAGGCGCCGGCCAGGGCCTGGACCCGAGGATCGCCGAACCGTAGGGCCGGGGTCCTCCTGCCATCCTGGGTGAGGGTGGGCCGTGCGATCCGCTCAAAGGCTGGACTCGCAAGGACGCAGCCCTGGCCGACACGTTCAGTATCGAGCAGGCGCCGGTTGATGTCACGGGCGCGGGCGGCCAGCTCGTCGAGATGGACCAGGCGGCGCTGGCAACGCAGGTCGTGGGGTGAGTTGATGACGGTCTCGATGCGCAGCGCGCGCCCGTCTTTCAAATACTGCTTGATGCGGGAGGTCTT
This sequence comes from Mycobacterium sp., assembly GCF_035499775.1. Classification (GTDB taxonomy): domain Bacteria; phylum Actinomycetota; class Actinomycetes; order Mycobacteriales; family Mycobacteriaceae; genus Mycobacterium. The sequence continues at coordinate 1,259 of NZ_DATJYB010000195.1, read as the reverse complement.
GTAGAAGGCGTTGACGGTGACCTCGGTGCCGCGAGTGACGACCTTGGTCTTGGGCACGCAGTCAAGTTTGGGGGGCCGGCCCGGGCGTCGGGGGCCGTGGAAGATGAGTTCCACGCTGTCGGGGCGGCCGATGTCGAGATTGTCGACCACCAGGGCTTCAAAAAACGCGCGGGCGTGGCGTGGGGCGTCGAACACCAGGGTGCGCGAGACTTCGATCTGGCGCATCGACAGTTCCCACCAGTAGCCCGCGGCCCGGTCGGCATCGGTCAGCGGCAGCGGCAGCCGGCTGAGCCAGCGGTGGAAGAACACCGTGATCGCCCCCGGGCCCAGCCGGTCACAGATGGTTTGCAGCGCTGCAGGATCCGCGCACGCAGCAAACCCATTGGACAGCTCGCTGAACCCGATGCCGGCCTGGGTGGCCTGGCGTTTGGCCCACTCGTGGCCGTTGAGCCACACCTTGATCGGGTACGGGAAGTACGCGCAGATCTTGATGAACGCCGGCCCGAAGTCTTCGTCCCAGACATAAAAATAGAAACACGTCACCCGCCGGTCGGCCTTGTAAAACGAAAACCACGGAACCCCGTTGTTGCCCAGGTGTTTGGCCGAGGCGAACACATTCTGAAACTCCTGGGCAAGCCCGATCGCGACCACTCCGGAGCGGCCGGTGCGCGCCTGGGCAGACAGATACGGTCGCATCGCATCGATCTTGCGGTCGCCCTTGGAAAACCGCACCACCGGGATCTCGCTATCGACGGCGAAACGGTCCACCGCCCGCCGAAACGCGGTACCGATCTTGTCCATGATCGCCGGCGACGGGATCGGATAACCCAGATGCGCGGTCATAAACGACACCACCTGCCCGCCGACCTGCAGATTCGGCAGATAGCCGTTCAGATACACCCGGTCCATGCACTCGATATCCAGACCCACATGCCCATCGAGGAGATCGTTTACCGTCAGCGTCGCAGCCATGATGACAAGCTTGGCCGCAACAAAACCACTCGACCAGCCCACGGCCCGGGCCGGCGTCGGACCGCCCCAGCCAACCCGCGCAGAACCGCAAGCACACCGACCAACCCAGCCACCCACCTCGGCGGTCCGAGGCTGGCCTCATTAGATACTTCGACCTGAAAAAGTCGGCGCGTTGATCCCCGGTCGGATGGTGCTGAACTGGGAAGATGGCCTCAATGCCCTTGTTGCGGAAGGGATTGAGGCCATCGTGTTTCGTACTTTAGGCGATCAGTGCTCGTTGTGGGAGT
>NZ_DATJYB010000194.1:0-16247 GCF_035499775.1 Mycobacterium sp. | reverse complement strand
AATGCCGTAATAAAGGGTGTCCATTCGTCCGCCGGCGGCTGTCCGCCACGCTTCGCGGAAAACGCCCTCCCTGATGTACCCGCAAGCTTCAAAGACCTTCTGCATCGGGATGTTGTCGCCGCGAGTGGTACCTGAGATGCGTTGCAGCCCCGGGTATCTCTCGAACAATGTGCCGGTCAACCATCGCACCGCTTCTTTCCCTGCCCCGCGATTCCTGTTCGTGCTGCGGATGCGCAAGTCGAACTGCGGTTCTCCGTCCTCGACATCATCGAGGTCCTGGAGTTGAAGCAGGCCGATTCTCGTGGCACTGCTGTCCACGATCCAATACGTCTCGCGATCTGGCGGATCAAAGCCACCCGCACCGATCTGACGCTCAATCTCGACGGCGGAGGATCGGTCGCCCGCGTGGAAGGGCCACTCGTCGCTCGACAGCCATTCGGCCAGAGCCGCTGCCTGGTCTTTGGGCAGAAACCGTTCGAATGAAACCGGAGACTGCGACATGGTTCTCAGCGTATCGCGGCCCGGCGCAGCTGATATGGAGATCGCCGCAACCCTTAGGCGGCGCCGGCACTGCGGAATGTGACGATGTCCTCCAACCGATTTCCGGTCCTATTGACGAACTCGAAACCCTCGGGCTCGGCGAGGTCGCGCAACTCCGGCACGCTGATCCGATCGGGATCGGGGAACATCTCGGCGAAGACCAGCCGCCCGCCCGGTTTCAGCACGCGGTGCAGCGCGCGGACACATGCCTGCTGGTCGGGCACTTCACCGATCACCGCCGCCAGGTAAGCGACGTCAAAAGAGTTGTCCGGGTACGGAAATCCCTCGGCCGCTTGTCCGGCGGTAAAGCCGACATCGTCGAATCCGGCCCGCTGCAGTCGGCGACGCGCCTTGTCCAGCATTTCGGGCTGAATATCGAACAAGTCGAGTCGGCCGGCCGTGAGTCGACGAGCGATCTCCACGCTGAAAAAGCCTGGGCCCGGCCCGATTTCCAGCACATGCTCAGAACCGGTCAGGTCGAGCTTGTCGACAATGCGCGCCGGTTTCACCACCGCTCGGCGGAGGGGATTGTCAAGAATGAACGTCGCTTGGTGCGGGAAGGGCGAAGGGCCTGGGTCGCGCGCCTTACGCAACAGTGCGCCCACGAATGTCGGCATCGGAGCTCCTCAACGAACGGTATTTACGTTAGGGTACCCTAAGTCGGGGTGAGTCGACAAGGATCAGGACGTCTTTTTAAGCGGCGGAGAGTAATTGGGCTTGCCCAGGCCGAGTGCGTACTGGCCGATCATGTTCCGGAACACTTCCAGCGTGCCGCCGTAGATTCCCACCAACGGGGCGAAGCGGTAGACGTATTCGGCGGTGCCGTCATCGGCGGCCCCGTCGGCTCCGTAGGGCAGCGCGGAGGCGGCCCCGAGCAGATCCATCAGCTCCGGGGAGATGTCTCGCATCGTCTGCGCGATGGCCACCCGGCCGAAGATGTTCGGGGCGGACAGAGCCGCCTCCACCCTGGCGAAGCTGCGGCCCAGTCGATACGCGACCGACTGATCGTCGAGGAGGCGGCGCCCGCCGGGATCGGGCCGCGTCACCCGCGCCGCGGCCTCGTCGACCGCGGCTGCCATGAATCCGGCCTGGTGCATCATGATTGACGTGTCCTGCAGGCCGTCGGGTGCCGCGGCGACCGCGCCGTGCTCGGTGTTGAGCGGCTCGCGCAGCACCGTCCAGCCTCCGTGCACCTCGCCCAGCCGGTACTTGTCGTCGACGCGGACATCGCTGTAGTAGACGATGTTGGTCCGGTCGCCGTCCACGGTGCGGATGCCCTGGATTTCGATGCCCGGGGAGTTCAGCGGGACCAGGAACATGGTCAGGCTCTTGTGTTTTGGTGAATCCGGCGCCGTGTTGGTGATGAGGAAGACGTACTGGCAGTTGTGCGCGCCGGTGGTGAACATCTTGGAGCCGTTGATGACCCAGCTTGATCCATCCGCCTCCCGCACCGCGCGGGTCTTGCAGGTTGCGATGTCGGAGCCGCCTTCGGGCTCGGTGTAGCCGAGGCACAGCCGGATCTCGCCGGTGAAGACTCCCGGCATCACCTCTTCCTGCAGTGCGGGCGAGCCGAACTTCGCCACCGACCGCGCCACCATGGCGGTGGTCCCCCAGGTCACCCACGGCACATGCACCCGCCGCTTCTCCTGCTCCCAGATACGCCGCCGCACCCGGCTGAAGCCGCCTTCGGCGGCTGGTTTCCATTCCCCGGCCAAATAGCCTGCGGCACCGAACGCCAAGTGCAGACCCTCGTCGAAGTTGTCGCCCGTCTCGCGGTCGCGGCGCCTGACCTCTTCGGTCATGTGCGTGGCCAAGAAGCCTCGCGCCTCGTCATAGAACGCCTGGTCCTCGTCGGACAATTCGACACGGGAGAAATCCATCGCGTCGCCCCTAAACCCGCGCGGCCTGTTGCGCACTCTCACGGGCGGCCACGATCTCGGCGACCCGCTGAGCGGTGGCGCCCGGATCACCGGCCGCCAGGGGCCAGCCCCTGGCCCGCACCAAATACGCCGTCGCAGCGGCTTCGGCCGAAACCCCAAGGCCGCCTTGGATATGCACCGCCATGGTCGCCGCCTTGGCGGCTTCCTCGGCCATGAAGACAAACGCGGACGGTGCCAGCTCAGGTCGTTCGTCGGGTTCGTTGTCCAGGAACCAGGCGGCGCGACGCGCGAGGTTGCGTCCACCCTGAACCGTGATGGCCATATTCGCCAACGGATGCGAAATGCCCTGCAACGTCGAGATAGGCACCCCCAGCGTGTAGCGGGTCTTGGCGAACTCTGCCGCGATGGTCATCGTTTCCTCGACCAGACCCACCAGGGCAGCGGCGGTCAGCAATCGCCACTCATCCAGTGCCCGTTGATAACTCAACAGCGCATCGGGCCCCTCGGCGACGACGGTGCGGGTGTCGGCGGCGGCGGGATCCACCCACGCCATCGGCAGTCTCCCGATGTTGTCGACCTTCGCCGGCCGCGTGCCGAAGGTCAGGCGCACAATCGCCTCGCCGTCCCGCAGGATGATGTGATCGGCGATCGACCCGGTCGGAATCAGCCGGGTGCCCGGCACGCTGTCGATGCGCGCATCGAGCGCGGCGAGTTGTTCCCCGTCGGCAACGCCGGCGGTGTCGGCACCGAAGGCCGACAGCCGCGCCAATAGGCGGGCGGCACAGACGTGGTCGATCCAGGGCACCGGCGCGAGCGCCCGGCCGATCTCTTCGGCCACCAGGGTGAGATCGACGAGCGTCGCACCGTCGCCACCGCAGGACTCGGGTAACGCCATCGTCGAGGCGCCCATCGCGCACAACCGCTCCCACAGGTTCTTGTCGAAGCCGGAAGGCTCTGCCGCACGGACGGTTTCAATCGAGCAGTGAGTCTTGAAGAACTGCTTGTAGGCGTTTTGCAGGTCCACGTGGTGTTCGGACAGGCTGTAGTCCTGTCGGCGCAGTTCGAAGCGGTCCATCGTCAGTGCTCCTGTCCGAAGAAGAATTCCTGGGCGTTGTTGTACAGATAGTTGTCGAGGACCTCGGCGGGCAGGTCCAGCGCACGAGCTTCGGGGATCACCCGGCGCATCCGCAGTACCGGCCAGTCCGAGGCGAAGATCACCTTGTGCGGGCCGCGTGTCCGCATGTAGTGCAGCAGGCTTTCCGGTAGCCGCTTGGGCGACCAGGCCGAGGTCATCAGCCGCAGGTTTTCGTACTTGATCATCAATCGGATCGCGACGTCCCACCACGGGTCGGCTCCGTGGATCATGCACAGTCGCAGTTCGGGAAACCGGACGCACACCCGGTCGAGATGCATGGGGTGCTGCACTTCACCGGGAATCGGCGGTCCGGGGATACCGGTGTTGATGCACAGCGGGAGGTCGAGTTCCGCGCACTTGGCGTAGAGCGGATAGTAGACGGCATCACTGGGCGGATACTGCCCGTCGCCCCAAAAGCTGGGTCCCACTGCGGCATACGCGACCGGCAGGTCACCCACGATGGCACTCAGTTCGCGCAGGGAACGCACCGGACGCAGCAGGTTGACCCCACCCATCGCCAGGCCGAATCGCTCCGGCTTGGCTTCGACGAACTTGCGCGCGGTGGTGGACGGGTTGACCAGCGAGTCCATCAGGATGGCTTTCTGCACGCCCAGCTGATCCATCTCCTCCAGCAGTTCGGACAGATCGACCGGCGCGAACATGGACTCCGGGCCTTTGAAATAGTCGTCGCGAACCTTCAGCATCCAACCGGGCTGCGACTCGGCTTCGCCGAAGTGCACGTTGACCAGGCAGTCGATCGCTTTATCGTTCATGGCTTCCTTCGGAATCTGACGAGACTAATGCGGTAGCCGGAACTGGTTGTGTGACTGTGCTTTTAGCCCATCGGTAGTTGGGCTTGCCGTTGCCGAGGCGTTGAATCTGCTCGACGAAGATGAATTCTTTGGGCGCCTTGAAATGCGCCAGTTGCGAAGTGCACAAGTTGTAGAGGGCCTGCTCGTCTTCGGTGATGCCAGAGCCCGGCTGGGCCGCGACGAGCGCCACGACCTCTTGGCCCCACCGCTCGCTGGGGCGCCCTACCACCAAGGCGTCTGCGACACCGGGATGGGCGCGCAGTACTTCCTCGACCTCTTCGACGAACACCTTTTCGCCACCGGTGTTCACGACCAGCGAGTCACGTCCGAACAGGCGGATTTTGCCGTCCTTTTCGATCGATGCGCGGTCGCCCGGTATCACCACTCGCTGGCCTTCGATCTCCGGAAAGGTTCGCTGGGTGGCTTCGGCGTCGTTGAAGTAACCCAGCGGGATCCTGCCCAGCCGGGCGGTCCAGCCGACTTCCTGTTCGCCGGGTCGCAGGAAGCGGTTGCGGTCCGCGGAGACCACGGTCACGCCGGCCCTGGGCTCGAAGGTCTCACTGGCGTTTCCGTCACGGCTGTGCCCGAATGCCATATTGCCGGTCTCCGAAGAGCCGTAGCCTTCGATGATCGTGACCTGCGGCAGGCATTCCATCAGTGCCCGTTTGTATTTCGCATTCGTGGCTGCCCCGCCGGTGCCGATCGCGTTCAGCGCGGACAAGTCGTACGAGTGTGCCCGCAGTTCGGCGACCAACGGCCCGGCGTACGCGTCGCCGACCATCGTCAGCATGCCAACCTTCTCGCGCTCGGCCGTCGCCCACACCGAACGCACGTCGAGCTTGTTGCGGTCGTCATAGAGCACCACCGGCAGGCCGGCGCACAGCGCCGCGAACGCGGTCCACATGCCGGCCGCGTGCATCAGCGGCGAAACCGCGAACCACGACGGACCGCCGTTGCGGACCTTGTCGTGAATCTGCGTGACGCTGTCGTGGTCGGCGCCCACCATCGATGCCACGTACATGTCGCTCTGCCGCCACAGAACTCCCTTGGGGCGTCCCGTCGTTCCGCCGGTACACATCATGATCAGGTCGTCGGGTGACCCCACCGGGCCGCGGCCGGGTCCCCCCGCCGCCAAGACGTCGTCCAGCGAGATGGCGCCGGGCAGTTCGGGTTCCGCGCTGCCGTCGTCGATCGACACCAGTAGTTCGGTACCGTCGGGTGGCAGCACCTCGGCGAACTTGGCCCCCAGCGAGCGGTGATAGATGATGGCGCGCGGGCCCAAGTAGTCGAGCAGGTCGCGGATCTCAGGCGGCGCGTAGTGGTGGTTCACGTTGACCGGCACGGTTCGGGCCTTCAGACACCCGATCACCATGTCGGGGTACAGGTCGTTGTACATGATGAGCGCGACCCGGTCCTGACCGCATTCCCAGCGGTTGAGGGTCTCGCGGGCGCGATGGACCCCAAACCCCTTGCCGCTGAGGTAATTCGCCAGCCTGTTGGTGCGGACCGCTGACTCGGCGAAGGTGCTGCGCCGGTCTCCGCAGACCGTCATCAGCCGGTCGGGAACGACGTCGGCGATGGCATCGAGCACCGCCCCGACGGTCCATTCGCTCACGGTCCGGGCCGCCTAGGCCGACACTGCGGCTTTGCTGCCGAGCAGGTCCAAAGCATTGTCGCGCATGATTTTTCGAATATCTGCTTCGCTGAAATCCGTGAGCTCCTCGGTGAACGACACCGGCGACTCCAGCCCCTCTCCGTGCGGCCAGTCAGAACCGAACAAGATCTTGTCGACGCCGATCACATCGGCCAGCGCGGGCAGGTCGTCCTCGTAATATGGGGCGATCCACACATTGTGGCGGAGCTGCTCCACCGGGTCCTCGGGGAACAGCCGCGGGTGATTGTTCGCGGCCTTCTTCAAGCGCTTGACCAGACGGTAGACGAAGTACGAACCGTTCTCGATGCTGACCGCCTTCAGTTTCGGATGGCGAGTGAACACGCCATGCGCGATCATCGAGGCCATCGAGTCGTGGATCGCGCGGTCGTCGACCAGTATCTGCTCGAACGGATCCGATCCGCCGAAGGCCTCGAAAGTCGACTTGCCGCCCCACATCCCGGACACCTGCAGGTAGCCGCTGTCGCTCAGGTGGAAGCCCACCGGAACGCCGGCCTCCGCCAATCGGGCCCAGACCGGGTCATGGCTGGGATCGCCGAGCGAGCGCGGCTTGACCACTCCCGGTACCGGCGCCGGGCGCACCAGAACAAGTTTGGCGCCATGCTCCAACGCGTAGTCGAGTTCCTCGACGGCCCTGGCCGGATCGGCCAGCGAGATGATCGGCGCGGCGATGATCCGATGATCGGGACGGTCGAACCCCCAGTCCTCATCCAGCCACAGGTTGAATGCGTGCACCGAGGCGATCGTCGCGTCGACGTCGTGCTTGAGTGCTTCCTCGACACCGCAGCCGAATGTCGGCAGCATGAAAACGGTCTCGATGCCCTGGGTGTCCATCACCCGGACGCGGGCGTCTCGGTCCTGATACTCCGGGTGCTCCGCCAACCGCTCGACCTTCATCAGGGAAGCGGGATCCACGCCCTCGGGGATCTCGCCGCGGAAGAGCAGATCCAGGCAGCCCGGCACGATGATCGGATCGAACGTGGGGTTGGGAATGAACCGGTTGACCCGGTCGCCGATGATCGCCTGGGTGTGCCGCCCGTCGCTGTACATCTGCACGCCACGCCTGCGGAACTTCTTGTCCAGATGTCGGGTAAAGGCGTCCACCGGCTCGTAGTAGTGGTTGTCGACATCGATTGCCTTGTAACCCAAGTCAGTCATGATCGTCCTTTCTGATACCCGCTAAGCATCGGTGAGCGACGGAAACTGTGGCGGTCGCTTCTGCAGGAAGCTGGTGATGCCCTCGATGACATCCGGTCGCGGCATGGCCTCGTGCAGCAGCACCTCGGCACGCGAAGTGGCTTCCGCGACATCGCGAGTGGCGTCGCCGTACACCTGCTGCTTGATCACGGCCATCGAAGCCGGTGAACAGTTTTGGGCGATGTCCTCCGCATACTTCAGGGCGCGCGGCATCAGTTCTTCGGGTGCGACGACTTCCTTCACCAGGCCCAACTCGGCCGCCTCCTCGGCGAGGAAGGTGCGGCCGCTGAGCAACAGGTCGAGCGCGACGCCCAAGGTAGTCAGGCGCGGAAGTATCCATGAGATGCCGAACTCGCCGATCAGTCCGCGGCGCGCGAACACGGCGGCGAACTTCGCCCCGGCGGCGGCAAACCGGACATCGCACATCAGCGCCTGGGTCAAACCGATGCCGACACAGGAGCCGTTGATCGCCGCGATCACGGGCTTACGCAGCGCGGTCACGAAGTGGGGCGGACGTTCACCGACCAAGTCGGCGAGACTCGTCTGCTTCGATTTCTCCATCGTTTCGCCGACCTTGTCGGCCGAGCCCGGCGCGCCCAGATAGGCGCCGGCGCAGAACCCCCTGCCCCGGCCGGTCAGCACGATGACCCGGATAGCCGGGTCCTGTTCGGCGCGGTCGATGCCGGCGTAGAACGCGGCGGCGATGTCGGGACCCCAGGCGTTGAGCCGGTCCGGGCGGTTGAACGTCAGGATTGCGACACCGGTCGGAGTGGCCTCGTAGAGCACCGCATCCTGGGAGGCGCCGTCACTGCCGGACATCTGCTGCGGCACCTCCTCACGACCCACCGAATCCAGGTTACTTTGTACGCATACTGTATACCTATCGGTACAGCATTCCACAACTGCCGCCACGCCCCCGCCGAGCAGGGCAAACCAGCGAATTTGCCCCTCGCCGAAGGACGACCGCTAGGCCGCGATCAACCCGAGGCGACGATAGGCATTCTCGATCTGCGTTTTGGCCTCGGTCGGCAACTCCGCCTGCGGAGGCCGGGAGTGCGGATACGCGCCGATCGGCAGGCCGAGCAACGAGGCGGCGTACTTGAACGCGCCGCCCCAGTGGGTGAAGTAATCCGCCCGCCCCGGATAGCACGTCCACCACGATCCGACGTCGAGGTCGAACTGGTCCAGACCCGAATCCCGCCCGTAGTCCATGGCCTCGAGCAACTTGTCGCTCAGCACCAGGTCCCAGTACTCGGAGAACAGCCGTCGCTGCGGCGTCTCGAATAGATAGCCGGCGGTGCCCAACTGTGCCGGACAGACGATCCCGTCGCGCAGCCAGCCGGCGCGGTAGACGGTCCGATCGCATTCCCACAGCACCAGACCCGGCGCCAGCTCGTGCAGCATCCGGCTGCTCTGCGGCCGGAAGGCGCCCTCCTTGGTGGCACACACCGCGGGCACCTCGTCGTAGATCCGCGCGCCTTCGGCCGCGGTCAACACGTAACCCGAGGACGGGGAATTGAACATGCCCAAGGCGATGTCGGTGCGCGCAGCGATGTACTTGAAGAACCTCAGCACTCCTTCGCCGCCGTGCGCCTCCATCGTCGGCGTTTGGATGTAAGCGATGTCGGCGCCCACCTCCTGGGCATGCAGCGTCAAGTCCAGACAGTCCTTGGCCGCCGTGGCCGAGGTACAGGCTTGGATGACGACATCGGGATTGGCGCTGCGCGCCTCCTCGATTGCAACCTCTAGCAAGCGCTTTCGCTCGTCGAGGGTCAACGACCAGAACTCGGCGAGTCCGCTGGTGCACCACAGCATCGGGTGCCCGAGGTCGCTGACGCAGTAGCGCACCAGCGTCCGGTAGGCGTCCCAGTCGATGTCGTCGCCGTCCTCGCCGCAGAACGGCGTGTACAGGGAGTCGCCGATTCCCCGCAATGCCCCGCGTGCCCAGGTCCGCGCTTCACTCGCTGTCGCCATATTCCACTCCTCTTGTCAGCCAAGTGTTTTCACCGGAAACTCAGGTGAAGTCCGAACCGCCGTCGACGTTGATGTTGGCTCCGGTCATATACGAGTTTCGCCGCGACGCGAGGAACGCCACGACCGGCCCGATCTCTTCCGGTAGCCCGGCCCGCGGCATGTGCGCCGGATGTCCGAAATGCTTGGCGACAGCTTCCATCAGGCGATAGGGATCGTTGCCGTCGACGCCGACCGAGTTCGCCCAGCCGACGAGCGCCTCGGATGCGATGCTGCCCGGCGAGACGACATTGACCAGGATCTCGTCCTTGGCCAGCAATAGCGACAGGTTTTTCGAGACACTGGTGAGCATCGACTTGGCGGCGGTGTAGGCCGGCAGCATTACGCTTTGCCGCTGCGTCGAATGCGCCGAGAAGTTGACTATGCGCGCCCATACCGCCTTGCGCAGCAGCGGAAGTGCTGAACGGACGCAGCGCACCATGCCCATCACGCCGTCTTCGACGGCCTCGCGCCACTGCTCGTCGGTCAGATTCTCGAAGCTGCCCGGCGCTCCCGGCCCGACCGTGTTGACGAGCACGTTGAGTTCGCCGTCCCACCGCTTACCCAGCTCGGCGAACACCTTGTCGACCTGTCCGGCGTCACGGATGTCGGCAACCAGCCCGACGACATCCGGGCTGCCGCGACCGGTCAAATCCGTAACGGCGCTGTCCAGCTTGGACTTTGAGCGGCCGACTAACGCCACCCGGGCGCCTTCGTCGGCCAGGCAACGCGCGGTGGCCAAACCCATACCGCTACCGCCACCGACCACCACCGATGTGGCATTGGCCAGCCCTAGATCCATGTCTCACCCGACGGCTTCAACCCCGACATGTTCGCCCGTCCAGCTGTATTTACCAAAATGCCTACGATAGGTATTACAGTAGCAGACGGACAACGCGTTGACCGCTGCCGGCGGCAGGCGCAGCACAGATCTTGATGGAGGTGCCGTAGTGGCAAAACAGGCAACCGCCGACAAGCGACAGCGACGTGAACGCGGTTCCATCAATCCCGATGACATCATCAGCGGCGCTTTCGAACTCGCCGAGCAGGTGTCGATCGACAACCTGAGCATGCCGCTGCTTGGCAAACATCTTGGCGTGGGTGTCACCAGCATCTACTGGTACTTCCGCAAGAAGGACGATCTGCTCAACGCGATGACCGACCGCGCGTTGAGCAAGTACGTGTTCGCCACCCCGTATGTGGAAGCCAGCGATTGGCGCGAGACGTTGCGCAACCACGCACGATTGATGCGTAAGACGTTCATGGGCAATCCGATTTTGTGCGACCTGATTTTGATTCGCGCGGCGCTCAGCCCCAAGGCGGCGCGGCTGGGCGCGCAGGAGATGGAGCGCGCGATCGCCAATCTGGTGGAGGCAGGCCTGTCGCCCGAGGACGCTTTCGACACCTACTCCGCGGTTTCGCTGCACGTCCGCGGCTCGGTGGTGCTGCAGCGACTCTACGAGAAGAACCAGACGCCGGACAGCGGGCCACGCTCCATCGAAGACGCAGTGGCCATAGATCCGCAGACCACCCCGCTCATCGCTCAGGTGACCGGGAAGGGGCACCGCATCGGGGCGCCCGACGAAACCAATTTCGAATACGGGCTCGACTGCATCCTCGACCACGCCGGCCGGTTGATCGACGAAGCTCAAAAGGCATCGAAAGCCAACAAGTCGGCATCCCGGAAGACGACTGCGCCCAAGGCGCGAGCCAGGACGGCCGCGGGGCGCTGACGCGAATTCGGTTAACGTGCTTAGAGTTCCGGGGGCTCGGGCACGTGGAAGTGCTCATCGCGCAACCGGAAGGCCTCCTTCGTTCCGTGCTGCGCGCGGGTTTTGACGAAGTTGAACTCGCCCGGCGCGAACTGCAGGTTGGTGCCAAAGGCATGGAACAGGTAGCTCGCGACTTCCTCACCGTGGTACGCCTGAGTCTGCTCGACCAGGCGGAAGGCTTCCTTGGCGATCACCACGCCGTCGGCCGGCATCTTCGCGGCCTTCTCGGCCCAGTACCGGGCGCGCGCCGCAACCGAGTCCGGATCGCAGGTGTCGGTGAAGATTCCGAGGTGTTCGATCTCGCCCGCTTCGATCACGTCACCGGTCAGCAGCATACGACGGGCCAGCACGGGCCCCAGTCGATGGAAGAACATGTGCAGGCTGCCGAGTGCGGGCCCGAGGAACCGCGTTGCCGGCATGCCGATTTTCGTGTCGCGCGCGATGACGGAGATGTCGGTCATCAGCGCCATCTCGAACCCGCCGCCAAGGGCGTAGCCGGCGATCTCCCCCACGGTCACCTTGGGGAAGCCCATGAAGTTGTGGTAGAAGCTAAATGACTTGCGGTCCACAGTAAGTCGTCGACGCTGGCTGGGCCGGCGGTTGGCCTTTCGATCGTCGGCGTCGGGCTCGGCACGCGACGCGCCGTACCAGCCGTAGGCGTTGTTCATGTCGGCGCCGGTGCTGAAAACTCCGTCGGCTCCGCGCAGCAGCACCACGGTGAGGTCGTCGTCGTCGGCCACGTGATCCAGGCAGCGGGCGATGGCGTCGCGCATGGCGGCGTCATAGGAGTTGCGCTGCTTGGTGTTGTTGAGTGTGATCGTGGCGATTCGCTGGTCGGGATCCACGTCGAAAAGCACGCGATCGTCCGCGGCATCCGGGGCGGTCATATATTGGACTCCTTACGCCTTCTGGCGAACTGAAATACGGACAGGTTTTCCGGCCGCGACGCCACCGTGTTCACCTCGCCCGTGCAAAGCACCTCGTCGTCGAGCAGCAGCCGCGCCGTCGACGTGATGGCGCGGTCGATCTGAGTCCGCGCGATATCGAAGCGCAGCTCGGCCAGTATCGGCGCCGGGCGACGGAAGGTCACGGCCAATGACCGCGTCTTGCCGGACAGGCCGGTCACACAGTTGTGATGCTGGATGGCGCAGTCGAAGAAGACGCCGAGGAAACCGCCGTGCACCAGCCCCGGTGGTCCTTCGTAGATCAGCGGGAAGACCACCCTGCCTTCGGCTTTCTCGGCATCGAGGCGCTCGAACCGGTACTCGGGGAAGCACGGGTTATAGGCGCCGATGTCGGTGGCGTGGTTGAGATAGATCCGCCGGTGATCGTCGGGAATCGAACCGATTCGGGGCGCACTGTCTGGCGGAGCCGCGGCGGTCAGCTCGCTTTCCCACTCGGCGAACTTCGCGATCATTGTGTCCACGGTCGGGTGGTCGTGTTCCAGCGAGAGCAGCAGCGAGCCGAGGCGACGCATGGCGCCGGCCGCCGCCACGGTCTGGTCGAGGGGAGCCTCGCCGAATCTGGCGTCACCGGGCGTTGCGGTGCCGTCAACCATGCGACCCTCTCTCCCGGGGTTTCGCCCGGTTGTTCCGTCGGCAGCGTTTCCTTGATAACTTATACAGCGTAGCAATCGTATTGCCTACTGTATGGGTTCCCGTATCGGTGAGAAAGGCCGGATTCGACGGTGAGTCAGGAGGCCGACGCGGCCGATGCCGAGGGTTCGGTGACAGCACGCCAGGACGGCGCGGTGCTGCGCGTCACGCTCGATCGCCCATCCCGGCGTAACTCGTTGACCCGGTTGATGATCGAGACGTTGGTCGGCGCGTTGACCGACGCCGCCGCCGACGACTCGTTGCGCGCGATTCACATCCGGAGTGCCGGAGAGGACTTCTGCGCGGGCGTGGATTGGGTGGCCACCAACAGCGCCGGCGGACAGCGGCCACGCACCGGCGATCTGGTCCGGCGGATACCGCACGCCGCCCACCGGGTCATCGAGCTCCTGCACAGCATCCAGCTGCCGGTGGTCTGCACCGTGCAGGGGCGGGCCGTCGGCCTAGGCTGCAGTATTGCGCTGGCCGCCGATTTCACTGTGGCCGCCGACGACGCCGTGTTCTGGACGCCGTTCGTGGACCGTGGGTTCAGCCCGGATTCGGGCGCCACCTGGTTGCTGCCCCGGCTGGTTGGCGTGGCACGCGCCCGGCGGATGCTGCTTCTCGGCGAGAAAGTCAATGCGACTGAGGCGGCCGAGTGGGGCATGATCCACCAAGCCGTGAGCCGGGCCGAACTCGACAAGACCGTCGATGAGCTGCTGGCGCGACTGGCCGGCGGCCCGACGGTGGCGATCGGATTAGCCAAGCAGGCCTTGAGCTTCAGCCAGCACGCGACCCTGCAGCAGGCCATGACGCAAGAGCTCTATAACTTGGAACTGTCATGTCGGACAAGTGATTTCAAAGAGGGCCTGGAAGCCTTTCGGCAGCGGCGCGCGCCGAAGTTTCAAGGCCGATGACCGTTACGAAGGGAAGTACGGATGGCCACTGACTCGTTCGACACGATCAACTACGAAGTCGACGGGCACACCGCCACCATCACACTGAACCGTCCGGACGCGCTCAACGCACTCAGTCCGCACATGATCACCGAACTCCGGGCCGCCTACGACGAGGCCGAGAACGACGACAACGTGTGGCTGCTCATCGTCACCGGCACCGGCCGCGCATTCTGCACGGGCGCCGACGTCAAAGCCATTCCGGCAGACGGCAAGGTGATCTACGAACGGCCGTACCTGTCGACGTACGACCAGTGGGAGGCACCGCAGGAAGGCACACCGCCGTTTCGCACCATGGCCAAGCCGGTGCTGACCGCCGTCAACGGACTGTGCTGCGGCGCCGGGATGGATTGGGTTACCACTACCGACATCGTCATCGCATCCGAGCAGGCGACGTTCTTCGATCCGCACGTCAGCATCGGGTTGGTGGCCGGACGCGAGTTGGTGCGGATATCCAGGGTGTTGCCCCGCTCGATCGCCTTGCGAATGGCCTTGATGGGCAAGCACGAGCGGATGAGCGCACAACGCGCCTACGACCTCGGGCTGATCAGCGAAGTCGTCGAGCACGACCGTCTGCTCGACCGGGCCCGTGAGATCGCCGACATCGTCAACTCCAATGCGCCGCTGGCGGTCCGGGGAACCCGGCTGGCCATTCTCAAGGGCCTCAATGTGCCTCTGCACGAAGCCGAGATCCTCGCCGAAACCTTCCGCGAACGCGTACTGCGCACCGAGGACGCGCAAGAAGGCCCGCGGGCCTTTGTGGAAAAGCGCAAACCGAATTGGCAGTGCAGATGACGAGCTTCGAAACCATCCTGCTCGACGTCGATGCCACCGATCACGTCGCCACCATCACGCTGAACCGGCCCGAGCAGCTGAATACGTTCAACCGCACCATGTGCGAGGAGATGGCCCGGGTCTGGCACATGGTCAAGCTCGACGACTCGGTGCACGCGGTAGTGCTGCGGGCAACCGGCACCCGCGCGTTCAGCGCCGGGCTGGATATCAAGACGCCGTATGGTCAGCCCGAAAATGTGTGGAACCACCAGGATCCCGGCGAAGCGCTGAGCCCCAAGTGGCAGAAGATGTGGAAGCCGGTGGTCTGCGCCGTTCAGGGCATGTGCACGGCCGGCGCGTTCTACTTCGTCAACGAGTCCGATGTCGTCATCTGCTCAACGGACGCAACGTTTTTCGATTCACACGTCTCGGCAGGCCTGGTCTGCGCGCTGGAGCCGGTGGGGCTGATGCGCCGCATCGGCCTGGGCGAGACGTTGCGGATAGCCCTGATGGGCAACGACGAACGTGTCAGCGCCGACACGGCGCTGCACATCGGGCTGGTCTCCGAGGTGGTCGCCCCTGACCAGTTGTGGACCCGCGCTCATGAGATCGCGGCGACGATCGCCGCCAAGCCGCCCTCGGCGACCCAGGGCACCGTGAAGGCGATCTGGGAGTCGTTGGACAAGCCCTACCGCGCCGCCATGGAGCAGGGGCTGATCTACACCCGGCTCGGCAATCCGCTCGGTAAGGCCGAACTGGCCGCGCGTCAGGACGGCGAGGGCGCCAGGAACGAGCCGAAGATCCGGTGATGGCCGATCACCCGCTCAGTCGCCGCATCGCGCAGGTGCTGGACCTGCAGCCCGACGCGCATGCGATCGAGTATGCCGGCCAATGGATCTCGTGGAGCCAAGTCGCCGCCACGGCGCGGCACGTCGCCGCATTGACCTGTCAACATACCGACCCGCAGATCGGCATGCTGCTGCGCAACCGGCCCGGTCAGGTGGCCGCGTTTCTCGGAGTGCTGCTGGGCGGCGGAACCGTGGTCACCATCAACGCGTCTCGCGGTGACGAGCGGACCCGGGCCGACATCGCCGCGCTGAGACTGCCGCTGATCGTCGGTGAACCGGATGACCTGGCGAGGCTGGTTCCCCCGGGGACCAACACGGCGCCGATTCCGGCCCTCCTCGACGTGCCCGCGGAGTCGGAAACCGGCGGGACCGGACCGGCGCCGCGGCCGGGCGTCGCGGTCCGCATGCTGACCAGCGGCACGACCGGGCCACCCAAACGAATCGACCTCAGCTACGACATGCTGGCGCGCAGTGTGATGGGTCGCGATCCGCATCGCGCGCCGATGCCAACCGCCCTGCGCCACGGCGTCGCGATCGTCAACTCGCCGCTGGTACACATCGGCGGAGTGTTCCGGGTGCTGCAATGCGTCGTCGAGGCGAGATCCTTTGTGCTGCTGGACAAATTCGAACTCACCGCGTGGGCCGCGGCCGTGCGCAAACACCGGCCCCGCACCGTTTCGCTGGTACCGGCGGCCTTGCGCACCGTCTTGCACTCCGACCTGCCGCGCACCGACCTGGAAAGCATCCGCGCCGTCACCTGCGGAACCGCGCCACTGTCGGCCGACGACGCCGACGCCTTCACCGACAAGTACGGCATCCCGGTTCTGACCTCTTATGCTGCAACCGAATTCGGCGGCGGTGTGGCCGGCTGGACCCTGGCCGACTATCAACGGTACTGGCTTGCCAAACGCGGCAGCGTGGGCCGCGCCAACCCGGACTCTCAACTGCGCGTGGTCGACGAGGACGGTAGGCCGCTCGCGTCGGATCAGGTCGGCCTGCTGGAAGTCAAGGCGGGCCAACGGGGGCCGTCGGCGGAATGGATGCGGACCACCGACATGG
>NZ_DATJYB010000193.1:0-3788 GCF_035499775.1 Mycobacterium sp. | reverse complement strand
CCGGGATGGCGTCGACGTCGACGTGGTCGGGATTGCGCTCGATCAGCGTGATGTCGTGGCCGTTTTCCACGAGTTCGCGCGTGACCGAGCGCCCGACCGCGCCCGCACCGGCAACAGCTACCTTCATTTCCGGCGCTCCTCAGTCACGGGGTTCATCGGGCGGGTCCCGAGTCCAGGTCTTCACCGGGTGGCAACGCGGCGATGGCCACCGCCTCCGCGACGCGGCCGGAAATCGCCGCGATGTAAACCTGATCGCTGGCCTGGATGACCGTCTTCGGCTCAGGCAGGATGCCGGTGCCGAACCGGATCATGAACGCCACCCGGGCTCCGGTGGCCTGCTCCAGGTTCGTGGCGCGGTGACCCACCCAGCCCTCGTGCAAGACGACCTCGGCGACGGCGACGGTCCCCGTCGGATCGCGCCACTTGGCGGTCTCACTCTCCCGGGTCAGCGCGTTGAGCAGCCGATCGGTGGTCCACGGCACGGTGGCGATGGTGGGAATGCCCAGGCGCTCGTAGACCTCGGCGCGCTTCGCGTCGTAGATCCGGGCCACCACGCGCTGGACGCCGAACGTCTCGCGGGCCAGGCGTGCCGAGATGATGTTGGAGTTGTCCCCGGACGAGACCGCGGCGAACGCGTCGGCCTCCTCGATGCCGGCCCTGAGCAGCACGTCCCGGTCGAATCCCTGGCCCAGCACGCGCTCGCCGGCGAACTCCGGACTGAGTCGGTTGAAAGAAGCGCTGTCGCGGTCGATGACGGCGACATCGTGGCCGATTCGGGACAGCCCGTCGGCCACCGAAGACCCCACCCGGCCGCACCCCATCACAATCACCCGCACTTGAGGTCCTCTCGGCTGCGTCCGGCAAGTTCTGGACAATCGGCAGCCAGGTTGGCCAGCCGATTTCGGTCGGGACAATTCTCGCCTAGGGAACGCTACAGCGAAACCTGAGTGGGCTTAGTGTTGGCTCTCGTGTCCAAACTTTCAACGGCCACGCGCCGGTTGCTGATCGGCCGGCCGCAACGCAGCGACCGATTGAGTCATACGCTGCTGCCCAAACGGATCGCCTTGCCGGTGTTCGCCTCCGACGCGCTGTCCTCGGTGGCCTACGCGCCGGAAGAAATCTTCCTGATGCTCTCGGTGGGCGGACTGGCGGCCTACTCGCTGTCGTTGTGGATCGGTCTGGCGGTGGCCGGGGTCATGCTGGTCGTGGTGGCCAGCTACCGGCAGAACGTGCATGCCTACCCCTCGGGCGGCGGTGACTACGAAGTGGTCACCACCAATCTCGGCGACACCGCGGGCCTCGTCGTGGCGAGCGCTCTGATGGTGGATTACGTTCTCACCGTTGCTGTTTCGACGGCGTCGGCGATGTCGAACATCGGCTCGGCGGTGCCGGTCGTGGCCCAAAACAAGGTGTGGTTCTGTGTGGGCGCGATCCTGCTGGTGATGTCGCTGAACCTGCGCGGGGTCCGCGAGTCTGGGCTGGCCTTTGCGATTCCGACCTACGCGTTCATCGTTGGCGTGGCCGGCATGATCGGCTGGGGGTTCATTCGGATCTTCGTGTTGCAAAATCCGTTACGGGCCGAATCGGCGCATTTCCAAATGCATTCCGAGCACGGACAGATCATCGGATTCGCGCTCGCTTTCCTGGTGGCCCGGGCGTTCTCGTCGGGGTGCGCGGCACTGACCGGTGTGGAGGCGATCAGCAACGGGGTGCCCGCGTTTCAGAAACCGAAGTCGCGCAACGCGGCGACGACATTGCTGATGCTTGGCGCAATCGCGGTGACCCTGTTGATGGGCATCATCTTGCTGTCCAAGAAGATCGGCGTGCAGCTGGTCGAGGACCCGACAACCCAACTGGGCGCCCCGTCGTCCTACTACCAGAAGACACTGGTGACGCAGCTGGCAGAGACCGTTTTCGGCAGCTTCCACATCGGGTTCCTGGCGATCACGGCGGTGACCGCGCTCATCCTGGTGCTGGCCGCCAATACCGCCTTCAACGGGTTCCCCGTGCTCGGCTCGATCCTGGCCCAGCACAGCTATCTGCCTCGTCAGCTGCACACCCGCGGGGACCGGCTGGCGTTCTCCAACGGAATCCTGTTCCTGTCGGCGGCCGCGCTGCTGGCGATCGTCGCGTTCCGCGCCGAGCTGTCCGCGCTGATCCAGCTCTACATCGTCGGCGTGTTCATCTCCTTCACGCTGAGCCAGATCGGCATGGTCCGGCACTGGACTCGGTTGCTGCGCACCGAGACCGATCCGTCGGCGCGGCGCACGATGATGCGCTCGCGGGTGGTCAACACGATCGGCTTCATCGCCACCGGCGCGGTGTTGTTGGTCGTGCTGGTGACCAAGTTCAGGGCCGGGGCATGGATCGCCCTGGTCGCGATGAGTCTGCTGTTCTTGGTCATGAAGTCGATCCGCCGGCACTACGACAACGTCAACCGCGAATTGGCCGAGCAGGAGGCCGCCGAGCACGACGTCGTGTTGCCCAGCCGCAACCACGCGCTGGTGCTGGTGTCGAAGCTGCAC
This sequence comes from Mycobacterium sp., assembly GCF_035499775.1. Lineage (GTDB taxonomy): Bacteria > Actinomycetota > Actinomycetes > Mycobacteriales > Mycobacteriaceae > Mycobacterium. The sequence continues at coordinate 1,263 of NZ_DATJYB010000193.1, read as the reverse complement.
CTGCCGACGCTGCGGGCCCTGGCCTACGCGCGGGCGACTCGGCCCGACGTGCTGGAGGCTGTCACCGTCAGCGTCGACGACGGGGAAACCCGTGACCTGGTGCACAAGTGGCAGGAAAGCTCGATCAGCGTGCCGCTGAAGGTCATCGCCTCGCCGTACCGTGAAATCACCCGTCCCATACTCGATTACGTCAAACGGGTGAGCAAGGAGTCAAAACGCACCGTGGTGACGGTGTTCATACCGGAGTATGTGGTGGGCCATTGGTGGGAGCAGGTGCTGCACAACCAGAGCGCGCTACGGCTCAAGGGCCGGTTGCTGTTCATGCCAGGGGTGATGGTGACTTCGGTTCCCTGGCAGCTGAATTCGTCGGAGCGGGTCAAGGCACTGCAGCCGCACGCCGCTCCGGGTGACGCTCGCCGGGGAATCTTCGATTGACGCTAGATAACCAAACACCGAAATCCGCTTGCGGGGAGCTGACTTTGGTCACCGGTGCGCCCGCCAACGGTGGCAGCTGCGTGGCGCACCACGAAGGCCGGGTCGTGTTCGTCCGCTATGCGCTGCCCGGCGAGCAGGTCCGGGTGCGGGTCACCGCCGACCGCGGATCCTATTGGCACGCAGAGGTTATCGAGGTGCTCGAACCGTCGGCCGACCGGACGGCGTCACTGTGCCCGATCGCCGGGGTGGACGGTGCCGGCTGTTGCGATCTGGCGTTCGCCGAACCGGAAGCGGCACGGGCGCTCAAGGCGCAGGTGGTGGTCAATCAGCTGCAGCGGCTCGGCGGGTTGCAGTGGAGCGGCCCGGAGGCTGGGGCTGAACGACTTTCGGTTTCCGGCCCCACCGGCTGGCGAACCCGGGTCAGGCTCGAGGTGGGGCCGGACCGTCGCCCCGGATTTCACCGCTACCACAGCGACGAGTTGGTGACCGACCTGCGCTGCGCGCAGTTACCGGACGGAATGCTCGATGGACTGGGCGTTCCGGACTGGCCGCCCGCCGCGCAGTTGCACGTGGCCGTCGACGACGACGGCGAGCGCCATGTGGTGCGCACGCTGCGCGACGGCAAGCGGACGGCCACCAAGGTGATGGAGGGCGGGTACGAGGCCGTGCAGCGGGTGGGCCGGCGCAGCTGGCAGGTACCGGTGACCGCGTTTTGGCAGGCGCACCGGGCCGCGGCCGAGGTTTACAGCGGCCTCGTCCTCGACTGGGCCCAGCCCGGCGCCGGCATGACCGCGTGGGATCTGTACGGTGGCGCCGGCGTTTTCGCCA
>NZ_DATJYB010000192.1:0-4681 GCF_035499775.1 Mycobacterium sp. | reverse complement strand
CCGTCGGGTTTGCCCACCGGATGGAATCGGTAGCTCCGCCGGGCGGGGTGATGCTCAGCGCTTCGACAGCGCGGCTGGTCGAGCACACTGTGACGCTGGGTGAACCGGAGTGGGTGCGCATCAAGGGGTTCGACGAACCGGTTTCCGCGCGTCGGCTGATCGGGATCGGCCCTCGGGATGGGCTGGTCGGGCGCACGGAGTCGAGCCTGGTCGGTCGGCGCTGGGAGATGGCCGCCCTCGATGCCATGTTGGAGCGCGCGATCGGTAGCCGCGGCGGTGTGGTCGGCGTGGTGGGACCGCCGGGGATCGGCAAGAGCCGCACGGCCCGCGAGACGGCGGCGATGGCGGCCGGCCGCGGGGTGGAGGTGTTTTGGGCCTTCTGCGAATCCCACGCCGGTGACATTCCCTTCCGCGCGCTGGCCCAACTGCTGCGCGCGCGCACCGGCGTGGCTGACCTCGACAGCGAAACCGCCCGCGCCCGCTTGCGGGAACAAGTCCCGGATGCCGACCCACAGGATGTGCTGCTGCTCGATGATCTGCTCGGTATCGCCGACCCCGACGTGCCAATGCCCGCCATCGACCCCGATGCGCGGCGGCGGCGGTTTGCCACACTGATCAACGCTGCGTCGCTGGCGCGCGGCCAACCGGCGCTATTCATCATCGAGGATGCCCAGTGGATCGATGCGGTCAGCGAGTCGATGCTGGCCGACTTCCTTACCGTCATCCCGCGAACCCCGTCGATGGTGCTGATCACCTCCCGGACCGAGTACCAGGGGGCGTTGACACGGGTGCCCGGCGCGCAGACGATCGCGCTTGCCCCCCTGGGTGATTCGGACACCGAAGCGCTGATCGATGAGTTGCTGGGGTCGCATCCCTCGATCATCGGACTGGCGGCGGTCATCGCCGAGCGGGCCGCGGGGAATCCGTTTTTCGCCGAGGAGATGGTGCGCGAGTTGGCTCAGCGCGGGGTGTTGGCAGGCGAGCGTGGTGGCTACGTGCGCCAGGTCGATGTCGCCGAGGTGAGTGTGCCGGCCACGGTGCAGGCGGCCATCGAGGCGCGCATCGACCGGCTGACCGCCCCGGCCAAGCGCACGCTGAACGCGGTATCGGTGATCGGAGCACGCTTCGGCGCGGAGCTGCTGGCCGCGTTGGGGATCGATGCGGTGGTCGACGAGTTACTGGGCGCCGAGCTGATCGATCAGGTGCGCTTCACCCCGAACGCCGAGTACGCGTTCCGCCACCCGCTGATTCGCACGGTGGCCTACGAGGCACAGCTCAGATCGGATCGTGGCGAGCTGCACCGGCGCGTCGCGGCCGCAATCGAAACAGGTGACCCAGGAGCAGTTGAGGAAAACGCCGCCTTGATTGCCCAACACCTGGAGGCCGCCGATGATCTGCGCGCCGCCTATCAGTGGTATATGCGCGCTGCAACCTGGGCGACCCACCGCGACATCGGCGCAGCGCGACTGAGTTGGGAGCGCGCCCTCAAGATCGCCGACGGGTTACCCGCCGCGGACCTCAATCGAACCGCCATGCGCGTCGCTCCGCGCACTATGTTGTGCGGGAACGCCTTTCGCGTCCATATGAACGTTGCCGGGAACCGCTTCGACGAACTGCGGGAGTTGTGCACCGCCGCCGGAGACAGCACCTCACTGGCCATTGCCATGGCGGGGCTGGTGATCGATCACGTATATCACGCCCGGATGCACGAGGCATCGCAGCTGGCAACCGAAGCCATGTTGCTCATCGACTCGATCGACGATCCGACCCTGACGGTGGGGCTGTCCTTCGCGCCGATCTACACCAAAATCCAGTGTGCCGAGGGCAGTGACCCGCTGCGGTGGTCACAAGCAGTCATCGACCTGGCCGACGGTAACCCGTCTCGAGGCAACTTCCTTCTCGGGTCTCCGTTAGCGCTGGCCTTCACTTCGCGGGCTGTCGCCCGGTACTTCCTGGGTCGGCCCGGATGGCGCGACGACCTGAAGCATGGCGTGGCCATGGCCCGCAGCACCGACCCCATGTCCTACGCGCAGGTCGTCGCTTACGTCTACGCGGGGATACCGCTAGGCGCGCTGAGGCCCGACGATCATGCACTGCGCGAGATGGAGGATGCGCTACGGGTTGCCCAACGATCCAGTGACGACGTTGCATTGAACCTTGCCCAGTTGGTGCTGGGCTGTGCGCTGCTGCAGCGCCCAACGGATGCGGAGCGTGATCGCGGATACAAACTTCTGGCCGAGGTCAGCGAAGCGCTGCTGGGCGGGGGACACTTGCTGGCCGATTTACCGCTCGTCGACATCTATTTGGCGCGTGAGAAGGCTCGGCGCGGAGACCGCGATGAGGCCATCCCGCTCCTGCGCGCCGCCGCCGACCATCTCGTCCGCGAGGGACAACTGCTGCTGTGGGGCATGCCAGCGACGGGTGTTCTGGTGGAGACATTGCTCGAACGTGGCACCGACGATGACGTGGCCGAAACCGCGGCCGCGATCGAGCGGTTAGCCGCCGCGCCGGCCGAAGAGGGTCTGGCGATACGTGACATTTGGCTGCTACGGCCTCGGGCTCTACTGGCGCGGGCTCACGGTGACGAGGCCCGCTACCGTGAATACCGGGATCGCTATCGCGATATGGCGAAATCCCTTGGCCTCGAGGGGCATATCGCGTGGGCCCAGGCAATGCCATGACGACGGTCATTCCCTAGAGCGCTGTTGCAGCAGCGCGCCTTTAGATACCGAGTTCCTGGTAGATCTGCGGCCAGTATCGCGCACCGTCCGGAGTGATGAAGATCCAGTCGTGAGTTTGGCCGTTGGCCAGTACGAAGCTGATCGGGGCACCTTGGGCGACGGCTTCTTGTTGGAGGACAAGCAGATCGGGTGCGACTAGATCCTGGGTGCCCGCATAGATGGTGGTCGGCGGGAGCCCGTTGAGCGACCCGTGCAGCGGACTCACCTCGTAGTTGTCTATGGGAAGATTGCCTGCCCACTCCTTCCCGAGAGGTTGCAGCAGCGAGGCGGGGAGCCAGTTTCCGCCGACCAACGCAATGTTCGGATTGCTGAACGAATTGTCTGGCACTGGAGACAGCAGCACCATCGACGCTGGTACGGCCTCGCTGTTGGCCACCAGGTATTCGACGGACGCGAGGGCCATGCTGCCGCCCGCCGAGTCACCCAGCACGCTGACATGGGAAGCGCCGTGTGCGTCAATCTCCGAGGAGATCAGGCCCGCCATCTTGGGCACCACCACGCCAGCGGTGCTGCCTTGCGCTACCGACGGGTACAGCGGCACTTCGATGGTCGCGCCGGTCTGGTGGGCCATCCACGAGTAATCGAGCCAGTGGAAAATCAAGGGCGGGCAGATGCCGCCACCGTGAATGGCAACCACGTAGTCGCCGTCAGGATGGGACGGAGTGATCTGGACGACGTCCATCCCGTCATATGTGTTGTGCTGGACCGTTTCTCCCAGCAGCAACGACACGAGCTTCGGCGGGGAGTTGGGAAAGGCCAGCGATAGTCCTGGGATGTTGCTGGCGTTAGCAAACAGCGATGAAAGCGGGGAACCTGGCGTCAGGAGTTGGTCCTCCACCACGGGCAGATGAAAGAAAGTCTCTGGCACCTTCAATAACGTGGCGTCTTCAAATCTGGTTAGCAGCGACGGTGTGCCGGTGAAGGTTCCTGGCTGCGCAGACGGCGGATCAGCCGGCGAACCGAAGATGCCGTTGAGGAGCGTGTTTCCCGCCCCAGTGAATCCGGTGGCCAATGTCGTGGGGGTCTGCCGAATTCCCTGCTGGCCGAAGGCGAAACCGTTCCCGGTGGCTCCGGTGCCGAGTAGCGGACGTTCAGTAAGCGCTTGCAAGGGCGCATTGATCACACCCAGCACGTCCCGTTCGAGGGTCTGCACCGAACTAGCCGTCAGCGCAACAACATTGGCGGCCTCAGCATGGGCATAGGAGCCCGCACTCGCCGTCAACGACTGCGCAAACTGGTCTTGAAACGCCGCCGCCTGCGCACCTAGTGCCTGAAAATCCTGGCCGTGAACGGAGAACAGCGCCGCGATCGCCTCCGACACCTCATCCGCGGCCGCGGCCAGTAGCCCCGTCGTCCGGGTTGCCGCGGCCGCATGGGCTGCGCTGAGCGCCGATTCGATACCGGCTAAATCCGTTGCCGCCGAAGTCATCATCTCCGGGGCTGAGATCACATACGACATGTCAGTCCACCCATTGGCTCGTCGGGCCGACCTGGACAAGACCGGAGCTCGTAGTCGCGCTGGCGGCAAAGAATGACCAGGTATTACACAGACCAACCTCACATGAATCGGCAGGCCGGCATCCAGTAGTCGACTACTGCCCCTCCTCAACTCGACTACTGCACTTCCTCGCCTGGGCCGCCGTTCAACGTGCGGAGGCAGGTCGCTGATCGCGACCTGATCAAACCCCTGCTGCTAATCGTCGAGCGCCCTATGCTGGTGAACCGGGACCAAGGGGGACGGCGCCGCGGAGGGTCGGATGACCGTAGCGATCGCGTGCCACGCGTGTGGCGCCGCGCCGCGCGAGGGTGCGCGATTCTGTGACGGTTGTGGTGCACCCGTCACGCGGCGCGACGCCCATGCGGAGTACAAGCAGGTGACGGTGCTGTTCGCCGACGTGGTGGGATCGATGGACATCGCGGCCTCGGTGGACATCGAGCGG
>NZ_DATJYB010000191.1:0-3186 GCF_035499775.1 Mycobacterium sp. | reverse complement strand
CACATACCCGACCAGACGCTTGTCGCCGGGCCGGTCCTCCCGGGCGATCACCACCGCCTGCGCCACCCCGTCCAACCCGCCCAACACGGCCTGGATCTCCCCCAACTCGATGCGATACCCGCGGATCTTGACCTGCTCATCAGCGCGACCCAGATACTCCAACTGCCCGTCCGCGCCCCACCGCACCAAATCCCCGGTCCGATACATCCGCACACCGGGCGCTCCCGCGCCGCCGAACGCACACGCCACAAACCGCGACGCCGTCAACCCCGCCCGACCCGCATACCCATACCCCAGCCCGGCGCCGGCCACATACAACTCACCCACCACACCGGCCGGCACCGGCCGCAACCACCCATCCAGCACAAACAACGCCGCGCCGGCCACCGGCGCCCCGATCGGTGCCACTCCCGACCCACCGATCAAAGGCGCGCTGATCGACGCATACACCGTGGCCTCGGTGGGCCCGTAAGCGTTGATCATCACCCGCCCGGGCGCCCACCGATCCACCAGTTCAGGCGGGCACGCCTCGCCGGCCACCACCAACGCCGCCGACGCCAGGCCTTGCGGCGAGAGCATCCCCGCGGCGGACGGAGTTTGGCTCAACACGGTGACGTGTTCGGCAACCAGCAGGGCCTGGAAGTCCGCGGGCGAACTGGCCACCGCTTCGGGTACCACCACCAGCCGCCCACCGTGCAGCAGCGCACCGAAGATCTCCCACACCGAGACGTCGAAGCTGTACGAGTGCCACTGCGTCCACACTTGGCCCGGGCCGGTTCGCAGGCGAGGGTCCAGTGAGTCGAACAGGCGAGGCACGTTGTGGTGGGCGATGGCCACCCCTTTGGGGACACCGGTGGTGCCCGAGGTGTAGATCAGGTAGGCGATGTCCTCGGGGGCCGGGACTGGGAGTTCGGCACCGGGCCGGCTGTCGACAGCGGCGGCCTGGATATCACCGACATCGATGACCCACAAGTCACACCCGTCCAGCCGATCGGCCAGGCCGGCGGTGGTGATCGCCGCGATCGGCGCGGCATCGCCAACCATGAATCCGATCCGCGACACCGGTAGCGCCGGGTCGATCGGAAGATAGGCCGCCCCGGCCTTCAGCACCGCCAAAATCGCCACGATCGCCTCGGCCGACCGGGAAAACAGCAGTGCCACACACTCACCCGGGCCCACACCCGCACCAGCCAACAGGCGCGCCAGCCGGTTCGCCGCCTCGTCAAGTTCGCGGTAGGTAATGGAGCTGCCGTTGCAGCTGACTGCGGGCGCCCCGGGGGTGCGCGCGACTTGTTCGGAAAAGAGCACCGGGATCGACGCCCTGGTTGCCGGTTGGGTCAGCGCCGCCCGCTTGCCCCACTCATCCAGCCGGGCATGCTCACCGGCATCGAGTACATCCATCGACGACAGCCGTCGGGTCGGCTCGGCAGCCATGGCCACCAACATCCGCGTGAACCGCGCGATCAACGACTCGATGCGTTGCACGTCGAACACGTCGGTATCGAATTCGGCGCGAAGGCCCAGTTCGCTGCCGGGCAGCACTTGCACCGCAAGCGGGTAGTGGTTGTATTCGCGGCTGCTGAACCCGGTGACGGCCAACCCATCGACGCCTGACAACGCAGCGGTGTCGATCGGGTAGTTCTCGAACACGAATAGGGTGTCGAACAGCTGGTCTTGACCGGTGACACGGTGAATCTCGCCGAGCGCCAGGTCCTGGTGCTCCAGCGTGTGATTGTGGCCGCGTTGCAGTTGCTCGAGCAGGTCGGCGGTGGTGGTTGCCGCGGTGATGTTGGCGCGCACCGGCACCGTGTTGATCAATAGGCCCACCATCGATTCGGCGCCGACGACCTCGGGGGGCCGACCCGAGACCGTGACGCCGAAGGCGACGTCATGTTGTCCGGTCAGCGAGCACAGCAGTAACGCCCAGGCACCCTGTAGCACGGTGTTGACGGTGGTGTGGTGCGAGCGCGCCAGCTCGCCAAGGGCCCGGGTGGTCTCCTCCGGTAGTCGAAATGATTCAACGCCTCGCAGCCCTGGCTCTAACCGGTCCGGTGGACCCACCAGGGTGGGGGTGTCAAAGCCTGCGAACACGTCGCGCCATGCCGCTCGGGCGGCATCCAGATCTCGTTCGGCCAGCCAGCCAATAAAGCTGCGGTACGGTGGGGCCGCGGGCAGCCGCTTTGCCTGATAGCCGGCGAAGAGTTCCTGCAGCAGGATCGGTAGCGACCAGCCGTCGAGCACGATGTGGTGATTGGTGAGCACCAGCTTGTGCCGGTCGTCGGCGATTCGGATCAGCGCCACCCGGAATGCCGGCCCTTCGGCCAGCTCGCAGACCGCGGCGCGTTCGGCGGCACACACCCGCTCGATCTGCTCATCCGAGTCGCCGCCGGCCAATTCGACATACCGCCAGGGCGCCACGGGATCAGCGGGAATGATCTGCACCGGCTCGTCGAACTGTTCGGAGAATCGGGCCACCAGGTTGGGATGCCGGTTGACCACCGTGTGCACGGCAGCGCCTAATCGGTGCCGGTCGAGCCGACCGGTCAGCGTGATATCCAGCTGCATCACATACGCACCGTCACCGGCCTGCGCGATGCTGGCGTGAAAGAGCAGACCCTGCTGCAACGCGGTCAGCGGCAGCACGTCAGCGATTCGGTATTGCCGCTGCAGCTCGTCGAGCTGCCGCTGGCTCAGCCGGGCAGGGGCGATATCCGAGGGGCTCAACCCACCCCCACCGGATCGCACATGCGCGCAGATACCGGCCAAGGCGTCGAACCATAGCTGGCTCAGCCTGCTGACCTGCGCGTGATCGAACGCCGAGGGGGCCCACGTCCAGGCGGCGTTCAGCTGCGGGCCGGTGTCGGTGTCGACGGCGCCGGCGTTGAGCTCCACGGTGTGGGCCAGCGGTAGCGGCAGCGACGTCGTGGTGCCGGTGAGCGACATGCTTTTTTGGCAGATCCGCCATACATCGTCGGAGAGCTCGGCCGGCGCCGCACCCAGGCGCCCCAGATAGTTAAACCCGATCGCCGGGTCAGATCCCTGCACGTCGACGTCGGGGTTCAGGTAGCGCAGCACACCGTAGGTCAGGCCGTCGGGCAGTGCCCGAAGCTGCTCTTTGGCGTCCTTGATCACCGCGCCCAGCGCCGCGTCACCAGCCACCACCTGCGCCCAGCGCAGCCCGCCGAC
>NZ_DATJYB010000190.1:0-12470 GCF_035499775.1 Mycobacterium sp. | reverse complement strand
CTCGCTGGGAATGCTGCGGATCGGGTGGTACGAGAACGGCATCGGGCCAAGGAGTTTGTTGAACCGCGGGTCGCAGGCGAAATGGACCTCGTAGCGGCTCGGGTCGAGCGAGCGCGCCAGCACGAACGGCCGCACGACGTGAGCCAGGGTCACCGCTTCGGCGATGAACAGGATCCGCAACCGCCGAGCGGGAGGCTCGGATGCGTTCGGTGCGGCACTCATGCCGGCGTCCCTTCTCACGTCGCTGGTTCTGCGCCCCACCCCGACGCGTTGAGGAACTGTACGGGACACAGCGCGGTCGCGAGCCACGATTAGCAAATATTCGTCGGTGCATGGACGAGCGAGCGGCGGGCAACGGTTGCCGGCCGATCACGTACGACGAGCCGGACCTGGAGAGGAAGTCGTGGTTCTCGTCGGGTACCTAGTCACGGGGCCAAGGTCGAGGTCCACCCCATCTGCCGAGACACGGCACTGTAGTTCACGCAAGTTATCTGTAACTGTGGTCCGCGGGCGGCGGTTGACCTGGCCCGCGACCAGGAAGCATCGGATCTCGCGGCCCTCGTGGGCCGCGGAGGCCTTATCTTGCGTGCATCCCTCCACTGGGAAGGCGCATTACGCCACCATCAGTGCCCAGGACCAGTGGTCATGGTTGCTCGGAATGGCCGCGTCGCGGTGATGGGTCGATCAGGACTGACACCGCTCCTTTGGCTTCATAAATAGCGAGGCGTACCGAGCTGGCGTCCCACACACCATGTTGGCGCAATGCTGCGGCCAAGTCGGCGTCCGTCAGCCCACACCGTTTGAGGTTCCGGCGGTCGATACGGCCGTCGCGGATCAGGACACGTAGCGGCGGATCGATGAGTCGCGCCAGCTTGGGGTGAAACCGTAAACGACTCAGCGTGGTGTGGGCAATCAACAACATCAGCAGCGCGGTCGCTCCAGTGGCCCACGACGTGTTGGAGGCTGTGGCGGTGCGGCCGATGATGGCGCCGACGGCGACGGCGGTGACCCAATCGAACGGCGTGAATTCGGCCAGGGTACGGCGCTGACTCAAGCGGAAGGCGCCGGCGGCAGCCGAAAACATGAGCAACGTCTTGACCGCGGTACCGACCAAACCCGGCCAGCCGTCAAACAGAGTGTTGCTGGGGAAAACGATGATCGCCTCTCGAATTCGTCAAGTCGCACACCGGAGTGCGAACACAGCTGCTAGCCACCCCCGGCTGCCGTCGCGTCATGCGCGGCCAAGCGGTGGTATGCCGACGTGAACGCCGCAGCGCCCTGCAGCAGCGCCTGGCGCTCCCGCGCGCTCATCTGATCGGCGACCGCGCTCAGCAACGCCACGCGATTGCTGACCAGGTCCTCCAGGACGGCCCGTCCCGCCTCGGTGAGCTCCAGCATGGTCGCGCGTCGGTTGTGCGGGGCGACGGCACGGGTGATGAACCCCGCTTCCGCGAGACGGTCGCTGAGACGGCTGGCCGTGGACGGCACGAGGTCGAGATCCGTACCCAACTCGGTGACCAGGCTCGGCCCCAGGCGCTCCAACGATTGCAGCGCGCGCAACGGCGCGAGTCCGATGCGCTTTTCCATTTCTTCCAGGACCACGACGTTCAGGGCAAGTAGGCCGCGCGTCGCACGTTCCAGGGCCTTGGCAAACCCCTCGGGGGACGCAGCCTCGGCAGCGGGATCTGTTGCCTCGATCGGCTTGGTGGTCATGAGTCCTCAATCCTACATCCACAATGCGGGCTGTGCTCTTGGGTAATTATCAGGTTTGCATGTCATCCAATCTGGATACATTGCAGTTAGCGAGTAACTAGGTCGACGATAGACAGATCGAGGATGAGTCATGGCGCGAGACACCAGGGGGCCGGTACCGGGTGCGACATCCGATTTGCGCCGGGTCAGCCTCGATCCACCTCATTGGCGTAACGTCCAGTGGCTGCTGGGCGCAGAAGCCGTCGTCACGGGAATGCTCGGCCTGGCCGGGCTGATCGGCGTCTATTTGGTCGCACCCCACGATGTCGGGTTCACGGTGGCCGGGATCATCCTGACACCCACCCTGAGTTTGGTGATGCTTGGCATCGCCGCAACCGCCACCGCGTCGCTGTTCTACCGCCGGCTGGCGTTGCTGTTCACCGCGGTCCTGGCTACCTGCGCGATCGCATTGGTGGTGATTTGCGCGGTATCCGCAGCCCATCACGTTCCGGGGCCGCTGGGGTTCACCAATGCCGCCATCGTGTTGTGGGCGGTGGTGTTCTGCTACAGCCTCGCCGTCGGGATGTGGGCGGTGCCCGATCACATCGAAGGTCCCGCCTGGGTGCCGCGGCGACGCAAGACCCCTCCCGCCGAAGGTCCCGACGCAGATCGCTGCCGATGACCGCCGGTGTCGGGGATCCGCATGTGTTGCGCGAATATGCGCTGCTGGCCGACGGTGAGCGCGGCGCGCTAATCGGTCCGCGCGGCGACATCAGCTGGATGTGCGCCCCCCGCTGGGATGACGATGCGGTGTTCTCCGCGCTGATCGGCGGGCGTGGCGTGTTCGCCCTCACCCCGTTGGATCGGTTCGTGTGGGGCGGACACTACGAGGACGGCAGCCTGATCTGGCGGTCACGCTGGGTGACCGTCGACGGCATCATCGAATGCCGCGAGGCGCTGGCCTTTCCCGGCGACGCCCATCGGATCGTGTTGATGCGCCGCTTGTTGGCCGTGCGCGGCGACGCGCGGGCGGAGCTGGAGTTCGCACCAGCCGCCGAGTTCGGCCGCCACGGCATGACACATCTCGCCCGGGACGACCAGGGCTGCTGGCACGCCTGGACCGGCGATCTGCGGGTGCGCCTTTACGGCGCCGAGCACGCCACCCCGACCCGCCACCCCAGCGGCATCGCCTCGCTGCACGCCGAACTCAAAGTGCTCGAGGGAGCCGTCCATGACATCGTCGTAGAACTGTCCCACGCCTCGTCTTCAACGCCACTACCGGACGCGGACTCGCTGTGGGCCAGCACCGAGAACAGCTGGCGGACAGCCATTCCCGCTATGAACGACAGCATCGCGGTGCGTGATGCCCGGCATTCCTACGCGGTGCTGCGCGGATTGACCAGCGCCGGCGGCGGGATGGTCGCAGCCGCGACCATGAGCCTGCCGGAGCGGGCGGAACAAGGGCGAAACTACGACTACCGCTACGTCTGGATTCGCGATCAGTGTTACGCCGGTCAGGCCGTTGCCGTCGACGGTCCGCACGAGCTGCTCGACGACGCCGTCGGTTTCGTGGCGCAACGCATCCTCGCCGACGGGCCCGACCTCAAGCCCGTCTACACCGTTGATGGCGGCGCGGTCCCCGACGAACGGTCGCTGCAACTGCCCGGATACCCCGGCGGCACGGATATCCTCGGCAATCACGCCAACGCGCAGTTCCAGCTCGACGCGCTTGGTGAGGCCCTGCTGCTGTTCGCCGCCGCCGCTCGGCATGACCACCTCGACGCCTTGGCGCACCACGCCGTGAGCGCCACTGTCGCCGCCATCGGCCAGCGCTGGCAGCAACCCGACGCCGGCATTTGGGAGCTCGAGACGCGGCGCTGGGCGCATTCGCGGCTGACCTGTGTGGCTGGGCTGCGCGCAATCGCCGCCCACGCCGCACCCCACGATGCGGCGGGGTACAACGCGCTGGCCGATACCATCCTGGCCGACGCCACCGATTGCCAACACCCCAGCGGCCGCTGGCAGCGCGCACCCGACGACCCGCGCGTGGACGCCGCGCTGCTCGTCCCCGCCATCCGCGGCGCAATGGCGCCCGATGACTCACGCAGCATCGCCACGCTGCACGCGGTGCGCACCGAACTGGAGCAAGACGGGTTCATCTACCGGTTCCGCCACGACAACTGCCCCCTCGAGCAGGCCGAAGGCGCGTTCCTGCTGTGCGGATTCTGGACGGCACTGGCCCACCACCAGCAAGGTGACGCCGTCGCGGCGGCGCGACATTTCGAACGCAACCGCACCGCATGCGGGCCGCCCGGCCTGCTGTGCGAGGAATACGACGTAGTGCAACGCCAGCTGCGCGGCAATATCCCCCAGGCATTCGCGCACGCCCAACTCCTTGAAGCCTCACTGCGGCTGGCGCAGCCACCCACCGGGTGACGCCGACACGATCTCGGCCGGCCAGCCCTGTCGATCACCAACGGAAGGAGAATCTCCATGACCGCCGACGCACCACGCACCGTGGTGATCACCGGAGCCAGCGCCGGAATCGGGCGCGCCGCCGCGCAGGCATTCGCCGGGCACGGGGACCGGGTCGCACTGCTCGCCCGCGGCGAGGCCGGCCTGAGGGGCGCCGCGGACGACGTCAAGGCCGCCGGCGGCCAGCCGTTATGCATCCCTACCGACGTCGCCGACTACGCCCAGGTCGACGCCGCCGCCGACCAGGTCGAACAGACCTGGGGTCCCATCGACGTGTGGGTCAACGACGCGTTCACCTCGGTGTTCGCCCCGTTCACCGAGATCACGCCCGAGGAGTTCCGCCGGGTCACCGAGGTCAGCTACCTGGGTTTCGTGCACGGCACCATGGCCGCGCTGGCCCGCATGCGTCCCCGCGACGCGGGCACGATCGTGCAGGTCGGATCCGCGCTGGGAAGCCGCGCCATCCCGCTGCAATCGGCCTACTGCGGCGCCAAACACGCCATCAACGGGTTCACCGAGTCGGTGCGCACCGAGCTCATGCATGACCACAGCAACGTCCACATCACGGTGGTGCAGATGCCAGCGCTGAACACCCCGCAGTTCTCCTGGGTGCTCTCGCGGCTGCCGCGCCATCCCCAGCCCGTACCGCCGATCTATCAGCCCGAAGTCGCCGCCCGCGCCATCGTGTTCGCCGCCGATCATCCGCGCCGCAAACAGTACTGGGCGGGCGCGAGCACCGCGGCCACCATCCTCGGGCAACGGCTGATGCCCGCGCTGCTGGATCGCTACCTGGCCAAGACGGGCTACGACTCGCAGCAAACCGGCCAGAGCGCAGGTACCGACCGCCCCGGCAACATATGGAAACCGCGCGACGACGCCGCCGGCACCGATCACGGCGCCCACGGCGACTTCGACGACCGGGCGGTGAGCACCTCCCCGCAGCTATGGCTCGCCCAGCACGCGCGACCCCTGTCGATCGCCGCAGCCGCCGGCGCAGCGCTGACCGCCGGCGGGGCCGCCTGGACGCGCCGCCGTCACTGAATTTCCTGGCGGCCGGCTCATCCGCCGCGCCGCTTGCCCGAGCCGAAAACCATTGGAGGAGAAGAAATGTCAGACACCGTCGGTGATGTGTTGTTGGCCCGGCTGCGCGACTGGGGGGTGCGCCAGGTCTTCGGCTACCCCGGAGACGGCATCAACGGACTGCTGGCGGCGTGGCAACGCGCCGAGGACAACCCGCAATTCGTGCAGGCCCGCCACGAGGAGATGGCCGCATTCGAGGCCGTGGGCTTCGCCAAGTTCTCCGGCCAGGTCGGGGTGTGCGTGGCCACCAGCGGGCCGGGCGCAGTGCACCTGCTCAACGGCCTGTATGACGCCAAACTCGACCACGTCCCGGTCGTGGCCATCGTCGGGCAGACCGAACGCTCGGCGATGGGCGGCTCTTATCAGCAGGAGATCGACCTGCTCAGCCTGTACAAGGACGTCTGCAGCGACTACGTGCAGATGTGCACGGTTCCCCAACAGCTGCCCAACCTGATCGACCGCGCGATTCGTGTCGCGCTCAGCGAGGCGGCACCCACGGCCATCATCGTGCCCTCCGACGTGTTCGAGCTGACCTACCAGCCGCCGGGACACGCGTTCAAACAAGTGCCCTCCAGCCTCGGGCTCTCGCCGGCGCGTGTCGTACCCGACGACGCCGCGGTGCGCGCGTGCGCCGACCTGCTCAACGCCGGCACCAAGGTTGCCATGCTGGTCGGCCAGGGCGCACGCGGCTGTGCCGCCGAGCTGACAGAGGTCGCCGACCTGTTGGGCGCCGGCGCGGCCAAAGCTCTCCTCGGCAAGGATGTGCTGCCCGACGATCTGCCCTGGGTGACGGGCTCGATCGGGCTGCTGGGCACCACCGCCAGCTGGCACCTGATGCGCGGCTGCGACACCCTGCTGACTGTCGGCTCCAACTTCCCCTACACCCAGTTCCTGCCCGACCTCGACCAGGCCCGCGCCGTGCAAATCGATCGCTCCGGCAAGTGGATCGGCATGCGCTACCCCTACGAAATCAACCTTGTCGGCGACGCGAAAGCCACGCTGCAGGCGCTCATTCCGCTGCTTGCACGCAAACCGGACCGGTCCTGGCGCGAACACATCGAAAAACTTGTGGCCAGCTGGTGGACCACCGTGCAGCGCACCGCGATGACCGACGCCGACCCGCTCAACCCGATGCGGATCTTCTGGGAGCTCAGCGAGCGGATGCCGGACAACGCCATCATCGCCGCCGATTCCGGCTCGGCCGCAAACTGGTATGCCCGCCACCTCAAATTCGTTGCGGGAGTGCGAGGTTCGCTGTCAGGCACGCTGGCCACGATGGGCCCCGGAGTCCCCTACGTGATCGGCGCCAAATGGGCCCACCCGGACCGACCGGCGATCGCCTTCGTCGGCGACGGTGCAATGCAAATGAACGGTATCAACGAACTGATCACCATCTCCAAGTACTGGCGGCTATGGTCCGACCCGCGGTTGATCATCGCCGTCCTGCACAACAACGACCTCAACCAGGTGACCTGGGAGATGCGGGCGATGGAGAATTCGCCGAAATTCGAAGCGTCCCAGTCACTCCCGGATGTCGACTTCGCGGGTTTTGCCCACAGCCTGGGCCTGCGCGGCGAGGCCATCGACGATCCCCGCGCGCTCGGCATCGCCTGGGAGCGCGCCCTGGCCGCGGACCGGCCCACCGTGCTGGACGTCCGCTGCGACCCCGACGTGCCGCCGATCCCCCCGCACGCCACGTTCGAGCAGGCGAAATCACTCGTCGGGGCCGTGTTGGGTGGCGACGAGAACGCCCGCGGCTTCATCAAGCAGGGCGTCAAACAGAAAGCCCAGCAATATTTTCCCAACGAAAAGAAGGCCCGCTCATGAATCCCGTGGGCGCCGTGCTACACGCGATCCGCACCGGCCGCTTCGAACGCACCCTCTCCGCCCTCACCGCCGCCGGTGCTGCGGTCACCACCGCCGAGATCTACTTCTCTCATGACGGTGCCAGCTTCGGCAACACGATGATGTACTGGCCGATCGTCATCGTGCCCACCGCGGTGCCGGCCGGGCTGGCGGGGTTCTTCTCTCGCCGCGCGGCGCGCACCGTGCTGCCGGCGGCCAGTGCGCTGATCGTCGCCAATGGTCTGCAGGGCGCCTATCTGCACCTGCGCGGCATCCGTCAGCGGCCCGGCGGGCTGACGAAATACAACCTGGAATCCGGGCCGCCGGCGTTCGCGCCGCTGCTCGCGTCACTGGTCGGCGGAATGGGACTGCTGGCCGCGCTGCTGCGCCGCGAAGACCTGCCCATGCCCGGGGACGGGGCAAGCTGATGCCGTTTGTCCCACCGCAGCGCCACGGTGTCACCCCCCAACACCGCGGCCGGTTCCGCGGATTCGACGTGCTGGCTCAGGCCGAGCAGTGGGATGAGGTGACCGCCGGTGTCGTGTTGGCCCGGTTGGCGCTGCCGAAAATGCTGTCGTTTTTCACCCCCGCCCAAGTGGCGGTGGCCGGCCCGCTGCTCGATCTGCTGCTGGCCCAGGACGGCGACCCCAAGGTGCCGGTGCTGGCGCTGATCGACGCCCGGCTGGCCATCGGCGAGACCGACGGATGGCACTACGACGACATGCCCGACGACGCCACAGCGTGGCGCGACACGCTGGCCGGGCTGGACAGCGACGCCCAAAACCGCTACGGCGCCGGCTACGCCGAGCTCACCGTGCCGCGGCAGGCCAGGCTGCTCCAAGACGTCCAGGACCTCGCCGAACGCGGCCAGCACTGGCGCGACTGGCCGGCCTCCCACGTGTGGAGTCTGTGGACCAGGTATGCCTGCACCGCGTTTTACTCCCATCCCTGGGCGTGGAACGAGGTCGGCTTCTCCGGGCCCGCCTACCCGCGCGGGTATCTCAACCCAGGGATCAACGCCCGGGAAGGCTTCGAGGTCCCCGACCGCCGCGATGTCGACCCGGTGCCGTTCGCGGCCCGCGTGGGGCGTGCCCGCCGCGCCGATGACGATCTGCCCGAACGGAACACCGATGCGTGACATGCGCGCGGTGCGGGCGCGCAACGCGTCTGCCTGGCTGCTGCCCAACAACGGGGCCCGCACCAACCACCGGCTGCGCGCCGACATGCGCCGCTACCGCCCCAACGACCCGGTCGACATGGTGATCGTCGGCGCCGGCGCCGGGGGCGCCACGCTGGGCCAGCGCCTGGCTCGCGCCGGCTGGAGCGTGGTACTGCTGGACGCGGGGCCGTTCTGGGATCCGGATGCCGACTGGGTCAGCGACGAACGCGGCTCCCACCACCTGTACTGGACCGAGCCCCGCCAAATCGGCGGCGCAGATCCGGTGCCGCTGGGATCCAACAATTCCGGCCGCGGTGTCGGTGGGTCGATGGTGCACTACGCCGGCTACACGCCGCGGTTCCACCCGTCCGACTTTCATACCCACAGCGCCGATGGGGTGGGCGCCGACTGGCCGATCGCCTACTCCGACCTGCGGCCCTACTACGAGCAGATCGAAGCCGAACTGCCCGTGGCAGGCCAGCGCTGGCCGTGGGGCGATCCCCACCGCTACCCGCACAGCGCCCACCCGGTCAGCGGCAACGGCCTGGTCGCCCTGCGCGGCGCCCGCGCCATGGGCGTCGACATGCGCGTCGGGCCGGTCGCCATCCCCAACGGCCGCTTCGGCAACCGGCCCCACTGCATCTACCGCGGATTCTGCCTTCAGGGCTGCAAAGTCAACGCGAAGGCCAGCCCGCTGATCACCCACATCCCCGACGCGCTGGCCCACGGGGCCGAAGTCCGCTCCGACTGCCACGTCAGCCGCATCCTCGTCGACGACGACACCGGGCGCGCCACGGGAGTCGAATATCTACACGCCGGCGCGCTGCACCGGCAATGCGCCGACGCCGTCGTCGTCGCCGGCTACTCGATCGAAACGCCGCGGCTGCTGCTGCTTTCAGCCAGCCGCCGCTACCCCGACGGGCTGGGCAACGACTACGACCGCGTCGGGCGTCACCTGATGGTCCAAGGCGCCCCGCAAGTCGCCGGACGGTTCGACGACGAGATCCGCATGTACAAGGCGCCGCCACCGGAAGTCAGCAGCGAACAGTTCTACGAAACCGACCCCACCAAACCCTACCGGCGCGGCTTTTCCATCCAGACCGTCAGTCCGCTGCCCATCACCTGGGCTGAACACGTTGGCGCACAAGGACACTGGGGTGAAACACTGCGCGAATACATGCGCGACTACATTCACTGGGCCACCCTGGGGGCCCTGTGCGAACTGCTGCCCCAACCCGACAACCGCGTCACCCTGGCCGACGAAACCGACCGCCACGGCCTGCGCGTCGCCCACTTCGCCTACACCCAATGCACGAACGACCAACGCCTCATCGCCGCCGCAAGCGATGTCATGTCTGATCTGCTGTGTGCCGCGGGCGCCCACGAGGTCATCACCATCGAGCGCTACGCCCACCTCGTCGGCGGCGCCCGCATGGCGAGACGCCCCCAGGACGGCGTCATCGACGCCGAGCACCGCGTCTTCGGCGTGGATCGGCTCTATGTCGTCGACGGCAGCGTGATGCCCACCCAGGGCGCGGCCAATCCTGCCCTGACCATCATGGCGCTGGCCGCGCGCGCCGCAGACCTGATGACCCGCCACGCCACCCAATCATGATGTTCACCAACGAGGTTGTCCCGCGATGAGTTCGCCGCGCATCGACCGTCTCGACGTCGACACCTACACCGTGCCTACCCCGCACCCCGAAGCCGACGGCACCCTGCAGTGGGACTCCACCACCACCGTCGTCGTCCATGCCCACGCCGGGGACGCGACCGGGCTGGGCTGGACCTTCAGCTCCCCCGCCGCCGCGGCGGTCGTCGCCCACGACCTGCGTAAGGTGGTGCTCGGTCGCAACCCCGCCGACATCACCGACGCCTTCGAAGCCATGCACCGCGCCTGCCGGAATTACGGCACCCACGGGCTGGTCACCCAGGCCCTCAGCGCGGTGGACGTCGCGGTGTGGGACCTGTACGCCCACCTGCGCGGCGTACCGCTGACCACGATGCTGGGGTGCTGCCGCACCGCGGTCCCCATCTACGGCTCCGGGGGCTTCACCAACCTCGACGACCACCAACTCGCCGAGCAGGTCGACCAATGGCGCGTCGCCGGATGCACCGCGATGAAGATCAAAATCGGTCAGGACTGGGGCAACGACATCGGCCGAGACCTCGCACGCGTCAACAAGTTACGCGAACTGGCAGGCGAAGGCATTGAACTCATGGTCGACGCCAACGGCGCCTACAGCAGCGCCCGGGCCCGACGCGTCGGCGCCGCCCTCGACCACCTCGGGGTCACCTGGTTCGAAGAGCCGGTCAGCAGCGACGACACCGACGGTCTGGCCGCCCTGCGCCACACCGTGCGCTGCGATGTCGCCGCCGGCGAATACATCTCGAACCGCTACGACGCCCGCCGGCTGGCTCCGGTGGTGGACTGCCTGCAGCTCGATGCCACCCGATGCGGCGGATACAGCGGCTGGATGGCCGCCGCCTCCATCGCCGCCGCGCACAACCTCGACGTGTCCGCGCACTGCGCGCCGGCACTGCACACCCCCGTCGCCGCTGCCATCCCACATCTTCGTCACATCGAATATTTCATCGACCACACCCGTCTGGAGGCGCAACTCTTCGACGGCATACCGCCACCGACCCAGGGCCACCTTCACCCCGACTTGTCGCGACCGGGTCACGGCATCACCGTGTCTCCGCGCGCCGAGCAATACCGCCACCGACCCGACTCACGAAACGCGACCGCACCCATGACTGCTTACCAACCAGCCCCTGCCGACACCAAGCAGTACCGCAGCATCGAAGTCCTGCGCGGCGCATGGGGTGTCGCCCTGCTCGCCGTTCCCGACCGCATCCTCGGCGCCGTCCACGGTCTGCGAATCGACACCAGAAGCCGCACCGTCGCGCGCATCCTTGGCGCCCGCCACGTTACCCAGGCCGTCCTATCCGGATACCGGCCCAGCCCCGAAGTCCTCGCGATGGGCGTGTGGGTCGACACCGTGCACGCACTGACCGCTCTCGGCCTCGCCGCCGTCGACCGCAGACGCATCCGCGCCGGCCTCGTCGACACCGCCATCGCCGCGACATGGGCCGCGGCGGGCTACCAGGACCTGGACAGCGCCCGCGCTACACCGCCGCGACGCCAGCGCGTCCGCGACCAACTCGTCGTCATCGTCCTTGCTGGGCTGCCCGGAGGACGCTTCCTGCAACGAGAAATCGACCAGGCCCGACGACGCTGAAGCCAACCGCCGCGGCTGTTCCCAACGGGAGATTCGATGTCCCAATTTGCTGAAAGACTGTGCTGATCACCTTCGTCGGTCGTTCCTGTCACTGCACCTGGCCCGCTTGATGGGCGCAGCGGGGCACGAAGTGCTGATCTCGGATTCGGTGCCCTTTCCCATCACCAGATTCTCCTTGCCGGTCAAGAAAACTTTCCGAACGCCGCGGCCAAGGTATGAACCGGTCGAGTGGACCCAGGCCATTGCGCGCATCGCCCACGAGGAGGGCGTGGACCTGGTCGTGACTGTCCACGAGGGCACCGACATCCTGGCAAACACGATCAAGCGGTACCCTCACCTGTTCCCCGACGGCTGCAGTTGTTCTTCTCCGATTTCGATCTCGAGGCCCGGCTCGTGAACAAGTACGAGTGGATCGCGCAGGATTGGGCCACCGGCACGTACGTGTATAGGTCCGTCGCGGTGGCGGGTGCGGCCACCGAATCCACTACGACCACTCCGTTAATTTCACCGTAACCGGCTCGGCGGAGACGAGGGTCCATGTCGGCGACGGACCCGCGCCACACTCGACCTTTCACGTCACCGTGACGTGCGACAACGGCCTGTCCACCGGTCAGGACGTCACATATTGAGTGGCCTCCGACAACTAGGCCGCTGAACTGCTACTTCAGAAGTCCCAGTCCTCGTCCTCGGTGACGACCGCCTTGCCGATCACGTACGACGACCCGGAGCCGGAGAAAAAGTCGTGGTTTTCGTCGGCGTTGGGCGACAGCGCGGACAGGATCGCCGGGTTCACGTCGGTCTCGTCGCGCGGGAAGAGCGCCTCGTAGCCGAGATTCATCAGCGCCTTGTTTGCGTTGTAGCGCAAGAACTTTTTGACGTCTTCGGTCAGCCCGACCTCGTCGTAGAGGTCCTGGGTGTACTCGACCTCGTTGTCGTACAGGTCGAAGAGCAGCTCGTAGGTGTAGTCCTTGAGC
>NZ_DATJYB010000189.1:0-4376 GCF_035499775.1 Mycobacterium sp. | reverse complement strand
GCTGATCTGCGCCAGCCAACCCACCGACTCCGCGGTCGGGGTCCGCTGCGTACACAGCTGCTCCAGCCACTCGAACCCATCACCACCCCCCGCCTGCGGGTCCGGCTCCGGCTCAGATGTTTCTTCGAACATACATTCGATCATGCCATAAGGGTCCGACAACAATTCTGATAAATCGGAAGGCGCGGATGGACCCCACACTCCAGCCGATCCCCCAGCACCTCCGACCGGTAACTTTGGCCCGGTGGCCCACCTACTCGGAGCCGAAGCCGTACACCTGCAATATCCGACGCAGGTGGTCTTCGAGTCGGTCACGCTGGGCGTGAACGACGGTGCGCGCATCGGCATCGTGGGGCGCAACGGCGACGGCAAGTCCAGCCTGCTCGGCCTGCTCACCGGCGAGCTCACACCGGACTCCGGTCGGGTCACCCGGCGCAGCGGACTGCGGGTCGGCGCGCTGAGCCAGGCCGACACCCTCGACCCCGACCACACCGTCGGCTGGACGATGGTCGGCGACCAACCCGAACACCAGTGGGCGGGTGATGCACGCATCCGCGATGTGGTCAGCGGCTTGGTGTCCGATATCGACTGGGATGCAACGGTTTCCACGCTCAGCGGCGGCCAGCGCCGGCGGGTCCAACTGGCCCGGCTGCTGATCGGCGAATGGGACGTGATCGCGCTCGACGAGCCCACCAACCACCTCGACATCCAAGGCATCACCTGGCTGGCCGGCCACCTCAGCCAGCGCTGGGCCGCCAACACCGGTGGTCTGCTGCTGGTCACCCACGACCGGTGGTTTCTCGACGAAGTCGCCACCACCACCTGGGAGGTGCACGACGGGATCGTCGAACCGTTCGAAGGCGGGTATGCCGCTTATGTATTGCAGCGCGTCGAGCGCGACCGGCTCGCCGCCGCGGCGGAAGCCAAGCGCCAGAATCTGATGCGCAAGGAGCTGGCCTGGTTGCGCCGTGGCCCGCCGGCGCGGACCTCGAAACCGAAGTTCCGGATCGAGGCCGCCAACCAACTGATCGAAGACGTCCCCCCGCTGCGCAACACCGTGGAGCTGGCCAAGCTGGCAACAGCCCGGCTGGGCAAGGACGTCATCGATCTGCTGGACGTGTCAGTCTCCTTTGGCGCCCGCCCGGTCCTGCGCGACATCGAGTGGCGGATCGCCCCCGGTGAACGTACCGGCATCGTCGGCGCCAACGGCGCCGGGAAATCCACCCTGCTCGGCCTGATCGCCGGCACGATCCAGCCCGACACCGGACGGGTCAAGCGGGGCAAGACGGTCCAGCTGGCGGTGCTCGACCAGCAAGGCGACCGGCTGGCGGCGCTCGCCGAGGACCGGATCGCCGACGTGCTGGGCCGGCTACGCAATGACTATGAGGTCGACGGCCGCGAGGTCACGCCGACCCAGCTTCTGGAACGTCTCGGCTTCGCCCGCGGCCAGCTGTCCGCACGAGTCGGTGAACTCTCCGGCGGTCAACGGCGCCGGTTGCAGCTCATGCTGACGCTGCTGTCGGAACCCAACGTGCTGCTCCTCGACGAGCCCACCAACGACGTAGACACCGAAATGCTGACCGCCACCGAAGACCTGCTCGACTCCTGGGCGGGCACCTTGATTGTCGTCTCACACGATCGGTATCTGCTCGAACGTGTCACCGACCAGCAGTACGCGATTCTGGACGGCCGGTTGCGGCATCTGCCCGGTGGCATCGACGAATACCTGCGGTTGGCCGCGAAAACCGCACGCGCCCAGGACCCGCCGTCGGCCGTTGAGCCGCAGGGTATGACGGGCGCGCAGCGACGCACGGCGGAGAAGGAGTTGGCGGCCGTCGACCGCCAGCTCGCCCGGCTCGCGGACCAGATCGCGGCCAAACACCACGAACTCGCCGAGCATGACCAGTCCGATCATGTCGGGATTACCCGGCTCACCCAGGACTTGCGTGCCCTCGAGGACGAAGTCGCCGCGACGGAGGGCCGCTGGCTGGAGCTGTCGGAAGTGCTCGAATAGTCCGCTACGGCAAGCCGATTGCCGCTTCGGCGACGGCTGCCACGGCGCAGGCGGCGCCGGGCGCGACTCGAAGATGGCGCACCTGAGTCACCGTGTTGACGACGGTAAGGGCGGCCTGCACCCGCAGCCGGGCTTCGACGAGGCCGATCTCGCGGCCGCCGGTCCCGGTGAGCAGATGCGCCCACTCGTTGACATAGTCACGCTGCGCCTGGACGGCCTCATCCCGGTAGGGGTCGCCGAGATTACGCGCCTCGGTGATCAACACGGCGACCAGATCGGGGTGGGTAACGGCGAAGTCGGTGTAGGACCGGATCAGCTCGCGCAGGGCGGGAACGCATGCGTCGTGCGTCGAAAGTGCTTGGTCAACTTGCAGATAGAGATGGCCGGCGGCGCGGCCCAGCGCGATGGCGAGCAGTTCGGATTTGCTGGAAAAGTAGTTGTAGATGCTGGGCCCCGCGATACCCAATGACGCTGCGACGTCTTCAATGCCGACGCCGGCGTAGCGCCGCTGCGCGAAGAGCCGGGTCGCCTGCAGCAGGAGAGCCTCGCGACGACTGGCGGGTATCAGTCCTTTCACCGTCGACGCGCTCTGAGCGGTCGCCGCGCATTCGGCGGGTATCGCGGCATCCAGTACTCGACTCATCATGTCTGCCAACAAGACAACGTGTTCGTCGCGACTGACCTGCTGATGTTGGAAGGATGGCCCAAGCAAGACACCCAATACCGACCAGGCCAGCAGATCACGCGCGGCAGCGCCGAGTCCGGGACGTATTTCACCCAACTTGGCGGCGAATTCGGCGGCGATCGCGGAAACCTCGGCCCCGATTTGGTCCTGCTGTTCCAGCGCCAGATGGCGCACTTCGCGCGCCCACAGCGCCCCCAGATAGCTGTGATCCAGCACCAGGTCGGCGAGCGCGAGCAGACCCGCCTCACGGTTTCGCAGGTCGAGTCCGTCGACTGCGGCTTTGATCGGAACTATCGCGCCTTCAACCACTTCGAGCAGTAACCGTTGCTTGCTGGTGAAGTGCCGGTAGAGCGCAGAGGCGCCAACGGATACCTCGTCCGCGATGTCGCCCATCGACACGTGCTCGTAGCCGCGTTCGCGAATCAGTTCACTGGCCGCCGTCAGGATGATCGCACGACGATTGGACGGTCGGGTGCCGCGGGCCGGTCTGGTCACGCCCGCGATCGGTGTCTGCTCATCCACGCGCTCGCGTCGGTGTGGAAGTCCGGATGCTCGAAAAGCGCTGCCTGGGCTCGCGCCTCGATGCGGTCGACGACCTGATCGATGTCACAGCCTTCGGATTCGCGCAGGGTCGCCTTGACCGACCGAACCGCTCGTTGAGGAACCGTTGCGATCTCGGCTGCGAGCTGAAGGGCTCGGGTGCGTGCGCTTTCGGCGACCTCGGTCACCAAGCCGATCCGCACCGCTTCCTCCGCGTCGACGAATCGTCCTGTCGTCAACAGCTCCAGTGCCCGTTGGCGACCGACCGCCTGCGGCAATGTGGTCGACAGGCCGTAGTCGGGCCCGAGTCCCATGCGTACGAATGTCGCGCCGAAAGACGCCCGGGGACCAGCGATTCGGATGTCGCACGCCATCGCCAGGCCCCACCCCGCACCGACGGCAGGACCGTCGACCGCGGCGATGGTCAGCTGCGGGAGATTAGCCAGCTCGCGTACCGGCCGACCGACGTAACGCATCATCTGCACCGGCGGCTGGGCGCTGAAACCTTCTGACAGTAGAGACAAGTCGGCACCCGAGGAGAAACTGCGCCCGGCTCCGGTCAGCACCACCACCGACACGGTGTCATCGTCAGCCAGTTCGGTGAACAGGTTCGTCATGCCGTCGACGAGGTGACCGTCGAGCGCGTTGAGCGAATCGGGTCGGTCCAGCGTCACCAGCGCTACCAGCGGCGCCGGCCGCGACAGATGCACGACGTCCCGCGCCGCGGGCCCGGAGGGAAAGCTGCCGGTCATTGGAAGGACACTAGGCCTGCGCTACCCTCTCGTCAAGTAGACTGTTCGAGCGTCTATTCACTTATGGGCGATTAACCCGTTACTTCAGCATGCTTAGTTCGCATAGATACGATTGTTAGATCACTTAGCCATGACACTTCACTTCGCCGAGGGAACGTACTAGTTGTTGTAGTAGTTCAGCGCCGAACCGAGCGGGGAGGAAGCCCGATGGGGGAAGGACCATATCGAACGGTGCCCTACCGGCCCGGTGAGGCACTGCTCGCGTTGTACCGGCGGCGCGGCGCGGTGATCAACACCGGAATCGGCCGGCGCGGCTACACCTATCTGCTCGGCGCTGAGGCGAACAAGTTCGTGTTCGCCAACGCCGACGCGTTCAGCTGGCGGG
>NZ_DATJYB010000188.1:0-25280 GCF_035499775.1 Mycobacterium sp. | reverse complement strand
GCCACCGCGGCGATGAACACCATGCTGCGGCTGCGACCGTTCCAGTCACCGGTGAGCGCCTTTGCGGCGACAATCAGTTCACCGGCGAGCATGACCTCGTCGGGCACCTCGGCCGCGGCGAAGAGCCCGGGCCTGCCGGAGATGAAGGTGGCGGCCACCTTCGGCGGCGGCGTATTGGTCGGTAGATTGCCGGTGCCGCGCAGCTGGGGTGAGATCGCGGTGGGCGGCCTCAGGTCTATCGCCTGAGCTAGACGGCCGCGCCACCGCCGTCGACGTGCAGCGTGGAGCCGGTGATGAAGCTGGACCTCGGCGAGCTCAGGAATAGCACGGCCTCGGCGATCTCGGACGCAAACGCGGTGCGGCCCAACGGCAACGCCCTGCCGAGTTCCTCGTTGGTGTCGCCCCATTCGGCGGCCACCCCGAGCGTGCGGGTGGGACCTGGCGCCACGCTGTTCACTCGCACCCCGGCCGACCCGAACTCGGCGGCCCAGGTCCGGGTGAGCGACTCCAGCGCGGCCTTGGATGCGCTGTACCCGGACGCGCCGGGAATCCCTTTGAACGCCGCCATGGTGGTGATGTTGACGATGCTGCCTCGACGGCGTCGCACCATAGCTGGAACCAGTCCTGCGACAAGGAAATACGCGCCGCGGACGTTGGTGTCGAAGATGGTCTCGAAGGCTGCCATGTCCTGGTCGACCGTCAACGCCGACGGGAAGCTGCCGGCGTTGTTGACGACGATGTCGACGTCGCCGCACTGCTGCACAAGCGAATTCACCGACTCGGGGTCGGCCATGTCGGCCGGGATGAACCGCGCGTTCGCGCCGATCAATTCAGCCGCCTGCTCCCCACGGGCACGATCGCGGCCCGAGATGATCACGGTGGCTCCCTCGCTTGCCAGCAGTCGTGCCGACTCCAGCCCGATGCCCGCCGTACCGCCGGTGATTACGGCGGTGTGGTCCATCAGCTCCATCGGAGTCGCCTCCTCCGGGGCCCTAATGCGTCCCACTCGGCAGGTGAGTGGGCATCCAGTCGCTGAAGCGGGTGGGGTAGATCGTCACTTCTTCGCCGTCGACCGGGACGATGCTGCGCTCATCGAGCACCGCACCGAAATAGCGGGCCTCCGCGTCGGTCACCACCTGGCGTGCGTCGCCGGTCGCGGCGAAGCGGTTGCGGATGAAGTCGTCCATGCCGAGCTTGTCGGGACCGGCGATGTTGATCGTCCGGTTCACCGGTTCGTCGGTCGCCGCGCGGGTGACTGCCGTGGCGACATCCGCGGCCGCGATGGGCTGGAACGCCCCGTGCGGCGCACGGACCGTGCCGCCGTCGGCCATCGAATCGGCAATGCCGTCAACGAATTCGAAGAACTGCGTGGCCCGCACGATGGAATACGGGGATCCCGATTCCTCGATCAGCTTCTCCTGGGCGACCTTGGCCCGCATGTAACCGCTTTCGCCGGCCCGGTCGGCGCCCACGATCGACAGCGCGACGTGGTGTTGCACGCCGGCGGCCCGCTCCTCCTCAAGGAGGTTGCGGGTCGAGGTGGTGAAGAAGTTCATCACGTCTTCGTCGGTCCAGGACGGCGAGTTCGACACGTCGACGACCACGTGCGCACCGGCAACGGCTTCGGCCACACCTTCGCCCGTAAGCGTGTCGACACCCGAGCGGGGTGAGGCTGAGACCGCCTCGTGGCCCAGCTCGGCCAGCTGGGCGACGACCTGCGAGCCGATTAGTCCAGTGCCGCCGATGACTACAAACTTCATGATCAAGCCTTTCCGGGTCCGCGTTGAACTGGTGAATCCAGCCTTGCACCGGACGCCGGCAATTCGAACCCTTGGAAGTCCGTAGTCATACCGCGGAGTTGTCGACGCGAGGTGATACCGAGCTTCGCGAACACCTTGCGCAGGTGCCATTCGACGGTGTGGGTGCTGATGAACAACTGTGCGGCGACCTCGGGGTTGGTCAGGCCTTCACCGACCAGTCGGGCGATCTGTGCCTCCTGCGCGGTCAGCCCGTCACCCGACGCCGTGGAGCGCTTGCCCACTTTCTGGCCGGTCACCAGCAGCTCGCGCCGGGCGCGCTCGGCGAACGCGTCAGCGCCCATGCGCGCGAACATCTCGTGGGCGGTCTGCAACTGCGCGCGAGCGTCCACCCGCCGGTTGCAACGGCGCAGCCATTCCCCGTAGACCAGATGGGCGCGGGCCAGGTGGACGACGATTCGGGTCTGGCCGAGTTTCTCGATCGCCTCCTGGTAGTAGGCTTCGGCCGTCGGGTCGTCGGCGAGCAATGCCCGCGACCGGGCCAAAAATCCTGCGGCCCAGTCTGTTCCGCTGTTGAGAGTCCGCTCTTCGAGCTGACGCAAAGCGTCCAGCGCCGCCTCCTGTTCGCCGCTTCGCGCGCCTGCTTCGACGAGTTCGACAAGGCACCAGCCGAACAGACCCAGATCCTCGTCCTCGCAGGCCCGTTGGGCGGCGGCGAATGCCTCCTCGTAGCGGCCGAGGCCGTTGTACAGCACCGCGGTGGAATAGCTCGTCAACCCGACGACGCGGCCTTCGCCTCTGGCGGTTCCATCCGCGGCCGCGGTCTCGATCAGCTTCAGCGCGTCGGCTTCGGCGCCGCGCAATGCGGCCAACAACACCGAGTGGTACTTGAGCGGCGCGTAGCCGGTTGCTGCGGTGATGTCGTCGGCCTCCTCGATGAGTGCGGAGGCCGCTGCGAACTCGCCGGCCTGCACATGCACACCGGCCCGGTAAACCAGGGCAAGTGGTAACACCGCGAGCGCGCCCGCGTCGCGCGCGAGCCGGACGGCGTGGGTGGCCAGCTCGTGCCACACCTCGTCGTCCCAGACTTCGTGGGCCGCGGATTCCTGCACGATCGGGAAGGCCCGCCAGAACCAGCCCATGATGTCGCCGTCGGCGCGTTCGGCTTCGGCGCGGATGAGGGCCAGCGCCTCGCGAAGCGTCGCCAGGCTTGCGGCGTGACCGTCGGTGGCGCGTATCGCGATGCCGTCCAGTAGGAGATCGACCGGTCGCGCGGGTTGCGGTCCTGGGGGTGCCGCGCGGGCGGCAGTCGCGGTCATCGTGATACCGCCGCGCGGGCACAGCCGGCCACCGAACAGTGCCGCCCCGACGGCTTCCAGGTACGTCTCACGGGACAGCGCGTCGTCAAGGTTTTCCAGCCGGCCGGCGGCGTTGAGCAGGCCGACGGCGGAATCGGAGACCGTCGGCGCATCGGCGTCGCCGCTGCGGCTCCTGGCGAAGGCGATCTGCGCGCGCAGTCGCGTGACGCGCGCCCGCTGCAGCTCGTCCAGCGAGGCTGACTCGGCGATGGTCAGCAACTCCTCGGCGGCGTCGAAGGCGGCTACGTCGCGTTTGGCCTGGGCGGCGGCGAGCGCTCGGCTCCCGCGGCGTCTTGGGTCGGAGGTCAGCTGTGCCGCCCGTTCCAAGAAGGCAGCCGCGGCGGCGACGCCCCCTCTGGCCTGCGCGCGGTCGGCGGAGTGCTCGAGTTGAGCGGCGACGGACTCGTCCGGACCGGAGGCTGCGATGGCCAGGTGCCAGGCGCGCCGGTCGGGATCGGTTTGCCGGTCGGTTGCCTCGGCCAGCGCCTGGTGCGTGCGTCTGCGTTCGATCAGGTCCGCGGTCCGGTATGCGGCCGAACGCACCAGCGGATGACGGAACCGCACCCGCGTTCCCACGTCGATCAACCCCGCCGCTTCGGCGCCCGCCGAGGCGTCCTGCGGAAGCCCCAGCCGCTCGGCGGCGCGCATCAGCAGGGCCGCGTCGCCGACCGGCTCCGCGGCGGCGGTCAGCAACAGCCGTTGGGTGTGGTGGGACAGGGACCGGATCCGGCGGAGAAAGGTCTCTTCTATCTGACTGGCCAGTGGCCGAATGTCGGGCCGCTCGAAGCCGCCCGCCAACTCGGTGGCCGTCAGGCCCCTGGGCAGTTCCAGCAGCGCGAGCGGATTGCCCCGCGTTTCGGCGACGATACGGTCTCGCACCTGGTCGTCCAACCGGCCGAGGATGACGGAATCCAGCAATGCGCGGGCATCGCCGGCAGCCAGCCCGCGGACCGTCAACTCCGGCAGCCCGGCCAGGTCATCGCCGGCCGCGGGGTTTCCGTCGCGCGCCGCGAAGATCATCGCGACGGGCTCGGCGATCAGGCGGCGGGCGACAAAAGCCAAGGTTTGCGCCGACACGCGGTCGATCCATTGGGCGTCGTCGACCAGGAAGATCAGCGGTTGGCTCTCGGCGGCTGCTCCGATCAGGCTGAGGACAGCCAGCCCGACCAGAAAGCGATCGGGTGCCGACCCGGCGCTGCGGCCAAGCGCGATGTTCAGCGCGTCGCGTTGGGGCGCCGGTAATCGTTCGGTGCAGTCGAGCAGTGGTGCGCAGAGTTGTTGCAACGCGGCATACGCGAGCTCCATCTCGGACTCCACGCCGCCCACCTTGGTGATACGGAAGCCCGACGCGCGCTCGGACGCGTAGTCAAGCAGCGCCGTCTTGCCGATGCCGGCCTCGCCGCGCAGCACCAGTACCTGGCTCTGGCCCGAGTTGGCAGTCGACGTCAAGCGTTCCAGCGTCGTGCATTCAACACGCCGACCACGCAAGTGTTGCGCCCGATTCCGTGCCACGCGCCCTGCCGCATCTAAAAGGTTGCGGATCTGACCCTACCGTCGGCTGCCGACGCATTCTTAAATCAACTGCTTGACTTAACCTGGCCGTCGCCGATTAACTCGTCCTGTGGTTAGTGAACTTGCCGGCAAAGTGGCCATCGTCACCGGCGGTGCCTCGGGTATCGGTCGTGGCATCGTCGAGCGGTTTGCGGCCGAGGGTGCGCGAGTCGTCATCGCCGACGTCGAAACCGAGAGAGGCGAAGCCCTGGCCGACGCCCTGGGCGCCGACGTGTCCTTCGTCCGCACGGATGTCTCCGACCCCGAGCAGGTCGGTGCGCTGGTGGCTGCCGCCGTCGAGAAGTTCGGCGGCTTGGACGTCATGGTGAACAACGCCGGAGTTTCGGGGCCCCTGCACCGACTCCTCGACGACGACCTGTCCGACTTCCACCGCATCATGTCGGTCAACGTGCTGGGTGTGATGGCAGGTACCCGAGATGCCGCCCGGCATATGGCCGACCATGGTGGCGGATCCATCATCAACATGACTTCGATCGGCGGAATCCAGGCCGGCGGTGGGGTGATGATTTATCGCGCGTCCAAGGCGGCGCTCATCCAGTTCACCAAGTGTGCGGCAATCGAGTTGGCACACTATGAGATTCGGGTCAACGCCATCGCGCCGGGGAACATACCCACGCCGATCTTGACGTCATCGGCCGGGGATATGGATCCGGCCGAACTCGAACGGTACGAGGCGCGCATCCGCCAGACCATGCGCGACGACCGGCCGCTGAAGCGCGAGGGCACACCCGACGACATCGCGGAGGCGGCACTGTATTTCGCCACGGACCGTTCGCGCTACGTCACCGGCACTGTGCTGCCGGTGGACGGTGGAACGGTCGCCGGCAAAGTAATCCGGCCCAAACGCCAGGAATAACCACACCCCCCAGTACCGCGAGCAGACGCAGAATCGCACTCATTGACGTCAAAAGGTGCGATTCTGCGTCTGCTCGGCGAGCCCGCGCGTCACAATCGATCGCACCGATCAGCGAAAGGGCGCACCCATGGACGGATTCGCAGGGAAGGTCGCCGCGATCAGCGGCGCCGGTTCGGGGATCGG
Source organism: Mycobacterium sp. (assembly GCF_035499775.1). GTDB lineage: Bacteria > Actinomycetota > Actinomycetes > Mycobacteriales > Mycobacteriaceae > Mycobacterium. Next base: position 19,554 of record NZ_DATJYB010000188.1, on the reverse strand, counting down.
GCGGGCTCTGGCGCTCGAACTGGCCCGATCAGACGCGCGGTTGGCGATCAGCGACTTCGACGCCGACGGGCTTGCCGGGACCGAGGAGCTCATCCGCGGTATCGGCGCGGAGGTGCGGGCGGACCGCCTCGACGTCACCGAGCGCGAGGCGTTCCTGGGTTACGCCGACACCGTCAAGGCGCACTTCGGAACCGTCAACCAGATCTACAACATCGCCGGCATCGCGTTTCTCGGTGACATCGAACTCAGCGGGTTCAAGGACATCGAGCGGGTGATGGACGTCGACTTCTGGGGAGTCGTCAACGGAACCAAGGCGTTCCTGCCGCATCTCATCGCATCCGGTGACGGCCACGTCGTCAACATGTCGAGCATGTTCGGTTTGTTCGGCGTGCCGGGTCAGGCCGCGTACAACTCGGCCAAGTTCGCCGTCCGAGGTTTCACCGAGGCGCTGCGCCAAGAGATGACCGCGGCAGGCCACCCCGTCGCGGTGACGGTGGTACATCCCGGGTACGTCAAGACGGCAATCGCGCGTAACGCCGAAGGTGCTGAAGGCCTTGACAAAGAGGCCGCAGTCAAGGTGTTCGAGAAGGTCGCCATCACCAGCGCCGAGCGGGCGGCCCGGATCATCTTGAAGGGTGTCCGTCAGAAGAAGGCCCGCGTGCTGGTGGGCCCCGATGCCAGAGCCTTCGATCTGCTGGTGCGGGTCCTGCCGGCGGGCTATCAGCGCATCCTCGGGCCGATGACGGTCCGCTTCCTGTCGTCTGCCCGGCAGTGACGGCGTCGGGTCAATAGCAACCTCACCGTAGGTCGTTTCAGTTCCGCGGCGGCGGGTCCGCTCGCTGGTCGGGCCAGGCACCGTCGACCGGGGTTAATTCCTAGAGCATCAGCAGAAATGCCGATAACCGCCCTGCCTCCGCACAAAGACAGGTAGTCGACTACGCATGTGGCGCGGGGCCCCGGCGCCAAGACTTGGTAGCAAATATCCCGATGACCGTCAGGGGCCGCCATGACAATCACGGTTGATCGACCGATCTGCCCGATCGTCTTCGATGCTGATCTGCCGAAGATCAACTATGAGCATCTGCAGAACCTGGATGAGGCCCACGAGATCATCAGCCAGGCGCGACGGCAGGCGCCGCTGGCGATCGGGTCGCACGGGCCGGAGGTGCTGACCTACGAGCTGGTGCGAAGCGTTCTGCGCGATCCGCGGTTCCGGGTTCCCCAGGGCATGTTCCTTGCCGCCCAAGGCATTACCAGCGGTCCGTTATGGGAGCGGGTCGCGACGAACCTGATCAGCCTGGACGGGGCCGCACACCTCCGGCTGCGGCGACTGGTGTCCAAAGCCTTCACACCCCGCGCCACCGCACGACTGCGCACGACGATCGTTGACGTGATAAACGAACTCGTCGACCGCCACGCCGAATCTGGGCATTGCGAGGTGGTCACCGGCATCGCCCGCCAATATCCGATCCCGATCATCTGCGCACTGCTCGGCGCGCCGTCGGCGGATTGGGAGCTGTTCTCAGACTGGACCGACGACATCTTCAAGGTCTTCGACTGGAACGTCGCCGCACACGAGCGGGTCATCTTGGCGGCGTGGGACGAACTCGACGCTTACATCGACGGCATGATCGCCAACCGGCGCCAAACATTGACCGACGACCTCATCTCGGAGCTGATTCGCGCGGAGGACGACGGCGATCGCCTCAGCGCCGACGAGCTACGCATGCTGGTGGCGAGCCTGCTGATGGCCGGCACGGATACCACGCGAAATCAGCTGGCCGCCTCGGTGCACGTGCTCTGTGATCACCCCGACCAGTGGGCGCTACTCGGCCGGCATCCCGAGCTCGCGATGAACGCGGTTGAGGAAACGATGCGCCATTCTCCGATCGCAGCCGGAACCCTTCGTACGGCGCTGGAGGATGTCGAACTTGCCGGCGTCATGATCCCGGCCGGCACTCTGGTCATCGCGAACACTGCCGCCGCGAACCGCGATCCCGCGGTCTACGAAGACCCCGACCGGCTCGACATCACCCGGGAGGGCGCTCCGCCGATGCAGACCTTCGGGGCGGGCGCGCACTATTGCCTGGGCGCAAATTTGGCCAGACTCGAGCTGGCCGAAGCTCTGTCGGTGATCACCCGGCGCATGCCCAATGCTCGGCGCACCAGTCCGGCCCCGTGGAAGCCGCTGACATCCATCAGCGGGCCAACCACGCTGCCCATCGAGTTCGACCCCGGCCACTGACCGATAGCGCTCGGCAGGGACTTGCCCCGGACCCCCTCGACAATTTAAATCAATCGCTTGACTTAATACCCGAATACGCGGAACACTAGGTGGCATGACCGCCTCTGCCAGGACTGTGCGCACCGAGCGTGCCACCTCGACGCAGGAAGCGATCCTTGCGGCAGCCGAGCGGCTGTACGCCGAGCACGGCATGTTCGCCGTGTCCAACCGGCAGGTCAGTGAGGCCGCCGGTCAGGGCAACAACGCTGCGGTCGGCTACCACTTCGGCACCAAAGCCGATCTGGTGCGGGCCATCGAGCAGAAGCATCGTGGGCCGGTCGAAGAGCTCCGCGACCAGATGGTGTCGGAGCTGGACGGGTCGGCCGAGATGCGCGACTGGGTGGCCTGCCTGGTGCGCCCGCTCACCGAGCACCTGGAGGCCCTGGGTAACCCCACCTGGTATGCGCGTTTCGCCGCCCAGGCAATGACCGATCCCGCTTACTACAACATCATCGTCAAAGGCGCCCTGAGTTCGCCGTCGCTGGTTCAGGTCGTCGACGGCATCAACCGCTGCCTGCCCGACCTGCCGGCCGAGGTGCGCTTCGAGCGCAACGTGATGGCCCGCAACCTGCTGATGCACACCTGCGCGGATCGGGAACGCGCGCTCGTGGCAGGGTCATCGATGCACCAATCGTCTTGGCGGGCAGCCGCATCCGGTCTTATCGACGCGATCGTGGGCCTGTGGATGGCGCCCGTGACGCCCCAGGAGTGAAGAGTCTGCACATGAAAGTGACTGTCGACCAAGATACCTGCGCCTCCTCGGGCAATTGCGTGATGAATGCGCCCGAGGTATTCGACCAGCGGGATGACGACGGCGTTGTCGTGCTGCTCAACGCGAACCCTTCGGCCGACCAGGCCGAGGGCGCGCGCCGGGCGGCCGCGGCCTGTCCCGCGCTGGCGATTCATATCGAGGAATGAGAAAGATGTCGCAAACACTGGCAAGTGGCACGACCGAAGCCGCGCCCGAAATCCCGGAGTATCCGATGCCCAGAGCGGCGGGCTGCCCGTTCGCCCCGCCTCCGGACGTCATGGCACTGGCCGAAGAGCGGCCGCTGTCCCGGGTCCGGATCTGGGACGGCAGCACCCCGTGGCTCATCACCGGCTACGAGCAGTGCCGAGAGCTGTTCTCGGACTCCCGGGTCAGCGTCGACGACCGGGTGCCCGGCTTTCCGCACTGGAACGCGGGCATGTTGTCGACCGTGCACAAACGCCCTCGATCGGTCTTCACCGCCGACGGCGAAGAGCACACCCGATTCCGGCGGATGTTGTCGAAGCCGTTCACGTTCAAGCGGGTGGAGGGGCTGCGGCCGACCATCCAGCAGGTCACCGACGACCACATCGACGCCATGCTGGCCGGCCCGAAACCGGCCGACATCGTCACCGCGTTGGCGCTGCCGGTGCCCTCCCTGGTGATCAGCGAGCTGCTGGGCGTGCCCTACGAGGACGCCGAGATGTTCCAGCACCACGCCAACGTCGGGTTGTCGCGCTATGCGACCGGCGAGGACACCGCCAAAGGCGCGATGAGCCTGCACAAATACCTGTGCCAGCTGGTCGAGGCAAAGACGGAAAATCCGGCCGAGGATGCGGTTTCGGATCTGGCCGAGCGGGTCAAAGCGGGTGAACTCAGCGTCAAAGAGGCGGGCCAGTTGGGCACCGGACTGCTGATCGCGGGGCATGAAACCACCGCGAACATGCTGGGGCTGGGTGTGCTCGCCCTGCTGGAAAACCCCGACCAGATTGCCGTCATCCGCGACTCCGAAGACCCCAAGATCGTGGCCAGCGCAGTCGAGGAGTTGCTCCGCTACCTGAGCATCATCCAGAACGGCCAGCGCCGCGTCGCCGTCGAAGACATCCACATCGCCGGCGAGGTGATCCGGGCCGGCGAGGGCATCATCATCGACCTGGCACCGGCCAACTGGGACCCGGACGCCTTCGCCGAGCCGGACCGCCTCTATCTGCACCGTTCGGGTGCGGACCGCAATGTCGCGTTCGGCTACGGCCGGCATCAGTGCGTCGGCCAGCAGCTCGCCCGCGCCGAGATGCAGATCGTCTTCCGCACGTTGTTCCGCCGCATCCCCACGCTGTCGCTTGCCGTCCCGGTCGCCGACATCCCGTTCAAACACGATCGACTCGCCTACGGCGTCTACGAACTGCCGGTGAGCTGGTAAGCCTAGTTACTAAGCCCGATTTGGAAGGTCAGCAATGTCGACTCAGACTGTCCCGCTCTACCCGCCGGAAGGCTATGGCGCACCGAAGGATCGCCGTGGGCACGCCATTGGCCGTGATGTGGGTCTGCCGGAAGGAACCGTGGTCTTCTCCGCGGACAACCACATTTCGTTAGCCGCCGACATCTTCTACGAGCGCTTCCCGGACGACCTCAAGGAGAAGGCGCCGCGGATCTGGTACGAGGACGGTGCCTATCAAGTCGGGCGCAAGGGGCAGTCGTTCCTGCCGGGCGACTTCAGTGCGGTGTTGATGCAGTACGACGACCTCCCGGGAGCCGCGAGCACCAACATCGAGGCCCGGATCCAGGAGTTGCGCGAGGACGGCGTCGAGAAGGAACTGGCCTTCCCCAACGCGGTGCTGGCACTTTTCCACTACCCGGACAAGAAGCTTCGCGAACTTGCGTTCCGCATCTACAACGAGTACATCGCCGAGCTGCAGGAGCGCTCCAACGGCCACTTCTACGGCGCCGGCCTGATCAACTGGTGGGACCCGGCTGGCACTCGGCGGACGTTGGACGAGCTGAAATCGTTGGGGCTCAAGACGTTCCTGATGCCGCTGAACCCGGGCAAGGACGACGACGGCAACCCGATCGACTACGCGAGCACTTCGATGAGCCCGGTGTGGGACGAGATCGAAGCCTCCGGCCTCCCGTTGACGCACCACATTGGGGAGACCCCGCCGAAGAGTCCGTGCGAGTTCAACAGCGTCGTCGTCGGAATGATGATCAACATCGACGGTTTCCGGGAGACGTTCTCCAAGTACATCTTTGGTGGCATCCTCGATCAGCACCCGGGCCTGCGGATCGGTTGGTTCGAGGGCGGCATCTCCTGGGTGCCCTGGGCTCTGCAGGACGCCGAGCACCTGGTGGCGTCCTATCGGCACATGTTCAACTGGCCGCTGCTGCACGATGTGCGGTACTACTGGGACAACCACATGAGCGCGTCGTTCATGGTCGACCCGCTCGGGCTGGAGCTGATCGACAAGATCGGTGTGGACAAGGTGATGTGGTCGTCGGACTACCCGCACAACGAAAGCACCTACGGGTATTCCGAGAAGTCACTGGCCGCCGTCGTCGACGCTGTCGGGTCCCAGGACGCGGTCCGGATCGTCAGCGGGAACATCACCGAATTCTTGGGCCTGTGACGACTTTCGCACAAGCGAGCCGATCCGCCGGTACCGGCTTGGTGATTCCCGACGTACCCGACCTGACGCGGATGCGGCGGGAAACCGGGGCGCGGCTGCGGTCGGCGATGGCCGAACGGGGCGTCGACGCGTTGATCCTGCTGGGCAACAACGCCGTCGTCTATGCCACCGGGACCAGTTGGCCGCTGGGCGACGCCGGCCTCTCCCACGTCGAGCGGCCGGTCGCGGTGGTGCTCGCCGGCGACGAGTGGCCGCATCTCTTTCTGCCGTTCCGCGAAGGTGTATCGCAGGAGTCGGAGCTGCCGGCCGATCACTTACACGGACCGGTCTACCTCGAATTCGACGAAGGGGTAAAGAATTTCGTACGTCTGATGGCCGACCTGATTCCGGCGGCAGCGGTGATCGCGGTCGACGAGTGCACCGGTGCCATGTCGCGCGCCGGAAAGATGTTGTTCCCCAGTGGTTCTCCCGTCGACGCCGCCGCGGTGGTCAGTGCCGCGAAGTTGATCAAAACACCGGACGAATTGGCCTGCATGCGCACGGCGATCCGGATCACCGACGAGGCGATGGTCGACGTCCAGAAGGCTCTGGCCCCGGGCATCCGCCAGATCGACTTGTCGGCAAGCTTTTTGCGGCGGGCCTTCGAGTTGGGGGCCACGGCCAGCATGCTGGAACCCATTTGGCAGGTCATGCCGCACAGCAAAGCCGAAGGCGTGTGGACAACGCACGGTGATCTGGCGCTGCCGCTGCTGAGCACCGAGCGGGAACTGGCCGAGGGTGACGTGCTGTGGACGGATGTCAGCATCACCTACGGCGGGTATTGCTCGGACTTCGGGCGCACCTGGATCGTCGGTCGTGATCCCACGCCGCGTCAGCAGGCGCAGTTCGAGCGGTGGTCGGAAATCATGACCGCCGTCCTCGAGGTCGCCCGGGCCGGAGCGACCGCCGCCGATCTGGGCAGGGCGGCAACCGCGGCCAACGGCGGTACCCGGCCCTGGCTGCCGCATTTCTACCTGGGTCACGGTATCGGGGTGAACGCCGCCGAAATGCCGATGATCGGAACCGATCTCGGCGACGAGTTCGATGAAAACTTTGTGCTGCAGCCGAACATGGTGCTGGTCCTCGAGCCGGTGGTATGGGAGGACGGCACCGGCGGGTACCGCAGCGAAGAGGTGCTGGTAATCACCGAGGGAGGCTGGACACGATTGACCGACTACCCCTATGACCCCTATGGGAACTGAAGTCCTGCCCGACGATCGGGCACTGCGTTCGGGGCGCCGGGAACGGGCGCTGGCCCAGATGGCCGAACACGACCTGGATGTCCTGGTCCTCGGTCGGCAGGCCAACGTCCGCTATGTCACTGGCGCGCCGCAACTGTGGGTCGCCGGGACCCGGCCGTTCGGGCCGACCTGTGTACTGGTGCGGGCCACAGGTGCGGTTCATCTGCTCAGCACCTGGGACGAAGGCATTCCCGACGACATCCCGCACGACCACCTGTACGGCATCTCGTGGAATCCGATGAACACCATCGCGGCGCTGGGGCGCATTGACGGTGCTGCTACCGCCCGCCGCGTCGGAACCGATGCGCTGTCACCGGTTTTCGCGAAACTGCTGCCGTCGGCGTTTCCAAACGCCGAGCTGGTGGACGGGGAGCTGGCCATGCGTGCCGCCCGGCGCATCAAGACCGACGAGGAAGTGGGCGCGCTGCGCGAGTCGATCGCGGTGGCCGAGTCGGGCCTGGCCGCCGCGGTGGCCGAGCTGCGGCCCGGGGTGAGTGAACAGACATTGGCCGGTGTGCTGCTGGAAGCCCTCGCCGCCGGTGGGGTGAGCACCCCGTCGAATCAGGATGTCGCGTGGGTGACTTCGCGCGACCACCCGTGGCGACGGGCCAGCTCGGACGGTCGGGTCCGGTCCGGCGACCTGGTGGCCTTTTCCGCCGGGGTGTTGGCGGGTGGCTATATCGGCGAGGTCGGGCGCACCTGGCCCGCCGGCGGCACCGAGGCAGCCGGGCCGTTGTATAAGCGGTGGGATGCCTTGTGGTCCAAGCTGATAGCGGTGTGCCGACCGGGCGCCGGCGCCGGTGAGTTGCTCGCCGCCTACCAGGCCGCGGGGGAGCCGGCCCCGCCGATGCCGGTGGCCCGGGGCCTGGGCATGGGCTTCGACCCGCCGGTCATCTCGTCGCACCTACCGGCGACCGCGGCCGACGAAAAGCTGGAGCCGGGAATGGTGCTCGCGGTGACGGGCTACGTCTGGGAGCAGGGAGTGGGTGCGGTATTCGGGCGAGAGGCGGTCCTGATCACGGCCGACGGGGCCGAAGTGCTGACCTCGAGTCCGTCGTGGCAGGCGTGAGTGGGGGAGCCGCAACCCGCGCGCCGCTGGCCGGCTACACGGTTGTCGACCTATCCACCGGCATAGCCGGCGCGTACTGCACCAAGCTGCTCGCCGACGGCGGCGCCGGCGTCATCAAAATCGAGCCGCCTGAAGGTGATCCGCTGCGGCGGTGGTCGTCCTCCGGCGCGGTGATCGATCCCGGAAGCGACGGGGCGCTGTTCAGCTTTCTGGCCGGTGGCAAGCACAGCGTCGTCGCCGATCCCTCCAGCGCGGACGACGTCGGGATGGTCACCCGGCTGCTGACGGCAGCGGACGCGGTGGTGTGGTCCGCCGGCTCGAAAGTCGCCGAGCAGCAAAGCTTCACACCCGCCGCCATGCACGCTGCTCATCCTCATCTGACTGTCACGGCGATCACCCCCTTCGGCCTGGAGGGGCCCTGGAAGGACCGTGCGGCGACCGAGTTCACCCTGCAGGCATGGTCCGGTGGAATCGTCGGGCTGGGGCGCGGGCTGCCGAACCGGGCACCGGTGTTCGTCGGCGGACAGGTGGGTGAATACCTGGCCGGCGCGTATGCGAGCGCCGCCACGCTGGCGTCGCGGCTTCGCCAAATACAGAGTGGTGCAGGGCAGCTGGTCGACCTGTCGATGCTGGAGACACAAATCCTGTGCCTTACCTATTACCCGGTCACCTATTTCGAGATGCTCGGCCGGCCCTGGCGAGACGCCCGCCGACTCACGGTGCCAGGTGTGGCGCAGGCCAAGGACGGCCTGGTCGATCTGGGGTGTGGGACCGCGCAGCAGTGGTTCGATCTGTGCGCGATGGTCGGACACCCGGAGTGGATCGACGAGCAATCGCCGCTGTCGATCACCGAGCAGGCCAACATCCATGCCGACGAGATCTATGCCTGGGTCGAGAGCAACCCGGTCGACCAGATCCGGGAGCTGGCAACGGCATTTCGGATTCCCAACGCGCCGGTCGCCAACGGCGCCAACATCGCAACGCTGGAGCACTTCGTCGAGCGCGGTTCGTTTGTGCGCAATCCGCGCGACGGATTCGACCAACCGCGCCACCCGTATCGGCTGCGGCCCGCGCAACTTCGGGGTCCTGGTTCGGCGCCACGGCTGGGCGAGCACACCGCGCGCTACCGGTCGGCCAGTCCGACCTCGCGAGCCGCACCGACCGGACCGGCAAATCAACTGCCGTTCAACGGGCTTCGGGTCCTGGATATGACGACGTTCTGGGCGGGGCCGTGCTGCACCCATTTTCTCGCGATGCTCGGTGCCGAGGTCATTCACCTGGAATCCGCCCGTCGCCCCGACGGCACCCGACTGATCGCCGGTATCCCGGTCAGCGAAGACCGGTGGTGGGAGAAGTCGCCGATCTTCGCCGCGCTGAACAGCAACAAGAAGGGCCTGGCGATGGACCTGCAGAGCGCGCGCGGGCAGGAAATACTGCGCCGGCTCATCGCGACATGTGACGTGGTCGTGGAAAACTTCACTCCACGCGTGCTGGACCAGATCGGGCTGGATTTCGCTGCCGTGCAAGCGGTTCGGCCCGACGCGGTGATGCTTCGGATGCCCGGGTTCGGGCTTGACGGGCCGTGGCGCGACAATCCCGCGTTCGCGTACGCGATCGAGTCGGCGGCCGGGCTGAGTTGGTTGACCGGCTATCCCGACCGCCCTCCGTACGAGCCCTACTCCATCGGTGACCCCAATGCCGGCGTGCACGCGCTCAACGCCCTGCTGCTCGCGCTGGAGCACCGCCGCCGCACCGGCGAGGGTGTGCTGGTCGAAGCGGCGATGGTCGATGCCGCACTGAGCATCTCGTGTGAGCAGATCATCGAATACTCGGCGTATGGGGCGCTGCTGGAACGTGCCGGGAACGGGGGCCCAACGGCGGCGCCGCAGAACCTCTACCGTACCGCCGACGTCGACGAGTTCGGCCGACTCGACAGCTGGGTTGCCATCGCGGTGGCAACCGACGCGCAATGGGGACAGTTGGGTGCCGCACTCGGATCACCCTCCTGGGCAATGGATCCCACACTGTCCGATATGCCAGGTCGGCGCGAGAATCAGGATCTGATCGACGAGCGGCTGGCCGCGTGGTGTGAGCGCCGCAGCGGCGACGACATCGTCGCGGCCCTCTGGGATGCGGGTGTGCCGGTCGCCAAGGTGATGCAGCCCCATCGCCAAACCGAGCTTGATCAGTTGGCTTTCCGCGGCTTCTTCGAAGAACTCGATCACCCGGTGAACGGCCGGGCCAAGCTCAGCACCGTCGCGATGAGGTGCTCCGACGGGCCCGGCGTGTTCCACACCCAACCCGCGCCGTTGCTCGGGCAGCACAACCATGAGGTGCTCGGCGGGCTGGGCCTGACTGCGTCGGAGATCGCGCAGCTGGAAGCCGACGGCGTGATCGGGCAGCGGCCCATTTGACCTGCCGAGGGCCAACAAGGTCGGCAAGATCGACAAGAAGTGCTTGCGCGCGATCGCCGCTGAGCAAACGGCCCGCCGTGGATCCCAACCGCGCGTAACCTCAGCAATCATGGCGCGACGAGCCGGTAACGGCGAAGACAACCAGCGGCGCGGAAGGGTCCGGCGCGAACTCGTCGAATCCGAGATCCATGAACATGCCGCCCGGTTGTTCGCCGAACGCGGATTCGCCAGTACCAGCCTGCAAGACATCGCGGACTCGGTCGGAATCACCCGGCAGGCGCTCTATTACTACGTCAAGAGCAAAGATGAAGTCCTGGCCGAGATCGTCGCCGACCTGACCGGCGCTTCGGTAACCCGCTCCCGCGAGATTCGGGCCGACCCGACTCTCAGCCACGCCGACCGGCTGCGGCGCATCGCCTATCTGATGGTCACCGACCGCGCCCGCGACCGTACTCGCTTCCAACTGCTCGACCGATCGGCGCACGCGCTGCCCGACGATATCGCGGCGGCTTTCCTGGAAGGCCGCCGCAACGCGTTCGCCGAACTGCGCGGCCTCATCGAGGACGGCATTGCCGCCGGCGAATTCCGGCCCCTCGATTCGCGCGTGGCGGCGTTGAGTGTGCACGGGATGTGCAACTGGGTGGCATGGTGGTACGAGCCGGATCCGGATCACCCCGTCGAGCCGATCGCGGAACAGATGTCCGACTGCGCGGTCGCGATGCTGCGCGCCCCGCCCAGCGGGACAGACCCGCATGCCGCGCTGGCCGCCGCCCGCGCCAGTCTGGATCAGCTGGAACAACATCTGAAGACCAAGAGCCAATAGGATTTTGGGTAACCGTCTGAAGTGTCGCCTATCCACATATCGTCGGCCGGAGGTGCCCCAGCTCGCACAACCTAGTGGCGCCAGCCTTCGGCGGCCTGCTCGTCGAAAGTCCGGTCGATGCGCTCGAACCGGCGGCGAATCGAAGCCCGGGAGGCTTCGTGCGGAAGGATGTAGAGCCGGTTGGCCAGTATCGCGTCGGCGATCAAGCGGGCGGTGTCCTTGACGCCAACGGTGTCGTCCTGAGCGGGGAGCGCGCCGAGCGACCCGGTTATGTCGGGCGTTGACGCCAGCCCGTAGTCCGCGCCGCGGATTCGTTCGGAGTTGGCCAGCAAGTTCGTCGCGATAACCATCGGGCAGAGCACCGACACCCCGATGCCCTTGTCTTTGACCTCACGGGCCAGCGTCTCCGCCAGCGCGACGACGCCATATTTGGCGACACCGTAGGTTCCGAGGCCGGCATTGGGCACCAACCCGGCGAAGGACGCGGTGAAGGCGAGGTGGCCGCCGGCGCCCTGCTCGAGCAGCTTCGGGAGGAACGCCTCGACGGTGTGGATCGAGCCCCACAGGTCGATATCGATCACCCAGCGCCAGTCCTCGTGCGTCATCTCCGCGATCGGACCCGCCACGCAAATTCCGGCGTTGCTGAAGACGACGTCGACCTGACCGAGCAGGCGGAAAGCCTCTTCGGCGAGATGCGTGACCTCATCGAGATGCCGGACGTCGCACATCACGCCGTGTGCCTCGAAACCCCCGCCCCGCAAGTGCGTAACGGCCCATTCCAGCCCGGGTTGGTCGATGTCGGCAAGGACAACCTTGGCTCCGCGTCGGGCGAACTCGGTGGCGGTAGCCAAGCCGATGCCGCTCGCGCCGCCCGTGATGACCGCCCCGCGCCCTTCAAATTCATCCATGAATGCAGTATCCGGTGTCGTTGTTCGAGGGTTCTTGGGTGGTCGGTGCGCCGGCCAAGCTGAACGCGTATTACCCCGGCTTCGGGCTTGACGAGTGGGCGTATTGCTCGTCTCCGAAACCCGGCGAGGACTGCGGCTTGATCTGGCTCCACAGGATGGCGAGGCAAACCAGGTTCTGGTCGATGGGATTTTGCAGATCGAGGCCGGTCAGCTTTTGGATCCGCTGGATGCGGTAGAGCACGGTGTTGCGGTGGACGATGAGTTCGGTCGCCGTGGCTCCGCGGTCAAAGCTGTTGGCGGCCAGACACCTTAGCGTCGCAGCGAGATCGACGTGCTCAAGGCCTTCGAGACCACTGAAAACTCGCGCGACGATGTCGTCGGCAATCTCCGGGGACCGCGCCAGCAACAGGTGCGGTAGAAAGTCGCGGGTGGTGACTAGTCCGGTGCGGCCGGTGTCATCGGCGAAACCTACCAGCATTCTCAAACTTTCGAGTGCAGCGGCCAGACCGGGGCGTTCGGTCGGACGCTCGCACGCCAACAGGAAATCAGGATCGTCGAGCAGCCCGACCCAATCGAAGCCCTCGGCGCACAACCCGGCGATCTGGCGGCCCTCGGTCGTCGCGAGCACGCCTTGCGACCGTAGCCGGCTGGCCAGCCGGATGTGGTGTGCAGTGTTCGCTCCGGCAAGGCGGGCCACAAATGGCCGGTATTGCCCGGCAAGGTCAAATCCGAGAAACTCCGCGCGCTCGCGATCATCGACCGTAATCGGTTGCCGTGCACACAATCTGTCGAGGAGTGTCCCCGCACGGCGTTCGCCGACCGTCTCGGGCGCGTCTTGTTCGTCGGCGTAAGCCTGACCAAAGGCGTCGATCACGAGTTCCAGGTAGCTCCACAAGATGTCGGCTTGTTCGAGCAGCAACGGGCGTTCGGTATCCGTCGCCGCGTCGAGCAAGATGTTCCACATGATGCGGGCCCCCTGCCGATAGACGAGCAGCCCTTCGTGCATCGGCTCGGCCGCCGTCGCACGGACCCGCACCACCTCGTGCAGCTCGGAGATCATGCTTTCGTCGGGTGCGACACCGTCGGCCAACCAACGAAGCACCAGAGCGACGTTCCAGCGAATGGCCGGATGACCCCGATCCGTGTGATCGTCGGCAACGAATCGGGTGTAGTTGGGCAACTCTCGAAACGCCAGATCCATCTGACGCGCTATCTCGTCGGCGTCGAGCCGCCCAAAAATCGCCCGCACCGAGCTGCTCGGGGTGGAAAGACCAGCCACGCGACGATGATGACACGAACGCCGCGGTCGAGCCTGTGTGAGAGCACAAACAATGCCCGGCGATCCTGAGCCGTTGACAATTGCGCTCCGGCCCTGACCGGGCAGACGATGGTTGGCGATCGTGAAGATGCGGGGCCCGATCCAGCGCTGAATGGTGGCGCCCAAACACCACAACGCAGGCCCGAAGATCTTGGAGGCAAGATGACCACCGTCCGCGATGCAATCCTCGATTTGCTGCGCGCGCACAACCTGACGACCTTCTTCGGCAATCCCGGTTCGTCGGAACTTGCGCTGCTGCAGGACTTCCCAGACGACCTCCGCTACTTCCTAGGGCTGCAGGAGATGATTCCGGTCGGGATGGCCGACGCATATGCGCAAATCACCGGCCGGCCCGCTCTGGTCAACCTGCACACCGCTCCGGGCATGGGCAATGCTCAAGGCCAGCTCTACAACGCGTTCTGCAATAAAACCCCGCTGATCGTGACGGCCGGAAATCAGCGACGGAACATGCAGAACCAGTACTGTCTGCTGACCAACATCGAGCCAACCACGGTGCCGCGGCCGTTCGTGAAATGGGCGGCCGAGCCGGCCATCGCGAGCGAGGCACCCGCCGTACTCGCCCGCGCCATTCACCTGGCCACGACCCCACCGATGGGGCCGGTGTTCGTCTCGTTGCCGATGGACGACATGCCGGTCGAACTCAGCGATGGTCAGGTCGCCGACACCGCCGTGGTGCGCGGCCGCTCGGTGACCCACGCAGCGGGGTTCCCGGCGGAACTCGCCGAGCGGATCTGCGCGCGACTGGAGGCCGCGAAATCGCCGGCCTTCATCGTGGGCGGCGATGTCGAACGCTACGGTGCGTGGGATGCAGTGGTCGGGCTGGCCGAACGCACCCAATCGGTCGTGTGGACCGCCCCACTGACGGGGTGGAGCGGCTTCCCCGAGAATCATCCGCTGTACCGCGGCGCCTTGCCGCCGGGCGCGGGCTGGATCTCGCAGGCACTGGCCGGACACGATCTGCTGCTGGCCATCGGAACGCCGGTCTTCCGGTACTACCCCGAAGTGCCCGGACCCTACCTGCCCGAGGGCGCAAGCATGATTCACCTCACCAACGATCCCGACGAAGCCGCCCGCGCTCCCGTCGGAGACGCGATCGTCGCCGACCTGGCCAGCGCCGTCCGGGCGCTGCTTGACGCCGCGAAACCAAGCCAACGGTCCGCCCCGGCGCCGCGTGGCCCCATCCCCGACCTCGAACACGTGCAGGCACCGCTCAAGCCGGAACAGCTGTGGACGGCGGTCGGGCGCGCCGCACCCACGGAGACATTGTGGGTCAGCGAAGCCGGGAGCAACGAACTCGCCATTACCAACGCCATTCGACCCGGTTACCCTTTCTCGCATTTGTCGGCCGCCGGTGGCGGGCTTGGCTGGGGGTTACCCGCATCCGTCGGCGCTCAGCTGGCGGCCCCGGATCGCCCGGTAGTTGCGCTAATGGGCGACGGCTCAATGCATTACGCGATCACCGCGTTGTGGACTGCGGCGCATTACCAGATTCCGGTCACGGTCGTGGTTGCGTCCAACGCCGAATACGGTGTCGTCAAGGAGTTCGGCAGGTGGGAGAAGACACCGAATGTTCCCGGACTCGACCTACCCGGTCTCAATGTCGTGGCAACCGCCGCAAGCTACGGGGTGGACGCCCACGAAGCACACACGACGGACGAGGTTGTCGAGTTGGTGAGAAGCGGAATCGCCGATAGGCAACGCCCCACCCTCATCAACGTGCGCACCGCCCCGGTCGGGGTCTAGCGGGCCGATACGTCCCTTGCTGCAGCGACTTTCGCTGTGGCCACAGTCCAGCACGCCCACGAACAGCCCGCCCGCCGTGAACCAAAGGACGACGGAGTAACGCAACATGGATGACGCGATCATTGCAACGTTCACTGCCGCGCTGAGCGGTCCGGATGCGGTGGCGACCGACCCCGGCACGCTAGCCGAAAGCGGTAGAGATTATTGGGGTTTCGGCGGTGTACCCGGGCTGCTATTGCGTCCGGGCACGCGGGAGGAAATCGTCGCCGTTGTCCGCATCGCCGCCGAACACCAGATTCCTCTGGTCACCCGGGGCGGAGCGTCGAACTGCGCCGGCGCCATGATGCCCAACCCGGGTCGGGTGCTGGTCGACCTCTCAATGATGAATCGGGTTCTCGACGTCGATCCCGTGGCTCGCACCGCCCGCGTTCAGCCCGGTGTCATCAACGCCGACCTGCAGGCACAGGTTGCCCCGCACGGGTTGTGCTTTTCGCCGGACCCCGTGTCTGCCCAGCTGGCTACGGTCGGGGGCAACATCATCGAAAACGCCGGCGGCCCACATGCTCTCAAGTACGGGGTCACCTACAGCCACGTCCTCAGTATTGAGGTAGTGCTCTGTGACGGCACCGTCATCCAGCTCAGCGCTGCCGACCAAGGCCCCGACTTGCTGGGTGTGCTCATCGGTTCGGAAGGCACGCTGGGGATCCTCACCGAGGCCACCGTGGCGCTGCGCCCGATCGCATCGGTGACGCGCAGCCTCATGGGCAGCTTTGCCACCGCCCATGACGCGGCTGAGACCATCTCCGACATCATCCGGACTGGAACAGTGCCGGCCGCGGTGGAATGGCTCGATCGTGCCGGCATCGCCGGGCTTCAACGGTTCGCCGACACTGGCTATCCCACCGATGTCGACGCGATCGTGCTGATCGACATTGACGGCACGGCTGAACAGGTGGACCGCGACACCGAAATCGTGGAGCAGGTACTGCGACGCAACGCCGTGGAGGTGCGCCGAGCCGATGACGAGGAATCCCGTGCCAAGCTGTGGTACGGACGCCTGCACGCGCCAGACGCCGTAGTGCGCAGCGGGAAGGGGTTTTTCATAGGTGACGTCACTGTTCCCCGCCAGCACATCCCGGAAATGCAGGAAGCCATCCAAGCCGCCGCCGCCCGCCACTCCGACGGGCTGCTGTTCATCGCGGTGACCGGCCACGCCGGAGACGGTGATCTACATCCCACTACCTTCTTCGACCGTGGCAACCCCAAGGCGGCTGCTGCGCTGGAGGCAGCCAACAACGAAATCATCGAAGCCGCTTTGAAATTAGGGGGAACCATCACTGGCGAGCATGGAGTAGGCACCGAGAAACGCCAATTCATGACCAAGCGCTTCACTCCCGTCGAGATTGCCGCCCAACGCGTGATCAAACGAGTCTTCGATCCCGCAGCACTTTTCAACCCCGGCATCATGTTGCCGGATCCTTCACCGGACGAACCCGTCCTGGCTTCTTTCGAAGCTGCGTTGCAAAACGCACTGGCTCCTTACCGACGGGCCGCTGTCGCTCCCGTCACGCAATCCACGCCGGCCGCCAACGCCAGTGGGAGGCAATTCGTGGTGAACACCGCCAACCTCAGCTTGGTGGTCGGCGCAGCAGTCAGCCTTGACGACTTGTCTCGACAGCTCGCCGAACACGGTGCGAGCTGCCCAGCCATTCCCGACGACGCGACCGAACGCTCCGTCGGCGAATTGATCGCGGATGCCAGTGGCCCTGAGCGGGTTGGCGTGCGCCACGGCTTGCTCGGCCTCGAGGTTGTGCTACCCGACGGCCAGGCACCAGCCCGCTTCGGCGGCGAAAACATGAAAGACGTCGCAGGCTACGACACCAAGCGTCTCTTTATCGGGGGGCGCGGTGCCTTCGGGGCAATATCCACGGCCATCTTCAAGATCAGCATTCGGGCGTAGCACAGCGCCCCGGCACCCTATTTCAAGCAGCTGCCCGCATCGACAGGCAGAGTGACGCCGGTGACGTACCGGGATTCGTCGGAGGCGAAGAACAGCACCGCATTGCTGATGTCCCGCGCGTCGACCCACGGAACCGGCAGCGTGTGGAACATCTGACAGATCGGGGCCATGTCATCCGGGCCCGGGTTCTCCAGATCCGGCCGGAACAGCTTCCAGGTTCCCTCGTTCATGATCATCGCGGTGCTGACATGGGTCGGGTGCACCGAG
The DNA here is from genome assembly GCF_035499775.1 of Mycobacterium sp. Classification (GTDB taxonomy): domain Bacteria; phylum Actinomycetota; class Actinomycetes; order Mycobacteriales; family Mycobacteriaceae; genus Mycobacterium. The sequence continues at coordinate 2,098 of NZ_DATJYB010000188.1, read as the reverse complement.
TTGACGCGAATCATGTGCTGCCCCAACTCAACTGCGAAGGAGCGCATAATGCCCACCACGCCATGCTTGGCGGCGACATAGCTGCCGCAGTGCGGGTAAGCCTTGATTCCGCCGACCGAGCTGGTCAAGATGATCGAGCCGCCCTTGCCGCCCGCGAGGATATGGGGCACACCGGCTTTCACCGTCTTCCAGACACTGGACAGGTTGACGTCGATCATTTCCTGCCAGTCGTATTCGCTGGTCTTGTCCAGGGTGTCGCCACCGTTGCCGATGCCGGCGTTGGCCACGATGATGTCCAGCCGGCCCAACTGCTCCACGCCGCTGTCCACCGCGCCCTTCAGCGCGTCGTAGTCGCGCACATCGACCTCGGCCGTGACGATTCGGCGGTTGAGGCCCTTGACGAGATCAGCGGTCTCGGCCAGGTCCTCGGGTGTCGACGCAGGGATGGTGGTGTTCTTCACGATCGGCTTGCAGACGTCGACGGCGATGATGTCGGCGCCCTCTTCGGCCAATCGCACTGCGTGGCTGCGGCCCTGACCGCGCGCCGCCCCGGTGATGAAAGCGACTTTGCCGGCTACACGCCCTTCACGGTCTTCGGTCATCGTTTACCTCAATTCCTGATTCAGCCGACATTCAGCCGACAAAAGCCGGCATTGTCTCCCAACCCCGCACAGTGGATGTCGGGGAAAGTTTGCACTCGGTCAGGTCGACGTCCCACTCGGGGAAGCGCTTCAAGATCTCCTCGAGCGCGATCCGGCCCTCCAGACGCGCCAGCGCCGAGCCCAGACAGTAGTGGGTGCCGACGCTGAACGTCAGATGCTGGTGTGTCTCGCGCCCAATGTCGAAAACGTCTCCGTCCGAGGGGAATTGGCGATGGTCGCGGTTGGCCGCCCCGATCAGCATCATCATGACGCTGCCCGCGGGCACCCGCCCGCCGTAGTACTCGACGTCACGGGTGACGTACCTGGCCACGTGCGGCGCCGGTGGCTCGTAGCGCAGCAACTCCTCGACGGCCGCCGGGATCAGCGACCGATCCGCGACCAAAGCCCGGCGCTGGTCGGGATGCTCGGCCAGCACCTTGCCGGCCCAGCCGATCAACCGGGTGGTGGTCTCGTTACCCGCCCCGGACACCACGCCGAGGTAGGTGAGCAGTTCATCCCGCGTGAGCCGGCGAACGGTCCCGGTCTCGTCCTCGAACTCGGCGTTGAGCAATTCGGTCATGATGTCGTCGGATGGATGTTCGGTGCGCCAGTCGATGTACCGGCCGAAGAACTCGGGGCTCGCGACGTTTTCCATCGAGGTTTCCATCGGCTTTCCGGCCTCGGTGCGCATCTGTGCATTCGCGAAATCGCGTGCGGCTTCTTGATCTTCCTCGGGGACTCCTAGCAGCATGCCGATCACCCGCATCGGCATTTGCGCGCCCAGGTCGGCGACGAAGTCGAACCGGTCGGTACCGATCAGCGGATCCAAACTGCGAGCGCAGAATTCGCGGATCTTGGGCTCGAGTTCGTTGATCTTGCGCGGGGTGAACATCCGGGACAGCAACTTGCGGTGGATGTCGTGGATCGGTGGGTCCTCGAAAATCACCGTCCCAGGCGGGAGTTCGATATTCGCCTTGATGATTTCGAGGATCGCGCCCCTGGCCGAGCTGAAGGTCTGGTAATCGACGATCGCGTCGTCGACGTCGGCGAACCGGCTCAGCGCGTAGAAGTCGTGCTGCACGTTGTAGTACAGCGGCGCCTCTTCGCGCAGCCGCCGAAACATCGGGTAGGGGTCGGCGTTGAGCTCCACGTCGTACGGGTCGAAGTAGACGTCGTTCGCCGCGCTGACTGTCACGGATTATCGCCTCTCGCCGGAACTTGGCTCACCGGCGGTCATCCTGTCCCCGCAGGAGAGCGCGCATGGTGTCGCTACTGAACTCTGACATCACCCACCAACAAGTGTCAACGGCGGATCCGTTTTGGCTACTTCTAGTTCTGAATATTAGAGAATCTGATTCTCGCAACGCAAACCGCGTGCGCTATCTGCTCAACTACCAGTCGACCGCCGGTCAGGCCTCGCGGGCGAATCCCCGCGAGCAGAAGTCCCACACCTCGTC
>NZ_DATJYB010000187.1:0-2488 GCF_035499775.1 Mycobacterium sp. | reverse complement strand
AGTAGGTAGGTTTGGCCGCGCTGGCAAGAGGCTGTGCGAAAGAAGGTGTGCCCGGAGCTAGTTCACCAGTTCGACCAAAGTGGCATTGGCCGTGCCGCCGCCCTCGCACATGGTCTGCAGACCGTAACGAATCCCATTGTCACGCATATGATTTACCATCCGGGTCATCAGCACGGCGCCGGACGCGCCCAGTGGGTGACCCAGCGCAATCGCGCCACCCAGCGGGTTGACCCGCGCCGGATCGGCGCCGGTTTCGGCGATCCACGCCAGCGGCACCGGCGCAAAAGCCTCGTTCACCTCGAAGACCCCCACCTCGGCCAGGTTCACGCCGGCCTTATTCAGCACCTTCTCGGTCGCCGGAATCGGACCGGTGAGCATGAGCACCGGATCGGCACCGGTGACCGCTCCCGCGCGGTAGCGCACGATCGGTTCCAAGCCCAGCCCCAGCGCCATCTCCGCGGTGGTCACCAGCAACGCGGCCGCGCCGTCGGAGATCTGCGAGGAGTTACCGGCGTGGATCACGCCGTCCTCGACGAACGCGGGCTTGAGCCCGGCCAGTTTCTCGACGCTGGTGCCGCGCCGCACGCCCTCGTCCGCGACGACGACTTGCGAATCAGACTCGGGATCCTCGGGGAACACCGGCACGATCTGGTCAGTGAATGCGCCCGCGTCCTGGGCCGCGGCGGCCCGCTCGTGCGACTGGACCGAGTATTCGTCGAGCCGGCTGCGGGAGAACCCCCACTTCTTGGCGATCATCTCCGCCGACAGACCCTGGTTGAAGGAGAAATCGTCATAGCGGGCAAGGACTTTCGGGCCGTACGGCATCCCGGTTGCCCGGGCTGCACCGAGCGGGACGCGGCTCATGACTTCGACGCCGCCGGCCACGACGAGATCCTGCTGGCCCGACATCACCGCCTGCACCGCGAAGTCGAGAGCCTGCTGGCTGGAACCGCAGGCCCGGTTGACAGTGGTCCCGGGGATGCTCTCCGGCCAACCGGCCGCCAGGACCGCATAGCGGCCGATGTTGCTGGATTGGTCGCCAACCTGGGACACACATCCCCAGATCACGTCGTCGACGATCTCCGGGCCGATGCCGGCGCGTTCCAGCAGTTCGTTGAGGACGACGGCGGACAGGTCGGCGGCGTGCACACCCGACAGACCGCCGTTGCGCTTCCCGACCGCCGTCCGCACCGCCTCGACGATGACAGTTTCACGCATGATTCGCTCCGATCAATTCTTCGTCGCCGAACGTGCAGTGGGTGCGCAAAAATCGCGAGATGTTCGGACTGAGCACACGTTCGACGTTAGTCCTCAGTAACTTCTGGGCAGCTTCAGGGCGTGCGTGCCCAGGAAGTTGAGGATCATCTCCTGGCTGATCGGCGCGATCTTCATCAGCCGCGCCTCCCGGAAGTAGCGCGCGACGTGGTACTCCTCCGAATAGCCCATGCCACCATGGGTTTGCAGTGCCCGGTCCGCGGTGGTGAAGCCGGCATCGGCGCACAGGTATTTGGCGGTATTCGCTTCGCGCCCACAGGGTTTGCCGTTGTCGTAGAGCCAGGTTGCCTTGCGCAACATCAGCTCGGCGGCGTCCAGCCGGGCCAGTGAGTCGGCGAGCGGAAACTGGATACCCTGGTTCATGCCGATCGGGCGGTCGAAGACGTGCCGCTCGTTGGCGTAGCGCACCGCCTTCTCCAGAGCCACCCGCCCGATGCCGAGTGCCTCGGCGGCGATCAGCATCCGCTCCGGGTTCAGCCCGTCCAGTATGTACTGAAATCCCTTGCCTTCCTCGCCAACTCGGTCCTCGACCGGGATCTCGAGGTTGTCGATGAACAGCTCGTTGGAGCTGACCGCATTGCGGCCCATCTTGCGAATCGGACGAACGTCGACTCGGCTGCGGTCCAGATCGGTGAGAAACAGCGTCATGCCGTCGGTCTTCTTGGACACTTCGCCATACGACTGAGTCCGGGTGAGCAACAGCATCTTGTCGGATTCGATTGCCTTGGAGATCCACACCTTGCGGCCGTTGACGACGTAGTGGTCCCCGTCGCGCTTGGCGAACGTCGTGATGCGCGACGTGTCCAGCCCGGCGCCGGGTTCGGTCACCCCGAAGCAGACGTGCACGTCGCCGGTCGCAACCGGTGGCAAGGTGCGGCGCTTGAGTTCCTCGGAGCCGTGCACCACCACCGGTTGCATCCCGAAGATCGACAGGTGGATCGAGCTGGCGGCGTTCATCGCGCCACCGGATTTGGCGACCTCCTCGAGCAGGATCGTGGCCTCGGTGATGCCCAGGCCGTGGCCGCCGTACTCGGTCGGAATCGTCATGCCCAGCCAGCCGCCGTCGGCGATGGCCCGGTAAAACTCCGTCGGAAACTCGTGCGCCTGGTCTTTTTCCATCCAGTAGTGGTCGTCGAACTTGTGCGCCAACTCGGCGACCGACCGGCGGATCAGCTCCTGATCGTCGGTCAGCTCGAAATTCATTCCACCGTCG
>NZ_DATJYB010000186.1:0-16031 GCF_035499775.1 Mycobacterium sp. | reverse complement strand
CTGCCCGACGGCGACCTGGACGACGATCCGCTGCTGTCCACTCTCGACGCCGCGCGACGGGCCACCCTGCTGTGTAGCGCCGACGAATGTGGATACCGCTTCGACATTCACCTGCAAGGTCCCGACGAGACTGTGTTTCTGACATACCAGGATGACCCGCGATGACCAACCTGCTGTGGCCCGGCGACGAGCGGGCCGGCCAGCTGATGACGGATCAGGCGCTGCTGCAGTCGATGGTTGCGGTGGAATCCGCCTGGCTGGCTGCCCTGGCCGCCGCGGGCCTCGCGCCCGCCGAATGCGCCGGTGCCGACCTGTGGCACCTGGTGGGCCAGCGTGACCGCGAGCTGCTCGCAGTCACCGCCGAGGACGGCGGCAACCCGATCATCGGCTTGGTCGCCCTGCTGCGGGTGCGGGCCGTCCCGGCAGTCGCGCCCTGGATTCACCGGGGCCTCACCAGCCAGGACGTCGTCGACACCAGCCTGATGCTGGGCCTGCGCGACGCGGCGGATCGCCTCATATCGCAGCTCGTGGAACAGATTTCAACACTATCGGCATTGGCGACAGCTCACCGGGCCACGCCCATGGTGGCCCGCACCCTGACCCAGCATGCGGCTCCCGCCACGTTCGGCGCCAAGGCCGCCGGCTGGCTCAACGGTGTCGTCGACGCCTATCGGCAGATCAGCGCGTTGGTCACCCCGGCGCAGCTCGGTGGTGCCGTCGGAACATGTTCTGCCACTACAGAATTGGCCGCCCTGCTCACCAAATCCGCGGACCCGGCAGCGGTTGCTGAAAGCGTAACACGAAGCGCCGCAGCTACTTTGGGGCTCGACTTCCGGCCGCCGTGGCACACCACCCGGACGCCGATCACCGCGGCGGCCGACGCTCTGGTCGGGTGCAGCGACTGCTGGGGCCGCATCGCCTCGGACGTCGTCACCCTGGTTCGCCCGGAGATCGGCGAGTTGAGCGAGCCCGCCACCGAAACGCGCGGCGGGTCGTCATCGATGCCGCACAAGCGCAATCCGGTGTTGTCCATTTTGATTCGGCGCGTGGCCATTTCGGCGCCGCAGCTGGCGGCGACCCTGCACACTGCCGCTGCGCTGGCCAATGACGAACGGGCCGACGGCTCCTGGCACGCCGAATGGGACACGCTACGCACACTTGCCCGGCGGACCGTCGTGGCCGGTTCCCAGTGCGCCGAACTGCTCGCCGGGCTACAAGTACATACCGACAAGATGGCCGAGAATCTGCGCAGCACAGACGTTCTCGGCGAGCAGCGCGCCATCGCTGACCTAGTGGGCATAGTGCCGTCGGCAACGTATTTCGGTGCCGTCGATCGCCTGATCGACGAAAGTCTCCAGCACGCCCAGCGGGCACTCGCCGATGGTTAGGGATCGATGTTTGGCAGGACTTCCGTTGTCACAGATATGATCTCGTCGCGCAGCACCTCGTACACCCGAAGCGGCCGCTCCTTGCCCTTGAGCTTCACCGGCGGCAGTTCGCGCACCACGAAGATCTTGCCCGTCGCCTCGTAACACTCCCGCGTAATGAGAACCTGCGTCTTCATGCCCCGGTTGAGCGACTCGACGCGGCTCGCCGCGTTCACCGTATCGCCGATCACCGTGTATTCCATCTTGCGGTCGGAGCCGATGTTGCCGGCGATCAGCGGGCCGGTGTGCAGGCCGATGCCGATGTCGATCTCGACGCCGCCTCGCCTCTGCTGCTCTTTGTTGAAGCGCGCGAGCTCCTCGACCATCCGCAGCGCCGCGCGCACGGCGCGGGCGGCGTCGTCGGGCTTGGGCACCGGCGCACCGAAAACAGCCATCACGGAGTCGCCGATGAACTTGTCGACGATCCCGCCCTCATCGAAAACGATGTCGACCATGCGCTGCAGGTAGTCGTTGAGGAAGCCGACGACGGCCTCGGGGGGCATCTTTTCGCTGATCGAGGTGAAGCCGCGGATATCGCTGAAGAGCACGGTGGCCGTGAGCTTGGCGCTGAGCCGGCCGCCTTCCTTCATTTTGAGCGCCTCGCGCACCACATCGGCGGGAACGTACTTCTGGAACATCTGCCGCACGCTCTTCTCGGCCTTGCGCGACTTGGCAACCTCGTCGAACAGCCGGGCGTTCTCGATGGCGATGGCCGCCTGGTCGGCGAAGGCGTGCAGGAGATTCTGCGACTCCTCGTTGAACTGGACCTCCGCGACTTTGCTGTCCACGTAGAGCGCGCCGAGGATGCGGTCCTTGAGGCGCAGCGGCACACAGATGAGCGAGCGCACCTCAAGGGCCATGATCGAACGGGAGCTGCTGAGCGCGGTCGGCGCATCGATCGTCAGCACCGGCTCGCCCGTCTTGGTCACCCTGTCGATCACCGAGCGGGAAATCAGTTGCGACGGGTTGCCGATGTCGGTCTTGTCGCGATTGCGCGCGACGCGGAACTCGAGCGTCCCGTCCTGCACCAGGATCAAAAACCCGCGCTCGGCCTGGATCAGCTCGACGCCCTTGTCGACGATGGTCTCCAGGACCGCCGCCTTGTCGAGCTCGCTGTTGAGGACTTTGGTGATTTCGATCAGGGCCGCGAAGTTGCGCAGTTTGTGGCTGGTGGCGCGCACGGTCTCGGTGGTCTCGACCGTCTTGGGGTCCGCGCGCACCGGGCCCTGACCGGGGTCCTCGTCGGGCACGAAGTAGAGCACGGTCGAGCCGAGCTGGATGCGATCACCCGAGCGCAGCGGGTGCTCGGTGACCATCAGGCTGTTCACGAACGAGCCGTTGAAGCTGCCGAGGTCGTGTAGCAGCCACTGCTCGCCATTGCGACGGAACTCGCAGTGGCGTCGAGACAGGCCCGGGTCGTCCAGCCAAAGCTTGTTGTCGGGCGCGCGGCCGACACTCGTGTCGTCACTCAGCTCGAAGACTTGGTGCTGTTCTCCGCGCAGGATGATCAACTTGGCCAACGGAGTCCTTCGGGCATACGCCCAGGTTAGGGCCTTTTCGCCAGTGATCGTAGCTGCTGGCCGGCCGGATGTGCCCAGTGCCCACGGTTCGGGGTTCGTACCCAAGCGTGGCGTTCGGACCCACGCCAGGGGGTTAATGCCCAGCTAATCGCTGCTAAGTGGTGGGTTAAACCTGGCTCATTTGTGGGTAATACCTAGCTCACTGTGGGCGCGTCGTAGTCCCACGTGGGGTAAGTAGGGGGTAATCGTGGCCACAGGATTCTTGATGGAGCGGGAACAGATACCGGCAGTGGGTGGCCGCTCGGAGATGTCCGCTCACACGACGCCGGCTTCCCCGCCAGAGACAGAGTGGACGTATCAGCGCGTGGTCGCCATGATGCACGACATGCTGAGTGGCGGGCCGGTTCGTGACGCGCGCTGCCACCAAGAGCCCTGACCAGTAGTCGGAGGGCGGCGACCCGCCACTGGTCCTTTCGCCGAGCGTGCACTGGTTGCGAAAATCGGGCCGGTTTTTCGCCATGGTTGCACGTTCGGCGCAAGGCGCGAAGCCAACCTCGCGATCGCCACTAACCCGGTTTGTGCGCGACGATCGCGACGGCCGTCAATCGCTCGCGGTGTTTGCGGAACGTGCCACGCATCACGAGTACGCGCCTGCGCGCGTCGTGATGGCGAAGCAGGTTCCGGGCGAACCGCAACGCACCGAACAGTCCTTCGTCGGCGAGCACGCGCCGGGGTTCTAACAGCGCCATCGGCGCCGTCGCGACGTGGTCGACGACCAGTCCGTGTCCGGCCAACAGTTGCGACCATTCCGCCACGGTGAGCGGGCGGGCGTTGACCTTGATCGCGCGGGCGAGGGACTGTCGGATGTCGGTGCTGACTTCCTCGGGGACATCGTCCGGGGTCAGCGCCAGCTCATGGATCGCGTAGCGGCCGTTCGGGCGCAGCACCCGTGCCGCCTCGGCCACGATGGCGTGCTTGGCCGCGTCGCCCTGCATGGTCAGCATCGCCTCGCCGATGACGACGTCGGAGCTGGCATCGGGCAATCCGGTATCAGCCGCGTCGGCGACCAGGACCTCCCCGTGCCCGGCAATCACATCGCGAACCAGGCGGGCCGCGTCGGGGTCGGCTTCTGCGCCGAGGTAAGACCGCGGGCGCCGGGACAGGATCTCGGTAGCGGTCCGGCCCAGGCCCGGGGCCAGCTCGACCACGTCGGAGTCGGTCACGTCGGCGCGGGCCAGCAGGGTGCGGGTGAGTTCCACGCCGCCGGGACGCAGCACGCGCTTCCCCAGTCGTGCCAGCAGCCAGTGCCCCTGGATGTTTTCGTCGGGACGATTCGAGGAGGGCAGCGACGGCCGTGAATCGGCCATCACACTGCCTGCCGCAGGTGATGCAGGCCGGGGGAGAGATCGTTCGTGCCCATTTCGGTCAGTCTGCCACCGTCGGACCACACCTCGAGGCTGGGCCTGCGGTGCGCGCCGAGTTCACCAGATTCTCCTGGTCGGAGTAGTTATTACAACAAATATTGTGTAAATATTGAAGCATGACGTGCTGCGAATAGCGCATGTGAGCCCGTTTGCCCGGTAGGTGCGATTTACTACGGAGACGACTTGCCCCAAGAGCTGTAACCTCACCTGACCAGCAAGCGGCGTTCTTTGCCGAGTCCGGGCCCGGTACGGACGCGCGGTTGGGTTCACCAGCCGCGGGGTCTTGCACCTCTGGCTGAAGGAGTGTGAGCGACATTAGGCCGAACGGAGAGAGTCCTGGTCGCCGCCGTGGGGTGCTGCGCATATTGCGCGCGTCGCCGGTGCCGATGAGCATCGTCGAGATCGCCGACGTGTTGCGCGTGCATCCCAACACCGTGCGCTTCCATCTCGACAGCCTGGTCGGCGACGGCCAGGTGGAGCAGGTAGAGCCCGGCCGCCGGGGTCCGGGGCGTCCGCCGCTGATGTTCTGTGCGGTCCGGCAAATGGATCGTGGTGGGACGCGGCATTACCAGCTGCTCGCGGAGATACTCAGCAGGGGATTTGCCGCCGACGAGGATCCCGGCGCCAAGGCCCAGGCCGCGGGCCGGACCTGGGGGCTGAAGACGGAACCGGAGCCGGTCGCGAGTGCCGAGGAGGCCGTCGAGCGCCTGGCCGGCGTGCTCGATGAGCTCGGGTTCGCTCCCGAACTGCGCGGGGAGAAACAGGTCGGCCTGCGGCACTGTCCGTTCCTGGAACTGGCCGAGACGGGAAGCAACGTCGTGTGTCGGGTCCACCTCGGACTGATGCAAGGCACCCTGGAGACCTGGGCGGCGCCCGTCACCGTCGACCGGCTCGAACCGTTCGTCGAACCGGACCTGTGTCTGGCCCACCTCAAGCCGGTCGGAGCCGCCGGGTGAGCACCGGGCCGGCCATTGCCGTGGCGGTCACTTTCGTCTGGCTCGGCATGGTGCTGGCCATCTCGTTCCTGGAAGCGCCGCTGAAGTTCCGCGCGCCGAATGTGACGCTGCAGATCGGTCTTGGTATCGGGCGCCTGGTCTTTCGTGCGCTCAACACCGTGGAGGTCGCGTTCGCCCTGGTCATCGTGGCGATTGTGGTGGCCGGTCCGACACCCGTGCGGACCACGGCCGCGTTTTGCGTCGCGTTAGCCGCGTTGGCCGTCCAACTGATCGCGGTGCGTCCGCGGCTGACCCTTCGGTCCGACCAGGTGCTCGCCGGGTTGGACGCGCCCCGCTCGCGTGGCCACTACGTCTATGTCGGTTTGGAGGCGGTGAAGGTGGTCGCGTTACTCGCGGCGGGGATACTGCTAGTAACCCGGTAAGAACAGTCGATAAGGACCTTCCGATGGAATCCGTTTCACTGACCGCCCTGACCGCCGAAAAGCTAGCCGAGGCCCAGAAGTCGAATAGCGGGCGGGCGGCGCACACCATCCACGGCGGCCACACCCACGAGCTTCGGCAGACGGTCCTCGCCCTGCTGGCCGGCCACGACCTGTCCGAGCACGAGAGCCCCGGCGAGGCGACGCTGCAGGTGCTGCGGGGCCACGTGCGACTCAGCGCCGGCGACGACGCATGGGACGGCAAGACCGGTGACTACGTCGCGATTCCGGCGCAGCGGCACGCGCTGCACGCCGTCGAGGACTCGGTGGTCATGCTCACCGTGCTCAAATCTCAGCCTGGCGCCGCTCACTAGCCGCTCGTAATCCATTGCAGCAGAGCAGTTATCCGGGGATGCTGCGCCTCATCGGTGAGCATCAGAAGCAGAAACGAGGTCGCCAGCGACGCGACGGCGATCCATCGGGCTACCCGCGATGCGCGCAGTGATTGCATCGACGATGTGAGCGATAGAGCCGTGGACAGAATGTCGCGGTACTGCTCGTCGTCGGACTTCAGTTGCTCGAGCATTTCGGCTTGATCGGCGGCCATCCCTTCGTCGTCACGCGGCTGACGGCTTTCGTTGAATTGCCTGATTGCCCGCTCGGTGGTGCGCACGTTCAGGCTCAGCACCAGCAGGTTGCTGCGCTGTTCGCGCATGTGGCTCATCCGCAGGCGCCCGCGCCGGCGCGGAGCCCGGTCGCGAATTTGCGCGTACCGGCTGTGGTACACGCACAACATCTCGGAAACCGACAACTGAAGAAGACTGTCTCCGAATGCCTTTCGGATGCGATCGACCATCGCCGCGTCGTCGGCGATCGCCGGTTGTTCACCCCACAACGCCCAGGTACGAGTTGGCCTGAGGTAGCAGTCGGACGTTCGGGACATCCTTTGCAGGTTCATCGCGGGAAGTTCGGGAGACACACGCCGCTCGGTGCCTCGCTCGGTGAGGAACAACAAATCTGTCAAAGGCTGCGGCTCGCTGTTGGCCGCGAAGAACCCGGGACACGCCGTCGCGACAAACCGGCGGGCCGAGTCGTGGATCGACTGCCGGGCCAGCTGCGCTCGACGGAACCAGGCCTTGTCGAGACTTTCGGCCGCCACAAGGGCGGGGTAGAAGGTCGCGACGACCGCGGTGATGCCGTCGCCGATCTGCACGGCCTGCCACTCGACCGCGTCGAACTCCGCGGGTAGCCTCTTGCGCCGCGCGTCGGGATGGCGCGACGGGCTGTTGCGCGCGGCGAACGTCCCCAGCGGCCACCACACCCGGCTCGTGCCGGACCGAACTTGCGCGAGCAGATCCCAATCGGCGCAGACGATGTCGGCAGTCTCGTGCCAGTTGTGTCGATGCATCGCCCGCCGCAATTCTCTGGCCTCGCTGGGCAGGAACAGCTCGACGACGAACACAGCGGGCGTGCGGACGCGTTCGTCGGGCATCGTGACCGCGGCGGTCATTGGCCGAACCCGGCCAGACCGCTGCAGTACTGGACGACGTCGATATCGGCATCGGCGAACGTACTTTGCACGATGTATCCGATGACTGCGCCGGCGATCGCCAGGGCTGCGGCGGGCGCTTTCCTCGGCGTGGTCCAGCGTTTCGCGGCTGCTTGATAGGACTCCAGCTGACGCGCGAAGCTTTCCGCGATCACGGCTTTCGCCATCGGCCGCGCCTGGGCGTGTGCCCAGCCCTGGATGGCCAGTTTGAACAGATCGACTCCCGGGCTGTGGTGCCGGAATACCCGCAGATTCTCCAGCAGCGCCCGCAGGTAGCCCGCGGCGGTGGTGGCTCGCGAGCTCTCGCCCGTCGCGACGATGAGCGTCTCGAAGTCACCCAGCGATCCGCCGATGGCCGCTCGGATCATGTCGTCTTTGGAGCCGAAGTATCGGTACATCAGGCCCGCGGAGACGCCGGCCTCGGTGCGGATGTCCTCCATCGACGTGCCCTCCACGCCCAGGCGGGTGAAGCAGCGACGCGCCGCGTCGACGAAACGTTCCTCTTGGGCCTTGCGGTGGTCCTCGGTGACTTTGGGCATGCGAGTCACTGTACATGAATGAATGAATATTCACTATTGACAAGCACGACGCGGCCGATGACACTGAATGAACAAGCATTCATTTAAGAGAAAGGTAGCCGACCATGGCGGTCACTCGCGTCCATCATCTGAATACAGCCTCCATACAAGGGATTTCAGTCCTGGGCCAGCACCTGGTGTGTCACGTGCTGCTGCTGGAGACCTCCGACGCCGGGCTCGTCCTGGTGGACACCGGCCTCGGCAGCAAGGACTACCTGAACATGCGCGCGCGGCTGGGCTCGGAGTTCGCGAAGGTTTACGCGCGCCCCCTCATCGACCCGTCACTGGCGGCCGTCGAGCAGATCAAGGGGATGGGGTTCGACCCCAACGACGTGCGCCACATCGTGCAGACCCACCTCGACCTCGACCATGTCGGCGGGCTGGCGGACTTCCCCGACGCGCTGGTGCATGTGCACGCCACTGAATTGGATGCGGCCCGCCGCCGCGACGGCTTCCGGGCCAAGCGCCGCTACCGTCCCAACCTGCTGTTCGAACACAACCCGAAGTGGCGCACCTACACCCACGGCGGCGAGCAGTGGAACGGCTTCGACGCGGTGCGCGGACTGGACGGCCTGGGCGACGACATCCTGATGGTCCCGTTGTTCGGGCACACCCACGGCCACTGCGGCATCGCCGTCAACGACGGACATCGCTGGCTGCTCGCAGCAGGCGACGCCTACTTCGACGCCCGCGAGATCAAGCTGCCGCAACGCAAGTGCGGACCCGGCCCCGAGTTCTTCCAGCTGATCGTGACCACCGAGCGCTCCAAGCGGCGCCGCAACCAGGATCGGCTGCGTGCGTTGCACGCCGACCACCCGGAAATCGGTATCTTCTGCGGCCACAACCCCTTTGAGTACCTCGACATGGTCGAGCAGGCCGGGGACACGCCACGCGGAATCTCCCCGAACCGCCGCTTCAAGGCCGACAACCGGCGCCTCGGTCGTGGCTCCGTCGCCGCGCCGGCGGGACGGTGGTGACGTCATGGAATACCAAGGCACTACAGCGCTGATCACCGGGGCCAGCTCGGGCCTGGGCGCGGCGCTCACACAACGGTTCGCCGAACGCGGCGCCAACCTCATCCTGGTCGCCCGGCGCAAGAGCGAGCTCGAAGAGTTCGCGCAGACACTAAGCCTGCCCGTAGGGATCAATGTCGCCCTCTACGAACAGGATCTGTCGATAGCGGGGGCGAGCGCCGACCTCGCCGCGCGCGTCGCCGCCGACGGCCTGACCGTCGACACGCTGATCAACAACGCCGGAGTGGGCACTCACGGTGACTTCGCCACCCAAGACCCCGCGGCGCTGTCCGCGGAGGTCCAGGTCGACGTCACCACCGTCGTGGAACTGACCCGGGCGATGCTGCCCCAGATGCTGGACAGCGGCCGCGGGGCCCTGGTCAACATCGCCAGCACCAGCGCCTACCAGCCCACCCCGGCGATGGCCGTCTACGGCGCCGCCAAGGCCTTCGTGCTGAGCTTCACCGAGGCCGTCGCCTACGAGACCCGGCGCAGCAGCCTGAAAGTCCTCGCCCTCTCGCCGGGACCGATGCGCACGCCGTTCTTCGACAAGCTCGGCACCACCCGCCCCGGCGTCGGGCGCTGGCAAACCCCGGAGCAGGTCGCCGACTTCGCCCTACACACCCTCGACCGGCGCTGCGCGCCACCCAGCGTCATCTCCGGAGCACTGAACGCAGTACCCATCAACGCCGCTCGTTTCGCACCCCGTCGTATCGTCCTCGCCCTCACCGGCCTCACCGTAGGAGCCTGACATGAACATCAAAACCACCATTCGCAGCATCGTTCGCCCGACCGACCCCGAGGACGCGGCACCGCAGCCGCCCATCACCCAGCCCGACGGGAAATGGATCGAAATGGACTACCCCCGCCGAATTCCGCCGTTGCAGTCGCGCGAGCTGCGGCTGTGGCAGCGCGGGTTCCTCACCCTCATCCGCGTGCTGGCAGGTGAGACCTACGACTACACCTGCTTCCGGTTGACCGCTCGGCTCGGCAAGGTCATGCCGCTGCACACGTTGTTCTTCACGCAGCTTCTGCAACACGGGCGCATCCCGGGGGACGAGAGCGAACGCATCGTCATCCGGGTGGCCTGGCGGGCGGGTTGCCAATACGAGTACGCCCACCACACCCGGATGGCGCTCGAGCTTGGCGTCCCGCGCGCCGAAATCGAGTCACTGACCAACGAAGCCGACGAAAGCTGGTCGCCCCGCCTGCGCGCGTTCATGATGGCCGCTGACGAGCTGATCGCCACCAGGACTCTCTCGCCGCTTACCTATGAAGACCTGCGCCGTGAACTCGACCCCGACCAGATCCTCGAATTCACCACGCTGGTCGGCCATTACGTGATGGCCTCCATGATGCTGTCGGTGGCCGGTTGCCCGATTGAGCCCGCCTTCGAACTCCGGCAACCCGCCGGGGCGTCCGTCTGACCGCTGGATCCGCCGGTCCCCGCTGTCGCTCATGGCGGCAGCAGGGGCCGGCATGGGCTTTTGCGGGCGTATGCGCGGCCGTCACACCGCGCGCAGGTACCGCTTGGCCATGAAGCGCTGCAGCACCGGCACGATCGGGCCCCCGGCCTTGGTCAACCAGCTGCCCGGCCGGGAGAAGGCCGACACCTCCGCGAACACCGCGGAGGTGTTCGGGTCCCGGCGCACCGCGAACCGTTCCTCGCCGCATTCCGGATGGCCCGGCAGCGTGCCGTAGGCGAAGCCGCGTACGTCGGGTTCGTCGATGACGTACACCACCCGGCACGGGGCCTGCAGCAAGCCCAGCATCTTCACCACCACGATCGCCGAAACCACGACGACCTCGGAGCTGACTTGCACCCCCAGACCCGCACCGCGCTGCATGCCCCAGTGCAGGACGGCGTCGGCGGCTTGCTCGAAACGCTGGTCGCCGGTGCCGATCTGGGTGGACACGCTGAGGTGGTCGTACCCCGGGGGCAGCTGGGCCGTGGCGGTGGCGCCCACTTCGGAATAGGTCAGCGGCTGATCGGCGAGCACGTTCAGGTCCACCCGCCCAGCTTGCCACGCGTACGGTCATAGGGGTGACCGCTCAAGGATCCGGAACATTCACACTCGGTGGCGACCTGACCGTGAACCGACTCGGTTTCGGCGCGATGCGCCTGACCGGTAAGGGGGTGTGGGGCCCGCCCGCCGACCGCGACGAGTGCGTGCGGGTTCTGCGGCGTGCCGTCGACCTCGGCGTCAACTTCATCGACACCGCGGACTCCTACGGGCCCTACATATCCGAGGACATCATCCGCGAGGCGCTGCACCCCTATTCCGGGCTGGTCATCGCGACCAAGGCGGGCCTGCTGCGCACCGGCCCGGACGTGTGGATCCCGTTGGGCAATCCGAGTTACCTGCGCCAGGAACTCGAGATGAGTCTGCGCCGTCTCGGCGTCGACACCATCGACCTGTTCCAGCTGCACCGCATCGACCCGAACTTCCCGCTGGCCGACCAGGTAGGCGAGCTGCTCACGCTGAAGAACGAAGGCAAGATCCGGCATATCGGCCTGTCCGAGATCGACGTCGATCAACTCAAGGCCGCGCAGCAGATCACGCAGATCGTGTCGGTGCAGAACATGTACAACCTGGCGGCCCGCGGCTCGGAACCGTTACTGGATTTCGCGACCAGCCAGGGCATCGGCTTCATCCCCTGGTTCCCGCTGGCCGCCGGGCCGCTGGCCGCCGCCGACGGCCCGCTGCAGCGCGTCGCCTCGGTCCACGACGCCACGCCGGGGCAGTTGGCGCTGGCCTGGTTGCTGAAACGCTCGCCGGTGATGCTGCCGATCCCGGGGACGTCGAAGGTGGCCCACCTCGAGGAGAACGTCGCCGCCGCCGACATCACGCTTAGCGACGAGGAGTTCAGCGAGCTGTCGCTCGCGGGCACGCAGCGCACCGTCTAAATCCCCCGAGACTGCGCTGGGGGCATCGAGACTGCGGCTAGGGCTGGGTCTGCGTGCCAAACCACACCCTCACCGCAGTCTCGGTGAGTTCGTCGTAAGGCACCGTTCCCCCATGCACGTCGCCCGACCCAATACGGTGTTCTGGTGTCCGGCAAGCATCCGCATCATCCCGGCGGCGGATTCAATCCGCCCGAACCGACAACCAAGGGCGGGCCCGACTACGGCCGGTTCATCGACACGGCGCGCAGGTTGCAGAATCACGCCCGCGCCGTCGACGCGCCCGACGAGGTGATCACCCGGGCCGCCGACATGCTGGAGAAACTGTCGGAACTGCTGGCCCCGTACGACGCCGACGAATGGCAGTCGCCGTCCGGACGCCGGATGGACCTGCCGATGCGCGGCAACATCCTGACCGTCCCGATGAACGCCCGGAAAACCGACGACGGGCGGATCGAAGGCTGGGCCCGATTCGCCCGCTTCCACCTGGGCCGCAACGGCGCCGTGCACGGCGGTTCCCTCGGCATGCTCTTCGACACGGTCCTCGGCCTGACGGCGGTGCTGCTCACCGGCAGCCGGCGCCAACGCACCGCGTACCTGAAGATCGACTACCGCCAGATCGTGCCGATCGAAAAAGAGTTGCAGTTCAACGCCGGAGTCGACAGCGATGAAGGACGCAAGATCTTCGTGTCCGGCCGGCTCACCGACGGCGACACCGTGCTGACCGAAGCCGAAGCGTTGTTCGTGCGGCTCAAGCCTGGCCAGCCGTGACGGACCCGCCGAGGAAACACCCCGATAGCATGACAAACGGCCTATCCAACACACACGACCCTGGAGACCTACCCCATGAGCGCCCCCGCACACCCCGCCCCAGGAGCCGATGGCGGCCTGATCCGGGTTCCTGCGGGCACTACCGCGGCCGCCGCGGTCGGCGAGGCGGGGTTGCCCAGGCGCGGCGCGCCTGACGCGATCGTGGTGGTGCGCGACGCCGACGGCAAGCTCCGAGACCTGAGCTGGGTGCCCGACGGCGACGCCGAGGTCGTCCCGGTGGCGGCCAACACCGAAGATGGTCGCAGCGTGATCCGCCATTCGGCCGCGCACGTGTTGGCCCAAGCTGTCCAGGACATGTTTCCGCAGGCCAAGCTCGGCATCGGGCCGCCGATCACCGACGGCTTCTACTACGACTTCGACGTGGCCGAGCCGTTCACGCCCGAGGACCTGGCGGCGCTGGAAAAGCGGATGCGCCAGATCGTCAAGGACGGACAGCTGTTCGACCGTCGCGTGTACGAGTCCAAGGACCAGGCGCGCGCCGAGTTGGCCGACGAGCCCTACAAGCTCGAACTCGTCGACGACAAGTCCGTAGGAACGGACTCGATGGCCGAAATAATGGAGGTCGGCGGCGACGAGCTGACCGCCTACGACAACCTCAATCCCCGTACCCGCGAACGGGTTTGGGGTGACCTGTGCCGAGGGCCGCACATCCCGACCACCAAGCACATCCCGGCGTTCAAGCTGACCAGAAGCTCCGCCGCGTACTGGCGGGGTGACCAGAGCAACGCCAGCCTGCAACGCATCTACGGCACCGCCTGGGAGTCGCAGGAGGCGCTGGACCACCACCTCGAGATGATCGAGGAAGCGCTGCGCCGCGACCATCGCAAGCTGGGCGTGGAGCTCGACCTGTTCAGCTTCCCCGACGAAATCGGTTCCGGCTTAGCGGTTTTCCACCCCAAGGGTGGGATCGTGCGCGCCGAACTCGAGGACTACTCGCGTCGCAAGCACCTCGAGGCGGGCTATCAGTTCGTCAACACCCCGCACATCACCAAGGAACAGCTGTACATCACGTCGGGCCACCTGGAGTGGTACGCCGAGGGCATGTTCCCGCCGATGCACATGGACGCGGAGTACAACGAGGACGGCACGGTACGCAAGCCCGGGCAGGACTACTACCTCAAGCCGATGAACTGCCCCATGCACCACCTGATCTATCGGTCCCGGGGCCGCTCGTACCGCGAACTTCCGTTGCGGCTCTTCGAGTTCGGCAGCGTCTACCGGTATGAGAAGTCCGGCGTGATCCACGGCCTGACCCGGGTGCGCGGCATGACCCAGGATGACGCGCACATCTACTGCACGCGCGAGCAACTGCGCGACGAGCTGGCCTCGTTGCTGCGCTTCGTGCTCGACCTGCTGGCCGATTACGGCCTGGACGACTTCTACCTGGAGCTGTCCACCAAGGACCCGGAGAAGTCCGTCGGGTCCGACGAGGTATGGGACGAGGCCACCGAGATCCTGCGCGAGGTCGGCGAGGCCTCCGGCCTGCAGCTGGTTCCGGACCCCGGCGGCGCGGCGTTCTACGGCCCGAAGATCTCGGTGCAGGTCAAGGACGCGCTGGGCCGCAACTGGCAGATGTCGACCATTCAGCTGGACTTCAACATGCCGGAGCGGTTCGACCTCGAGTACACCGCCAGCGACGGGTCGCGACAGCGGCCGGTGCTGATCCACCGCGCGCTATTCGGGTCGATCGAGAGGTTCTTCGGCGTCCTCACCGAGCACTACGCGGGCGCTTTCCCGGCGTGGTTGGCGCCCGTTCAGGTGGTCGGCATCCCGGTCGCCGACGAGCATGTCGCCTACCTGGAAGATGTTGCCGCGCAACTGAAGTCGCACGGAGTACGGGTCGAGGTGGACACCAGCGACGACCGGATGGCCAAGAAGATCGTGCATCACACCAGCCAGAAGGTGCCGTTCATGCTGCTGGCCGGTGACCGCGACGTGCAGGCCGACGCGGTCAGCTTCCGCTTCGGCGACCGCACCCAGATCAACGGCGTGCCTCGCGACGCGGCGGTGGCGGCCATCGTGGCCTGGATCGCCGATCGCGAGAATGCCGCTCCCACAGCCGAACTGGTGAACCCGACGAAGGAAGCCGGGCCGTGAGCGACCAGGACGACACCATCCTCGACAAAGGCGTCGGCCAGCGCGACCAGCTGCAGCGGCTGTGGACGCCGTACCGGATGAACTACCTCGCCGAAGCGCCGATGAAGCGCGACGACGCGGAACACTCGCAGCCCTTTACCGAGATCCCACGCATGTCCGACGAAGAGGGTCTGGTGGTCGCCCGCGGCGAAGTCGTCTACGCCGTGCTCAACCTCTACCCGTACAACCCCGGGCACCTGATGGTGGTGCCGTACCGGCGGGTCTCCGAGCTTGAGGACCTCACCGGTCCGGAGAGCGCGGAGCTGATGGCGTTCACCCAGAAGGCAATTCGCGTCATCAAGAACGTGTCGCGGCCGCACGGCTTCAATGTCGGGCTGAACCTGGGGACGTCGGCGGGCGGGTCGCTGGCCGAGCATCTGCACGTGCACGTGGTGCCGCGGTGGGGCGGTGATGCCAACTTCATCACCATCATCGGCGGCTCCAAGGTGATCCCGCAGCTGCTGCGCGACACCCGGCAGCTGCTGGCCACCGAATGGGCCAGGCAGTCATGAGGCCCCAACCGTGAGCAAGTTGCCGTTCCTGTCCCGGGCGGCGTTCGCGCGGATCACCAATCCGGTCGCGCGGGCTGCGCTGCGGATCGGCCTCACCCCGGATAGCGTCACCGTATTGGGCACCACCGCGTCCGTCGCCGGGGCGCTCATCCTGTTCCCGATGGGCAAGCTGTTCGCCGGCACTTTGGTCGTCTGGTTCTTCGTGGTGTTCGACATGCTGGACGGGGCGATGGCACGGGAACGCGGTGGTGGCACCCGCTTCGGCGCGGTGCTGGACGCCGCCTGCGACCGGATCAGCGACGGCGCGGTGTTCTGCGGGCTGCTCTGGTGGATTGCGTTCCACATGCGCGACAGACTGCTGGTCGTGGCGACCTTGATCTGCCTGGTCACCTCTCAGGTGATCTCCTACATCAAGGCCCGGGCGGAAGCCAGCGGGCTGCGCGGCGACGGCGGATTCATCGAACGGCCGGAGCGGTTGATCATCGTGCTGACCGGTGCCGGGATCTCCGACTTTCCGTTCGTGCCCTGGCCGCCGGCGCTGCCCATCGCGATGTGGGTGCTGGCCGTGGCCAGCCTGATCACCTGTGTCCAGCGCTTTCACACCGTGTGGACCTCACCCGGGGCCACCGATCGCACGCCGGCACCGAAAACGAGTGGAACGTGACCTATACCTTTCCCGGCACCCCCGGCGGCCTGAAAATCATCGGGGCACAGCGGCGGCTGGCACGCCGGCTGATGACCAGCACCGCCACCGACTGGGC
>NZ_DATJYB010000185.1:0-5491 GCF_035499775.1 Mycobacterium sp. | reverse complement strand
CAACGTGCCGGCCACGGTGCAGGCCGCCATCGCGGCGCGCATCGACCGACTCAGCAACGCGGCCCGGCGAACGTTGAACGCGGCCTCGGTCATCGGGGCCCGCTTCGACGCCGCGCTGCTGGCCGCGCTGGACAGCGATGCCGTCGTCGACGAGCTCCTAAGCGCAGAGCTGATCGATCAGGTGCGCTTCACCCCCAGCGCCGAATACGCCTTCTTTCACCCGCTGATCCGCGCGGTGACCTACGAATCACAGCTGAAATCCGATCGCGCCGAGCTGCACCAGCGCGTCGCGGCCGCCATCGAATCCCGTGACCCGGCCGCGGCGGAGGAAAATGCCGCGCTGATCGCCGAACACCTGCAGGCCGCCGGTGAGCTGCACGCCGCGTATCAGTGGCATATGCGCGCCGCCACGTGGGCGACCTACCGCGACATCGCCGCGGCGCGACAAAGTTGGGAGCGCGCCCAAGCGATCGCCGAGGCACTGCCCGACCAGGACCCCAACCGCACAGCGATGCGCATCGCGCCGCGCATCATGTTGTGCGGGATCGCCTGGCGAGTCCAGGTGGACGTGGCGGGTGACCGCTTTGAGGAATTGCGGGAGTTGTGCACCGCCGCCGGAGACAAGTCTTCGCTGGCCATCGCCATGGCCGGGCTGGTGATCGATCATGGGTTTCGGGGCCGGATCCGTGAGGCGTCGCGGCTGGCATCGGAAGCCTGGGCCCTCATCGAGTCGATCGACGATCCGACGCTGGCGGTGGGGCTGTCCTTCCCGGTGATCTACGCCAAGGCTCACAAGGGCGAGTGGGGTCACGTGCTGCGGTGGTCGCAAAGTGTTATTGACCTGGCCGACGGTGATCCATCGAAAGGCAACTTCATGTTCGGGTCTCCGTTAGCGCTCGCCCTCGCGACGCGGGCTGTTGGCCGGTATTGCCTCGGGCGTCCCGGATGGCGCGACGACCTGCGCCACGGCCTGGCCATGGCCCGCAGCGCCGACCCGTTGTCTTACGCGATCGTCGTCGCCTATGTCTACTTCCCGGGAATACCGTTGGGCGCGCTGGCCGCCCACGATGCGGCCATGCGCGAGCTCGAGGATGCGCAGCGGATTGCCGAACGCTCCGGTGATGATATGGCGGTGGTTTTCGCCCGGGCGATACCGGGGCTTGCGCTGGTGCATCGCCACACAGATGCCGAGCGTGACCGCGGACGGAAGCTGCTGGACGAGGTCAGCGACCTGATTCTGCGTCGGGGACACAGCCTGAGCGAGTTACGGCTCATCAACGTGTACTTGGCACGTGAGCGGGCTCGGCGCGGAGATCACGACAGGGCCATAACGCTCATGTTCGCCGCCGTGGACCAACTGGTTCGCGAGGGGCAACTGCTGTCGTGGGGCATTCCGGCGACGGGTGTTCTGGTGGAGACACTGCTGGACCGTGGGGCCGAGGGTGACGTGGCCGCAGCTGAGGCCGTGATCGAGCGGTTAGCCGCCGCGCCAGCCGATGGCGGGCTGGTTATCCGCGACATCTGGCTGCTGCGGCTGCGCGCGCTATTGGCCCGCGCCCATTCGGATGAAGCCTCCTATCGCGACTATCGGGATCGCTACCGCGCGATGGCCACGGCGCTGGGACTCGAAGGGCATCTGGCATACGCCGGGGCGATGCCATGAGGGGGCAGTCGCGCGGTACGGCTCTCGAGATAGACGACATACGAGCGTCTCAAAACTTCGTATCGGCGATACCGGGGCCGAGCTGGGGGCACCTCCCGCTTGCGGGGGAACGCAAAAGCACCTCATTCGGCACGAAATGGGTGCTTTTGCATCTGCTCGCCCAATGTCAGGGGTTGGCCGCCAAGAACACGTAGGCGGTCAACAGCACCACATGCAACTCGCCCTGCAGCCGGGTGGCCCGGCCGGGCACCACGGTCAGCACGCTGATCACCACGGTAACCAGCAGCAACACCAGC
Organism: Mycobacterium sp.; assembly: GCF_035499775.1. Taxonomy (GTDB): domain Bacteria; phylum Actinomycetota; class Actinomycetes; order Mycobacteriales; family Mycobacteriaceae; genus Mycobacterium. The sequence continues at coordinate 3,532 of NZ_DATJYB010000185.1, read as the reverse complement.
TGGATGGGACCCAGCCCCAGCACCAGCGGCCCTTGAAGCCAGATCGAAGCCAGCGCAATGGCCGGGATGGTCAGCCCGATACTCGCGATCGCTGAGCCGTAGGCCAGGTTGAGGCTGGTCTGAATCCGGCCTTGCCGCGCCGCGCGCACCGCCGCGAGCGTCTCCGGCAGCAGCACCAACGCCGCGATCACCACGCCGACGAATGACTGCGGGAACCCGGCCGCGGCCACCGCATCCGAGATCGCCGGCGACTCCTGCTCGGCCAAACCCACCACCGCGACCAGGGAGACCAGTAGCAGCACCAGGCTCGTCAGCGCCCTGGCGATGCTGGGCGGGTCGGCATGGCTTTCATCCTCGAAAAGACTCTTCTGACCCTTCTGCGCGACCGGCAGGAAGAAGTCACGGTGCCGCACGGTCTGGGTGAACACGAACAGCAGATAGAGCACCAGCGAGGTGGTCGCGGCGAAAGCAAGCTGGCCCGGCGTGAACTCCGGGCCGCCATGACTGGTGGTGAACGTCGGCAGCACCAGGCTCAGCGTCGCCAACGTGGTCACGGTGGCCAGCGCGGCGCCGCTGCCGTGTGCGTTGAACAACGTCACGCCGTAGCGGTGGGAACCGAGCAGCAGTGAAAAACCGGCGATCCCGTTGGTGGTGATCATCACGGCGGCAAAGGCGGTGTCCCTGGCCAGCGTCGCCGCCTCGTTGCCACCGTGCGCCATGAACGTCACGATCAGCGCCACTTCGATGGTTGTCACCGCGACGGCGAGCACCAGGGACCCGAACGGCTCACCGACCCGGTGCGCGACCACCTCGGCGTGGTTGACCGCGGCCAGAACCGCGCCACCGAGCAAGATGGCCGCCACGATCACCGCCACCGGCCCGAAGTGCTCGCCCCACGTCACTACCAGGACGACGATGGCGAGCAGCGGTACCACCACAGTCCAGGACACACGTTTCAACATCGACCGCCATTCTTGTCGACATCCTCGGGCCAGGGCTCAGTAGCATGCTCACATGCCGCAAAGCGATGGGCTCAGCGAAGGTGAGGTGTTCGCCGAATACACCATCATCCGAAGGCTGGGAGCCGGCGGAATGGGGCAGGTGTATCTGGCGCAGCATCCGCGGCTCCCCCGCCGCGACGCCCTCAAGGTCCTGCCCAAGGAGTTCACTGCGAATCTCGAATTCCGCCAACGCTTTAACCGCGAGGCAGACCTCGCTGCGAGTCTATATCACGAGCATATCGTCGGCATCCACGACCGCGGCGAATACGATGGACAGCTGTGGATCTCGATGGACTACGTCGAGGGAACCGACGCCGCGCGGCTGCTGCGCAGCGAGTATCCGTCCGGCATGCCAAGGGCGGAGGTCGTCGAGATCATCTCGGCCGTCGCCGACGCGCTCGATCACGCCCATGCGCGCGGACTGCTGCATCGCGACATCAAGCCGGCCAACATCCTGCTCAGTGATGCCAACCCGCGACGACGCATCCTGCTCGCCGATTTCGGCATCGCGCGCGAGGTGGGTGACATCAGCGGCCTGACTGCGACCAACATGGCGATGGGTACCACGGCGTACTGCGCACCCGAACAACTCCAGGGCGCCGATCTCGACGCGCGTGCCGACCAATATGCGCTGGGATGTACCGCGTTTCACCTGTTGACCGGCGGCGCCCCGTTCGAGCACTCGAATCCGGCGGTGATCATCACCCACCACTTGTCGGCGCCAGTGCCGCCGGTCAGTGTCCGCCGCCCCGAACTGACAGACCTCGACCCGGTGATCGCCAAGGCGATGGCCAAGAACCCCCAAGACCGTTATCTGACATGTACGGACTTCGCCTCCGCGCTGGCCGGCAGCCCCGTCACCGCCGCGTCGGACGTCGCCACCGCGTCCGACGTCACCACCGCGTCCGCGGTGTCGGGACCCACACGGGCCGTCACCGGACCGACGCGAACGATCATGGCACCGCAGGATCCCTCACAGGTCCCTGCCGAAACACGCGGCGGTCGGCGCCGGTCCGGAGGCTTGATCGCGGCGCTGGTCGCCGTCGTTCTGGTCGTCGTCACCGTGGGCGTCGGTCTATGGATCCTGGGCGGCCATGACAAGCACCGGGCCACCGGTCAACACACCAGCAGCGTCCCGTCGGAGTCTGCGGCGCCCCCGGCGAGCGGCGGTGCCGCACCGCCGTCGAAGCCAGGCATCAGGCTGGAGGACCAAATCACCGACGAATCGCACGTGCTGGGCCCCATCGAACGTGACGGGGTGGCGGCATCCCTGGCCCGGCTACGACAGCGCGGCACCCGCCTGTGGGTGGTATATCTCAGGAACTTCGGTGACCTCAGACCCTTCCAATGGGTCGAAAATACCCGGCGCTACAACGATTTCGGTGACACCGACGCCATACTGGTCTTCGCCACCGAGGGAACGGCGTACTGGTATTTCCAGGTCCCGCCCGCGGTGACGGCTGGAAAACCCATCGATCTCGAGGTCATTCGCCGCGACCGAATCAGGCCGGCCGTCTTCCATCGCCAGTGGGCCCGCGCGGCGATCGTCGCTGCTGACGGATTGGACGTCTGAGGCGGGGGCAAAAGCCGACGTGCGCGTTCAGTCCTCTGGGGCCAACAGCACGTCGGCGTCGAAGCAGCTGTGGTCACCGGTGTGACAGGCGCCGCCGACCTGGTCGACGGTCAATAGCACGGTGTCGCCGTCGCAATCCAGGCGCACCGAGTGCACGTACTGGGTGTGGCCGGAGGTAGCGCCCTTGATCCATTGTTCGCCGCGGGATCGCGAATAGTAGGTGGCCTCACGGGTTTCCAAGGTGCGAGCCAGTGCCGCGTCGTCCATCCAGGCCACCATCAGCACGTCGCTGCTGCCGCGCTCCTGCACGACGGCGGTGAACAGCCCGTCGGCGTTGCGCTTCAGACGCGCGGCGATGTCCGGGTCGAGCGTCATCGCACGGTGATCCCTTCTGCGGCCATGGCCGCCTTCACCTGCCCAATCGTCAGCTCCCCGAAGTGAAAGACGCTGGCCGCCAACACCGCATCGGCACCGGCGGCAACCGCGGGTGCGAAGTGTTGCACCGCCCCGGCGCCGCCGCTGGCGATCACCGGCACCGTGACCGCGGCGCGCACCGCCCGCAGCATCGGCAGGTCGAATCCGGCTTTGGTGCCGTCGGCGTCCATCGAGTTCAGCAGGATCTCTCCCACTCCGAGTTCGGCGCCATGCGCCGCCCACTCGACCGCGTCGATGCCGGTGCCGCGACGGCCCCCGTGAGTGGTGACCTCCCAGCCCGACGGCGTCGGCGCCGATTCGGGCGGCACCGTGCGGGCGTCGACGGATAACACGATGCACTGAGACCCGAACTGGTTCGCCATCTCCGCGAGCAGGTCGGGGCGCGCGATGGCGGCGGTGTTGACCGACACCTTGTCGGCCCCGGCGCGCAGCAACACGTCGACGTCGGAGACGGTACGCACCCCGCCACCGACCGTCAGCGGGATGAACACCTGTTCTGCCGTGCGGCGCACCACCTCCAACA
>NZ_DATJYB010000184.1:0-11775 GCF_035499775.1 Mycobacterium sp. | reverse complement strand
AGGCGTTCCAGGCGCTCCATCGCGCGCAGCCGTTCGGGGGTGGTGAGCACGTCGAAGGTCAACTCGCCCAGGCGGTCCGCGTCGGCGTCCAGCGCGTCGAACACCTCGACGATCTGCTCCCGCGTGCTGGCACCCATGCCTCACATTCTAGGAACAGCCACCGACAAGAAACACAAGTGGCGCAAGAGGTTCCGCAGCTACGGCGAGCAGACGCAAAAGCACCCGACACGCCGAAAAAAGGGTGCTTTTGCGTTCCCCCGCAAGCGGGAGGTGCCCCCAGCTCGCGCCCCCAGCCCGCCGCTACTAGGCGACCAGTCCGTCTTCGTCGAGAGCTTCGTCCAGTAGCCCGCCCACCCGATACCGTTCCCACAGGTTCAGCAGATTCGACAGCATTTGCAGTGGCGCACGAACACTTTCGTCGCCGGCGATGCGTGGGTCCTTGCGACTGCCCGGCACCGCGACACCAAACCGCATACAGATCAAGGCCGGTACGTCCAGCAGCCAGGCAACCCCCATCGCCGCCGCATAGAGCAGAGTGTGCCGGACAAGTCGGTCCCGGTCCAGATCCGGGCCCCCGCAACGACGGAATTCTCCGACGAACAAGTCCAGCAATTCGTCGAGATGCCCGTCCCACAGATCGGTTTCGGCGCCCGACATGGCCCCCCAAATGGCCATGCCCATGTTCATCTGGCCGACGCATCCCCAGTCCATCAGGCCGCAGCGCAGTACGGCGTCGGCGTCGCGCCAAAACCAGGCGTTGTCGACGTTGGCGTTCCAATGGCACAGTGCGACATAGTCTGTGTCGGCAGCCAACCCACGCGCGATGAGGCCTTCGTACTGCGTGAACCGAGGTGCGTCGTCGCGAAGGCGGGCCAGAAATTCCGGTGAGCCGACGTTGGCGGGCAGCAGTCCGGGATGGGTTTCGGCGAACTCGGCCAGCTGAGTCAGCCGTCGCTCCAGCTTATCCATGGTCAGCGGTGCCCGCTCGCCCACTGTGGCGGCTTCCACATCCAGCGGAAAGTGCGCGGTCAGGTGGGCCGGCAAGCACCCCGACCGGTGCGTGCCGGCCAGGCGGGCCAGCGCGGTCAGCAGCGCACGATAGTGCTCGACGGGTTCGGGCATCTCGTAATCGAGACACTTGTGGTATTGGCGCTCGATTCCGTTGGCGCCGAATTGGATTCGCTCGGTGATCAATATTCCCGTGCCGGTCGCACGCTGGTAGTCGCCGAACAGCACGGTGGGCACCGTGATGGGAAATTCCGGTGTGCGCGACAACGCGCCGAACCGCACCTCCGGCTCCATCTGCGTCTTCCCGCGATCGCGCGTGGGATTTTCCAGATCGCGGGAGAACTTGACGAACAAATCGTTGTGCAGATCCTGTGCGGGCGTGTCGTATTCAACCGACAAAGCTACTTTGCGCCCAGTGCTGCCACCGGGGACTTCGCGGAACTCCGTGATGTTCTTGACGGCGTTGTCGTGGGCGAGTACGCCTGACGCCCGAAACGCATTCGTGAGAAATCGGGTCCCACCGGAGCGCAACGCGGCAGGATCGGCGGGAATCTGCACGGCTCACCAGGTCTGTTCGGCCGCGCGTACCAGCATGTGGTTGACCGCCACCCTGCGATCCCGGGTCACCATGTAGAGCACCGCGTCGGCGATGTCTTCCGGCCGCAGCTTGACCATGCCGGCGGTCTGCTGCTCAAACGCCTCTTGCGACGCCTCCGACAGATGGCTGAAGATCTCGGTATCAACGGTTCCCGGACCTACCACGCCGACGCGGACGCGCTTGCCGATCAGCTCTTGGCGGATGCCCTCGCTGAACGCGTTGACACCGAATTTGGTGAGCGAATAGACCGCGGTGTTGGGCCGGGCCACCCAACCGGCCGTCGAGCTGATCGTGACCAGGTCGGCCACACCACGGGGTGAGTCAGCGGCGGCCGCGATCAGGTGGGGCAACGCCGCGCGGGTGACGTAGAGGACCCCCTGCACGTTGACGGAAACCATGTCGTCCCAGTCCTGCAGTGGCGCTTCGGCCGCAGGCGCCGACTGCATCAGGCCCGCGTTGTTCACCAGCGTGTCGAGGCGTCCCAATTCCATGACAGTGCGCTCTACGGCCGCTGCTACCTGCTCGGCGTCGGTGACGTCGGCCGGCACGACAAGCGCCGTCCCGCCGGCGGATTCGATCTCGGCCTTCAGCTCCTGCAACCGATCGGCGCGGCGCGCCAACAGCGCCACCGCGGCACCCTGGGCGGCCAGCGCCTTCGCCGTCGCCGCGCCGATGCCGCTGCTCGCGCCGGTCACCAAAGCCGCCGTGTGCGCCAACGTCATGTTCTGGCTCCTGTCCCGGCACCCAGTATTTCGTGCAGCACGTAGTCGGTGTCCTCGCCCAGGTCGGGTGCGCCGCGCTCAATTCGAGCCGGGTTCCGCGCCAGCCGCCACGACGGTCCCAGTACCGGCCGCTGGCCTTCACGGTGATCGGAAACGAAGCAGTACAACTCGCGATCCCAAAGACGTGGATCGCCAATCACATCCAACGCTGTGGCGCTCTTGGTCGCGGCGACACCCGAGGCCCGCAGGCGGTGCGCGAGCTGTTCGGCATCGTGACCCCGGGTAAGCTCCGCCAGGTCTGCGTCCAGCGCCTCGACGCCAGCGCGCCGCTCCGTCACGCTGGGGTACCGCGCGGCCAGCTCAGGCGCGTCCAGCACGGCGCAGAGCCCTTGCCATTCATCGTCGTTGGCGATCGCCAGGCTCACCCAGGAACCGTCCAGGCAGGGGTAGCAGCCGTGTGGGCACAGGTCGGGGTGGTTGTTGCCATTGGGCTCGAGGCGCTGTCCGGTGAGGCTCTGTTGCAACAGACAGTCCCCGATCATCGAGGACAAGGTTTCCACGGCCGAGACGTCGACGAATTGGCCTGCGCCGCTGAGTTCGCGATGCAACAACGCCACGACGGCGGCGTAGGCAGCCGCGGCGCCGACCGTGGAATCGCCGTAGCGCATGCTCGCCCCAAGGGGCGGTCCGCCCGGGTAGCCCACCAGCGACGCGAGCCCGGCCAGCGCGGAAAAGCAGGGCGCGTAACCGGTCTGATGCCCCAGCGGCCCGTCGTTGCCCCACATCTTGATCGACACCGAAATGATGTCCGGCTTGATCGCCCTGAGCTGTTCAAAGCCCAGACCTTGCCGCTCCATCGCGCCCGGCCGCAGGTTGTTGATCACGATGTCGCTGCGCGCGATCAGTTCGCGCAGCCGCAGCATCCCGTCGGGTGACTTGATGTCGAGATCGACGCTGAGGATCTCGGGATTGATGCTCAGGAAGTAGGGAGCGTGGTCGATATCGGTGCCGCCGTAGGCGCGCATCTCCTCTGGGGCAGTTGCCGTCTCAATCTTGATCACCTCGGCGCCCAGCATCGCCAGCAGCTTGCCTGCATACGGGCCGGCCCACACCTTGGTCAGCTCGACGACGCGTACCCCTTCCAGCGGCCCGCCGCGCGAACGGCGCGGCGCCTTGAGCTGTGCCGACCGCTCCGCGGGCGGCGTGCGCGGCGCGTTGAGCACCTGGGCGGTGTGCTGGCCGAGAGCCGGAGCGGCAGAGGTGATTTCCGCCGGCGACGCGCTGAGCGTGTACGGAACGGTGGGATACGCCGCGGTGCCCAGCACCGGGTGGCGTACCTCCCGGAAGAAGCCGCGGTGCCGGTATTGCGGCGACCGATGCAGATCCGCGGCGTCGTTGACCGGAACCAGCGGCACGTTCAGGCGCTGCGCTTGCTCGGAGGCACTCTCTCTGGCCAGGTCCCGCACCCACGCCGCGAACCCCCGCTGAAACGTCGCCACCTTCTCGGGCGTGACAGAGAACTCCAGCCAGTCGTCGTCGAATTCGTCCAGCCACGTCGGATGACCCATCAGCGCCTTGACGCCGACCCAGTGCGCGCGGCTGGTCATGTACAGGTAGACGAATCCGTCCGCGCACGCGAAAAACGAAGCCGGACCCTGTTGGTCGTAGTCGCCCCGGTCGCCCTCGGCCGGGACCTCGCCGGTGATCAACCGGCCCAGGATGCAATCGGCCCGGGAGACCAGCACGGCATGCTGCGAAACGTCGATGAACTCGCCCAGCCCGTCGTGCAGCCGTCCGAACAACGACGACGCCACGCACAACGCCGCCTCCAGCCCCGCCTCGTAGTCGGCGAGAAAGCGGCCGGGCCCCTGCAGCGGCGGCTTGCCCGGGTCGGCATGGCTGGGGGTGTGATACCCCCAGCCGCTGGCGTGGAACACGTTGATGCTCTTGGCGTTATCGAACTCGTTATCGAATTCCAGGGCCGCGCCGCGGCCGAACGGGGTGATGGAGCAGAACACCACATTCGGGTGCCGTTGTGACCGCCCCGTGTCACGGTCTTCGATGACGGCGTCAGCGCTGCCGATCAGCTGGTCCAGGCGCTCGCCGTCCAGCACGACGGACTGCTTGTTGGTGTTGAGGTAGGCGAACAGCGCACTGCCTTCAACACCCTCAGCAAGGATCGGCGCCATCGCACGAGTGGGGCTGCCACCTGAAGGCGCCTCCACCTTGATCACCTCGGCGCCGAAGTCGGCCAGCAGCTTGCCGCAGTACTCCCCCGCGACAGATCCCGCCAGCTCGACGACCCTGATACCCGTCAGCGCCGACATGCGCACCCGCTCAAGGCAATCAGGGCTTCTGGCGTCCGGACCGGCTCAGGCGCCACTCCGGCGGGAAGTTCAAATCGTTGTCCTTCACCACGTTGTTGAGGCCCTTTTCGAAGGTCCCCTCGGTGAGATCGACCTCCTGCGCGTCGTTTTGGATCATCGGCAGCATCCCTTCGACCATGCCGGTCAGCAGACTGCCGAAATACTCGCCCTTGTGCTGCTTGTACAACTCCAGGAAGGTCTTCTGCACCGCCACTGTGTCGGTCGGGCGTGACCTCGAGCAGGCCAGCGCGTACTTCTCGGTCTCCGCTTCCAGCTTGTCGCGGGGCACCACGCTGTTGACGAAACCGCAGTCGTACATCTCTTTCGCGCTGAACGGCCGCCCGGTGAACAGCATTTCGGAGAATTTGCGCAGACCCATCGTCTCCGCCCACCACCACAGCCGCGGCCCCCAGCCCACGTAACGGAAAGCCGGGTGACCGAAAAGGGCGTCGTCGGACGAGATCACCAGGTCGGCGTCGCCGGCCTGATAAAAGTGCCAGCCGTAGCAGTAGCCCTTGGCCTCGATGATGCTGATCTTCCGAAGCTCTTGCAGCGGGCGGTTTCCCGCGCGGGCCTTGGCATAGAAGTCGGTGACCGTGGACAGGTAGCGATACGAGCCGCCCGGCGGGTACTTGACGTCGTCGTCGTTGATCGCGAGCTCGTGCAGCAGCGGCAGGCCGGGGTTCTCCAGCATCGGGCGCTGCTCGGGCAGGTCCCCACCACTACCGAAATCCTGGCCCTCGCCGCGGATCACCACAACCTTGACCTCGTCGTCCACGTTGCACTTGTGGATCAAATCGGCGTAGTTCTGCCGCATCCCCAACGTGGTCGAGTTCTGCGCCTCGGGACGGTCGAACGTGATGTAGGCGATTCTGTTCTTCTTGTCCTTCTCGAACTTGATGTACTGCTCGGCTTCCTTCTTCAACTTTTCGTAGTCGTATTCGGGCATGAGTTTCTCCTATTTGAGTAGAGCGCCGGCGTCGACGGGCAGCGAAACACCGGTGATATAACGAGATTCGTCCGAGGCGAGGAACAGCACCGCGTTGCTGATGTCGACGGCTTCCACCCACGGTATCGGCAGCGTGTGCATCATCTGGGAAAACGGCGCGAAGTCCTCGGGTCCGGGATTCTCCAGGTCCGGCCGAAACAGCCGGAACGTCAAGTCGTTGATGGTCATCGGCGTGTTGACCTGGCTGGGATGCACCGAGTTCACCCGAATCATGTGCTGGCCCAGTTCGACCGCGAAACTGCGCATCAGCCCCAGCACGCCGTGCTTGGCGGCGATGTAGTGGCCGGTGTGGGCCAGCGCCTTGTGCGACCCGACCGAGCCGGTGAGCACGATGGAGCCACCCCCTCCGCCGGCGATCAGATGTGGCACACCGGCTTTCACGGTGTGCCAGACACCCGAGAGGTTGACGTCGATCATGTCCTGCCAGATCTTCTCGGAAATCTTGTGCAGCTTCTTGCCGACGGTGCCGATGCCCGCGTTGGCGACGATGATGTCGAGGCGGCCGAGTTGTTCGACGCCGCTGTCCACTACGGCTTTGAGGGCGTCGTAGTCGCGCACGTCGACTTCCGCGGTGACGATGCGCCGGTCGAGGGCCTTGACCAAATCGGCGGTCTCGGCCAGATCTTCCGGCGTCGACGGCGGGTAGGCCATGTTATCGATCGGCCCGCAGATGTCGATCGCGATGATGTCGGCGCCCTCCTGCGCCAACCGCACCGCGTGACTGCGGCCCTGTCCCCGGGCGGCGCCGGTGATAAAAGCGACCTTCCCCTCTACCCGGCCGGCCATCACGCCACCACCGTCGGCAGGGTTTCCCAGCCCCGCACCGTCGACGTCGGGCTGAGCCGGGAGTTGGCCAGGTCGAGGTCCCACTCGGGGAACCGTTTGAGGATTTCCTCCAAGGCGACCCGTCCTTCCAGTCGTGCCAGGGCCGATCCCAGGCAGAAGTGCGCGCCCACGCTGAAGGTGAGATGCGGCCTTGCGGCGCGGTGGATATCGAACTTGTTCGCGTCCGGACCGAACCGCCGCTCGTCGCGACAGGCCGACCCGAGGAGCATCAGCATCACGCTGCCTTCGGGCACCGTCTGGCCGTACATCGTGACGTCGCGGGTCACATATCGCGCCATGTGGGGTGCGGGCGGCTCGAAGCGCAGCAACTCCTCGATCGCCTGCGGGATGAGCCCGGGATTCTGCACCAGTTCGCGGCGCTGCTCGGGATGCTCACCGAGTACCTTTCCCGCCCAACCGATCAGCCGGGTCGTCGTTTCGTTGCCTGCTCCGGCAACGACGTTGAGGTACACCAGGATCTCGTTCCGGGTGAGCCGCCGTGTCGTGCCGGTTTCGTCGACGAACTCGACGTTGAGCAGCTCGGTCATGATGTCGTCGGACGGATTGTCGGTTCGCCAGTCGATGTAGGCCTCGAACTGCTCGCCGACGGACAGGCCCTTCTTATGGCTCATGGGTTTGCCCGCCTCCGTGCGCAGCTGGGCATTGACGCGGTCACGAACCATTTCCTGATCGTCTTCGGGAATGCCGAGCAGCATGCTGATGACTTTCATCGGCATGACCGCACCGAGATCTTTGACGAAGTCGAATCGTCCCGATCCCACCAACGGATCCAGGAGTTGCGCGCAGAAGTCGCGGATCATCGGCTCGAGCGCCGCGATCTTGCGCGGCGTGAACATCCGCGACAGCAGCTTGCGGTGCACGTCGTGGATCGGCGGATCTTCGAAGATCAGCATGCCCGGCGGGACCTCCAGGTTGGCCTTGATCAGCTCCAGGATCACGCCGCGCGCGGAGCTGTAGGTGCCGTGGTCGATCACAGCCTTGTTGACATCGGCGAACCGGCTCAATGCGAAGAAGTCGTATTCCGCGTTGTAGTAGAGCGGCGCCTCGTCTCGCAGCCGGGCGAACATCGGATACGGGTCGCCGATGAGCTCCACATCGTATGGGTCGAAGTATGGGTCGAAGCGAACATCGCTCTCGGTGCTCGTCGTCACGAAGTCCCTCCTAATCCCTTCCTGCGAGGGCCATTTCCGGACGCCAACTCGCGCGCGTTGGGTTCGGGCCGGCGGCTTACTCTATTTGCGTAGAGAACCATACAGCGGATGCCCTGGCAAGACCCGGAGCGGCGCGGAACCCGACACTTACCCATACCTTCAGCCAGACGCCCGAGCTGCCCGCGATGCCGTCCGGCGGTGGCGCGCGGGGCGCGTTCCGTCGGACTGGGTCAGCCGACCCTTGTCCGGACTCTTGAGAATGCCGGTGGCGATCGCCGCCAGGATCCCATCGAGTTGTTCGGGACTGTCGACAACCCGGTCGCCGTGGGCGACGCGGAGCAGCAGGCCGTTGATGAACGTCAGCGTGACGTTGCTCAGATCCTCGACCACGGCCGATTCCAGCTGCGCGCCGTGCGGCATCAGCTGCACGAGGATCTCCCGATGCAGCTTGGTGAACCCGTCCGTGGCCTGCTGCATGATCGCGGCCAGTGCCGGGTCGCGACTGGCCTGCATCGTCAGCTCGTAGCGTGCCTTCGTTCGGGACAACTGCGGTTCGCTGCCGGATTGGATCACCACCTGGGACAACCGGGACGGCGAGGGATTGTCGCCCCGGCCGTCGGCGCTGTCGACGACCGATTGCAAGCTCGCCAGATCCAACTCGGCCAGCCGCTCGGCAACGGCACGCAACAGCGCCGAGCGGGTACGGAAATAGAACGAGGTGGTGCCGTCGGGCACAGCGGCCTTGCGGTCGACCTTCAAGTGGCTCAACCCCTTGGCCCCGTCGTCAGCCAACAACTGGATCGCCGCATCGCATAGGTCGCGGCGGCGCTCCGCGGGGTTGGGCTTACGTCGCTGCGGTGCCGCAGGAGTGCGTTGGGCCATGAGCGGGAGCTTTCGTGGCGTCGGGCGGTTATCTGGACCAGAAGACTACTCTATATTTGTAGTGTTGCAAAAGCCGCCCCGCCACGGAAACTGGGCCAGGCCGGCTCAGCTGATCCGTTGATGGCCACCGAGCCTAATTGTCAACGCTTTTCGCGCCGCTTGAGATTCACTCGCTGAGAAACAACGCCTTTTCGGCTACCGATAGCCGAAAATCCGCGCGCGACACGCCGCTTCGCACGTCATTGCCGATAGCCACGGTCATCTACCTTGAGCTGAGTGGTGCGATAGGAGGCCGGCGGTGAGCGAAAGCCAAACCGACGGCATTTCGCGCCGGGAATTCTTGGCGAGAGCAACCGCGGGCGGCGCGTTGCTGTCGTTGGCGGGTCCGGTGATTGAAAAAGCCTACGGAGCCGGTCCCTGTTCCGGCCATTTGACCGACATCGAACACTTTGTGTTATTCATGCAGGAGAACCGGTCATTCGACCACTATTTCGGAACGCTTTCCGGCACCGACGGATTCGGCACTCCTTCGCCGTTGTTCAAGCAACTGGGCTGGAATCCGATGACACAGGCGGTCGATCCCGCCGGCATGACGATGCCCTACCGTTTCGACACCACCCGCGGCCCCGCGCTGGACGGCGAGTGCGTCAACGACCCGGACCACACCTGGATCGCGATGCACAACGCATTCAACGGCGGCGCCAACGACAGGTGGCTGCCGGCGCAGGCCGCGACCCGTACGGCCGCCCACACGCCCACCGTGATGGGTTATTACACGCGCAAGGACATCCCGATCCACTACATGCTGGCCGATGCGTTCACGATCTGCGATCAGTACCACTGCTCGGTGCTGGGCCCGACGCTGCCCAACCGGCTGTACTGGCTCAGCGCGACCCTGGATCCGGACGGCCTGGCAGGCGGGCCGGAGCTGGTGAGCCCCGCTGTCGACCCGACCCAGAAGTTCAGCTGGCGCATCATGCCGCAAAACCTCAGCGACGCCGGCGTCAGCTGGAAGGTTTATCGCAACAAAACCCTCGGACCATTCGGCTCGGCGCTGAGCTTCGGCACGTTTGTGGAGTATTTCAAGCAGACGGCGGATCCGCGGTCGGATCTGGGACGCAACGCCATAGCCCCGACCTACCCCGCGAACTTTGCCGCCGACGTCAAAGCCAATGGGCTGCCGCAGGTTTCGTGGGTGGTTCCCAACGTACTCGAATCCGAACATCCGGCATTCCTGCCGGCGGCCGGCGCTGCCGCGATCGTGAACATATTGAAGATTTTGCTGTCCAATCCGGCCGTCTGGGAAAAGACCGCGCTGATTATCAGCTATGACGAAAACGGCGGCTTCTTCGATCACGTAATACCGCCCTTCCCGCCTCCGGGGACTCCCGGCGAATACCTCACCGTGCCCGACATCAACTCGGTGGAGGGGTCCGGGGGCATACGTGGGCCCATCGGTCTGGGCGTTCGTGTCCCCTGCATCGTCATTTCCCCGTACAGTCGCGGCGGCCTGATGGCCGGTGACCGCTTCGACCACACGTCACAGCTGCGGTTGCTCGAAACGCGTTTCGGGGTGCCGGTTCCCAACCTGACCCCGTGGCGGCGCAGCGTCACCGGCGACATGACGTCGACCTTCAACTTCGCCGCACCGCCGAACCCGTCGCCACCCAACTTGGACCACCCCGCGCTGGGAACGCTGTCGAAAGTGCCGCAATGCGTGCCGAACGTGGCGTTGGGGACACTTCAGTACGGCATTCCCTATCGGGTGCCCTACCCGCAGACCATGCCCGTCCAGGAGACGACGCCCACCCGCGGGATTCCGAGTGGCCTCTGCTAGCGCACGCGAAAGTGCTTGTCGTGCCGGGGATATAGCGGCATGGGCGGTGGTTATCGGGGCGGTGCTCTGCGGCTGCCACTCGTCGCACCACCCGGCCGCACCCGCCACCCCGATCACCAAGACGACCAGCACGGTGCCGCCGACGACTCAGTCGGCAGCGCCCGTGGCGAGGATTCGGCCGTTGCCGGTTCGGCCGGTGCAGAGGTCGAAGATGACCACGCCGGACAAGTGCCCGGCCGTAAACCCGAACGCCCCGGTCGCAGCGACCGACGTCCTGGTTACCTGTGACCTTGCCCGGACCACGCTCTACACGCTGGGGCCAGAGACAATGCGGCTTGTGCTGACACATGTGGACCCGCCCAAGCCGCTGACGGCGGACTACTTCGAAGTGCATCTGACAATGGACACGCCGTCGGCGGCCGCGTGGGCCTCGTTCACCGCCGGGCACCTGCATGCCCACATCGCTTTCGTCCGCGACGATCTCGTTCTGGAAGCGCCGACCATCCAAGAGCCGGTCAATTCCGGACAGATCGCGCTGACCACCCAAACGGCGCCGGCTGCCGACGAGTTGGCCCGGCTGGCAGGTCGCCCCGAATGAACCGGCTCGCCATCGGCTTTCTGAGCGTATTCGCGCTGCCGCCAGTCGAGTTCGTCCAACTTGCGGCCGATCTCGGATGCCGTCACATCTCGACGGTGGTGCAGGGAGTACCGCTGGTGCCGCTGGGCTATCCGCCCTACTCGCTGAGGGACGACCCCGCATTGCGCAAGGATCTGCTCGCCGCGCTGGACCGGCACGGCGTGACGATCACTCTCGGCGACGGGTTCCTGGTGCTGCCCGGCGCCGAGATGGGCACGTACTCAGCGGATCTCGACGCTTTGGCGCAGCTGGGCGTGCCCCGGATCAACGCGGTCAGCCTCGATCCCGACCTCGGCCGCAGTTTCGACCAGTTCGCCACTCTGACAGAGCTTGCCGCCCAACGGAATATCGAGACCGTCGTCGAACCGGTACCGGGCCTGACGGTCGGCGACCTTCCCACGGCGCTGGCCGCTCTGGCACACGTCGCGAGACCCGACTTCAGGCTGTTGATCGACACCATGCACCTGGTGCGATCCGGGTCCACCGCCGCCGACGTCGCGGCACTGGATCCCAAGCAGATCGGCTACGCCCAACTCAACGACACGACGCTACAGCCGCGCCTCGATAACTACATGGAGGAAGCCATGTATGAACGCATGGTTCCCGGCGAAGGCGAGCTGCCGCTGCACGACTTGCTGCGCGCGCTGCCCACCGGCATCGTGCTCGAACTCGAAATCCCGCAACGGTCACTGGCATTGGCCGGGGTCAGCCACATCGAT
>NZ_DATJYB010000183.1:0-11322 GCF_035499775.1 Mycobacterium sp. | reverse complement strand
AGCCTTGTGTTGACTGCTGGGGCGACATTGCTCGCCGGTCTGGGCGGCCGACTCATGTTCGGGGTGTTCTTCGGTGTCGGCCTGCTGTTGGGTTTGCTCAACGCCCTTCTGGTGCGGCGTTCGGTCGGGGCGATCACGGCGCAAGAACATCCGCTGAAAAAGGCTATGGCGCTCAACTCGGCGTCGCGGCTGGCGATCATCACCGTGGTGGCGCTTACCATCGTGGCCGTTTTCCGGCGCGACGGAGTGGGCGTGGTGTTGGGGCTGGCGCTGTTCCAGGTGCTGCTGGTGTTCGCGGTCTCGATGCCGGTCTTGAAGAAGCTGCGGGCGGAGCAGTCGATGGCGTCTTCGGAAGGGACCGAAGGGAGGACTACCGGCGATGATTGAGACGATTCTGGCTGGAGGCCAAATCGAGGTCGGCCAGCACCGGAGAGCCACCTGGTTAGGTCTGGACGTTAACGCCGACACGATACTTTCGACCGCGATCGCCGCAGCAATCGTGATTGCGCTGGCCTTCTTCCTGCGCGCCAAGATCACCTCGACGGGCGTCCCAAGTGGGGTGCAGCTGTTCTGGGAGGCGATCACCATCCAGATGCGCGATCAGATCGAAAGTGCCATCGGCATGCGGATCGCGCCGTTCGTGCTGCCGTTGGCCGTCACGATCTTCGCCTTCATCCTGATCTCCAACTGGCTGTCCGTCCTTCCGTTGCAATACAAGCACGACGGGCAGGCAGTCGAGTTGCTGACGCCGGCGGCGGGGGATATCAACTATGTGCTCGCGCTGGCGCTGTTCGTGTTCGTCGGCTATCACGCGGCGGGTATCTGGCGCCGTGGCATCGTCGGGTACCCGGTCAAGCTACTCAAGGGTCATGTGGCGTTCATGGCGCCGATCAACATAGTCGAAGAGCTCGCCAAGCCGATCTCGTTGTCGCTTCGACTCTTTGGCAACATCTTTGCGGGTGGAATTCTGGTGTCCATCATCGCGGCGCTCATCCCGTGGTGGATTATGTGGGCGCCCAACGCGATTTGGAAATCGTTCGACCTGTTCGTCGGGGCGATTCAGGCCTTCATCTTCTCGATCCTGACGGTCCTGTATTTCAGTCAAGCGATGGAATTGGAAGACGAACACTAATAACCTACGCACGACCACAGAAGCCTGGTAGAGCGCTACCAGTTATCAAGGAGGATAAGGAAATGGCGGGAGATCCAGCTCTGATCGGTATGGGCGCCTACATCGGCGGTGGCCTGATCATGGCCGGCGGCGCGATCGGCGCCGGTATCGGTGACGGTATCGCGGGTAACGCCCTGGTCTCCGGTATCGCCCGGCAGCCCGAGGCGCAAGGACGGCTATTCACTCCGTTCTTCATCACCGTCGGTCTGGTCGAGGCGGCCTACTTCATCAACCTCGCGTTCATGGCGGTGTTCGTCTTCGTCAATCCGCTCGCCACGTAGTAGCTCGCAGTGATGGGTGACACGAGCGCTCTCGTTCTGGCCGACAAGCCCGAGGGAGGCGGCGGCAACAACTTCCTTATTCCTGACGCCACCTTCTTCTTTGAACTGGCCATCTTCCTGATCGTGCTTGCCGTCATCGGCATCTTCGTGGTGCCGCCGATCATGAAGGTGTTGCGCGAACGCGACGCCATGGTCGCCAAGACGGCCGCCGACAACAAGAAATCGGCCGAGCAGTTCGCCGCCGCCGAGGCCGATTTCGAAGAGGCGATGAAGGAAGCTCGAGTCGAAGCGTCGTCGTTGCGCGACAATGCCCGTGCCGAGGGCCGCAAGGTCGTCGACGACGCGCGAGCCAGCGCCGAGCAGCAGGTGGCAGCGACGTTAGCGTCGGCCAACGACCAACTGAAGCGGGAGAGGGACTCCGTGGAACTGGATCTGCGCGCCAACGTCGCGGCCATGTCGGCGACGCTGGCCAGCCGAATCCTCGGCGTCGACGTCTCCCCAACAGCCGCGACGAGGTAGCCACACATGGAGACTTTTCTCTCACAGCTGCTTGGGTTCGCGATCATCGTGTTCATCGTGGTGCGTTACGCGGTGCCGCCGGTACGCCGTTTGATGAAGGCGCGTCAGGACACAGTGCGTCAGCAATTGAAAGACTCTGCTGCGGCCGCCGAGCGGCTGACGGAGTCGACCACGGCGCACAGTAAGGCCGTGGAAGCCGCCAAAGAGGAGGCCAAGCGGGTCGTCGAAGAGGCCAAGACCGACGCCGTACGCATTGCCGAACAGCTGCAGGCCCAATCCAGGGTCGAGGCGGAGCGGATCACAGCACAGGGTGCCCGGCAGGTCGAGCTGCTGCGCACCCAGCTGACGCGTCAGCTGCGCCTGGAGCTCGGCCACGAATCTGTCCGCCAGGCAGAGGAATTGGTGCGTAACTACGTCGCCGACCCGGCACAGCAGTCGGCCACCGTCGATCGCTTCCTGGACGAGCTCGAAGCGATGGCACCGGAGGCGGTCGAGGTTCGGTACCCGCTGATGGCGAAGATGCGCTCCGCCAGCCGGCTGGCATTGGGCGAACTGGTGGATCGGTTCGACACCATCGCCAAGAACCTGGACAGCCCAGGACTGGAGAAGCTCGCCGGTGAGCTGGTGTCGGTGGCCAAACTACTGAACCAAGAGATCGACGTCACCCGGTACCTAACAATGCCCGCCGAAGATGCCGCGCCCAGGGTCACACTGATGGAACGGTTGCTGTCGGGCAAAGTCGGTGATCCCACGCTCGACGTATTGCGGGCCGCTGTTTCGGAGCGGTGGTCTGCCAACTCTGATCTGATCGATGCCATCGAACACCTCTCGCGCCAAGCGCTGTTGGAGGTCGCCGAACGCGAGGATCGTGTCGACGAAGTCGAAGAGCAGTTGTTCCGGTTTTCGCGCATTCTCGATGCGCAGCCACGACTTGCCATCCTGTTGGGAGATCACACGAGTCCGGCCGAAGGCCGAGTCAGGTTGCTTCGCAATGTTCTGAGCAGCGCTAGTGGACGGGCTAACAGGATTACAAATTCGCTGCTGTCGCAGACCGTCGACCTGCTGCGAGGCCAGCCGGCTGAAGAGGCCGTGCAGTTTTTGACGCAGGTGGCGGTGGCGCGCCGCGGCGAAGTCGTCGCGGAAGTAGGTGCGGCGGCAGACCTCAGCGCTGCCCAGCGCACTCGTCTCACGCAAGTACTGCGCCGTATTTATGGCCATCCGGTGTCGGCACAACTGCAGATCGATCCCGAATTGCTGGGCGGCCTCATGATTTCCGTGGCTGACGAGGTGATTGACGGTACGCTCTCGTCTCGTCTGACCGCGGCCGAGGCTCAACTGCCTGATTAAAGACTGCCTGATTAAAGCCCGACTGGAACACGAACTAGTCAGCACAAACCGAAGTAGGAAGACGAAAAGCCATGGCCGACTTGACAATCTCCGCTGATGACATTCAGAGCGCCGTCCAGGAGTACGTGAGCTCCTTCATCTCCGACACCTCCCGCGAAGAGGTCGGCACGGTCGTCGATGCCGGGGACGGCATTGCGCACGTAGCAGGTCTGCCCTCCGTGATGACCCAGGAACTTCTCGAGTTCCCGGGCGGAGTGCTCGGCGTCGCGCTCAACCTCGACGAGCACAGCGTCGGCGCCGTGATCCTCGGCGACTTCGAAAAGATCGAACAAGGCCAGCAGGTCAAACGCACCGGCGATGTCTTGTCGGTACCCGTCGGGGACGCGTTTTTGGGACGGGTGGTCAACCCGCTCGGCCAGCCGATCGACGGGGGCGGAGATATCGACACCGACGAGCGGCGCGCTCTGGAGCTCCAGGCGCCGTCGGTGGTGCAGCGGCAAGGGGTGAAGGAGCCCCTGCAGACCGGCATCAAGGCCATCGACGCGATGACCCCGATCGGGCGCGGTCAGCGCCAGCTGATCATCGGCGACCGCAAGACCGGAAAGACGGCGGTCTGTGTCGACACCATCCTCAACCAGCGCCAGAACTGGGAGTCCGGCGACGAGAAGAAGCAGGTGCGCTGCGTATACGTGGCCATCGGGCAGAAGGGCACCACGATCGCTGCTGTCCGCCGCGCGCTGGATGAGGGCGGCGCGATGGATTACACCACCATCGTGGCGGCCCCGGCCTCAGACGCGGCCGGCTTCAAATGGCTTGCGCCGTATACCGGTTCGGCGATCGCGCAGCACTGGATGTACGGCGGCAAGCATGTGCTGATCGTCTTCGACGACCTGACCAAGCAGGCCGAGGCATACCGTGCCATCTCGCTGCTGCTGCGTCGTCCGCCCGGTCGTGAGGCGTACCCCGGCGACGTGTTCTACCTGCACTCGCGGCTGCTCGAGCGCTGCGCCAAACTGTCCGAAGACCTCGGAGGTGGGTCGCTGACCGGCCTGCCGATCATCGAGACCAAGGCCAACGACATCTCGGCCTACATCCCGACCAACGTCATCTCGATCACCGACGGTCAGTGCTTCTTGGAGACCGACCTGTTCAACCAGGGTGTACGCCCGGCCATCAACGTCGGTGTGTCGGTGTCCCGAGTCGGTGGCGCCGCACAGATCAAGGCAATGAAGGAGGTGGCAGGCAGTCTCCGCCTGGACCTGTCGCAGTACCGCGAACTGGAAGCGTTCGCCGCCTTCGCTTCTGACTTGGACGCCACCTCGAAGGCTCAGTTGGACCGCGGTGAGCGGCTGGTCGAACTGCTCAAGCAACCGCAATACCAACCGATGCCAGTTGAGGAGCAAGTGGTTTCGATTTTCCTCGGCACCGGTGGTCACCTGGACTCGGTGCCGGTGGAGGACGTGAAGCGCTTCGAAGCCGAACTCCTGGACCACATGCGGGCTTCCGAGGAAGCGTTCCTCGAAGGCATCCGCACGACTCAGAAGCTCGGCGAGGAAGAAGAACAGAAGCTCACCGACATCATCAACCACTTCAAGAAGGGGTTCGCGGCCACCGGCGGCGGATCGGTGGTGCCCGATGAGCACGTCGAGGCCATGGACGAAGAGGACCTGGCCAAGGAATCGGTGAAGGTCAAGAAGCCTGCGCCGGAAGAAAAGAAGAAGAAGAAAGAGAAGAAATAAAAGCCGATGGCCGCCACACTTCGCGAACTACGCGGACGCATCCGCTCGGCGGGCTCGATCAAGAAGATCACCAAAGCCCAAGAGCTGATCGCGACATCGCGTATCGGTAAGGCGCAGGCCCGACTGGAATCCGCGCGGCCCTATGCCTTCGAGATCACCAGCATGCTCACCACCCTGGCCACCAACGCCGCGCTGGACCACCCCTTGCTGGTCGAGCGCTCCGAGCCGAAGCGGGCGGGCGTTCTGGTGGTGTCCTCCGACCGCGGATTGTGCGGCGGGTACAACGCCGGCATCTTCCGTCGCTCCGAGGAACTGTTCTCCTTGTTGCGCGAGGAGGGCAGGACTCCGGTGCTGTACACGGTGGGCCGTAAAGCCCAGAACTACTACAAGTTCCGCAACTGGGACATCACCGAGGCGTGGACGGGTTTCTCGGAGCAACCCAAGTATGAGAACGCCGCCGAGGTTGCCTCGACGCTGGTGGACGCGTTCATGCTGGGCACCGGTGACGGTGAGGAGCGATCGGACGAGGGCCAGAGTGTGGACGAACTGCATATCGTCTACACCGAATTCAAGTCGATGATGTCGCAGAACCCGGTGGCTCACCGGATCGCCCCAATGGTCGTGGAATACGTAGAGGAAGAGCCGACTCTGCACACGCTGTACTCGTTCGAGCCGGATGCGACGACGCTGTTCGAGGCGCTGCTGCCGCGGTATCTGACCACGCGCGTGTACGCGGCCCTGCTCGAATCCGCGGCCTCGGAACTGGCCTCGCGCCAACGTGCGATGAAGTCGGCCACCGACAACGCCGACGATCTGATCAAGGCCCTGACGCTGGAGGCCAACCGCGAGCGGCAAGCCCAGATCACCCAGGAAATTAGCGAGATCGTCGGTGGCGCAAACGCGCTCGCCGACGCAGCCAAGTAGCCCCACGAGGAAGCGAAGAAGATATGAGTGCTACTGCCGAAAAGGCCAACTCTGACACCAGTGGCCGCGTAGTGCGAATCACCGGCCCCGTCGTTGACGTCGAGTTTCCGCGGGGCTCCGTTCCGGAGTTGTTCAACGCCCTGCACGCGGAGATCACTTTTGAGGTGATGGCCAAGACCCTGACGCTGGAGGTCGCTCAGCACCTCGGCGACAACTTGGTGCGCACCGTCTCGATGCAGCCCACCGACGGGCTGGTGCGCGGTGTCGAGGTGATCGACACGGGTGCGTCGATTTCGGTGCCGGTCGGTGAGGGTGTTAAGGGCTACGTCTTCAACGCGCTCGGGAAGTGCCTGGACAAGCCCGGATACGGAGAAGACTTCGAGCACTGGTCGATTCACCGCAAGCCGCCGGCGTTCGAAGACCTCGAGCCCCGCACCGAGATGCTAGAGACCGGCCTGAAGGTCGTCGACCTGCTTACCCCGTACGTGCGTGGCGGCAAGATCGCCCTGTTCGGCGGCGCCGGAGTGGGCAAGACGGTGCTCATCCAGGAGATGATCAACCGCATCGCCCGCAACTTCGGTGGTACTTCGGTGTTCGCCGGCGTGGGGGAGCGCACCCGCGAGGGCAACGACCTGTGGGTCGAGCTCACAGAAGCCAACGTCCTCAAGGACACCGCGCTGGTGTTCGGTCAGATGGACGAGCCGCCCGGCACCCGTATGCGAGTGGCGCTGTCCGCGCTGACGATGGCGGAGTGGTTCCGGGACGAGGCGGGCCAGGACGTGTTGTTGTTCATCGACAACATCTTCCGGTTCACGCAGGCCGGCTCGGAGGTGTCGACGCTGCTCGGCCGTATGCCGTCCGCGGTGGGCTACCAGCCGACGCTGGCCGACGAGATGGGTGAGCTGCAGGAGCGCATCACGTCGACGCGTGGCCGCTCGATCACCTCGATGCAAGCGGTCTACGTGCCGGCTGACGACTACACCGACCCGGCGCCGGCGACGACGTTCGCGCACCTGGACGCCACGACCGAGCTGTCGCGTTCGGTGTTCTCCAAAGGCATCTTCCCCGCCGTGGACCCGCTGGCCTCGAGCTCGACGATCCTGGACCCCGGCGTCGTCGGTGACGAGCACTACCGCGTGGCCCAGGAGGTCATCCGGATCCTGCAGCGCTACAAGGACCTTCAGGACATCATTGCCATCCTCGGTATCGACGAGCTGTCGGAAGAGGACAAGCAATTGGTAAACCGGGCCCGGCGCATTGAGCGCTTCCTCAGCCAGAACATGATGGCGGCCGAACAGTTCACCGGCCAGCCCGGTTCGACGGTTCCGGTGAAGGAGACCATCGAGGCGTTCGACCGCTTGTGCAAGGGCGAATTCGACCACGTACCCGAGCAGGCCTTCTTCTTGATCGGTGGGCTCGAAGACTTGGCCAACAAGGCCGAGAGCCTCGGTGCCAAGCTGTAACGGCCCGTCTGACTCGAAAGGTGGTGTGGCATGGCCGAATTGAAGGTTGAGATCGTCGCGGTCGACCGCAAGATCTGGTCGGGCGAGGCAACGTTCGTCTTCACCCGCACCACCGTCGGTGAGATCGGCATTCTGCCTCGCCACATCCCCTTGGTGGCCCAGCTGGTCGATGACGCCATGGTGCGCGTCGAGCGGGAAGATGAAGCCGACCTGCGGGTCGCCGTGGACGGCGGCTTCATGTCGGTGACCGAGGAAGGCGTCAGCATTCTCGCCGAGTCTGCGGAGTTCGAGTCGGAGATCGACGAAAGCGCCGCCAAGCAGGACTCCGAGTCCGACGATCCGAAGATCGCCGCCAGGGGTCGCGCAAGATTGCGCGCTGTCGGCGCGCTCGACTAGCCGCCGATGAGCGCGCCCATGGTCGGCATGGCCGCGCTCGTCGTCGTGTTGGGAGTGGCTGTCCTCGCGCTGAGTTATCGGCTGTGGAAGCTGCGTCGGGGCGGCACGGCAGGGATCATGCGCGACATCCCGGCGGTCGGGGGCCACGGCTGGCGTCACGGCGTAATCCGGTACCGCGGCGGCGAAGCCGCGTTCTATCGCTTGTCCAGTCTGCGGTTGTGGCCGGACCGTCGGCTCAGCCGGCGAGGCGTGGAGATCATCGCCAGGCGCGGTCCGCGCGGCGACGAGTACGACATCATGACCGATGCAATCGTCGTGCTGGAACTGCGTGACACGACCCAGGACCGCCGATCGGGTTATGAGCTCGCGTTCGACCAGGGCGCATTGACGGCGTTCCTATCGTGGCTGGAGTCGCGTCCTTCCCCGCGCGCCCGCCGTCGCAGTGTGTGACGCGAGTTGTCTCGCCCTCAATACCAGGGCTTGACGGTCTCGCATCCGTATTCTTCGGGGCTGACATCGCGCAGTGTTTGGCTGAATTGCCAGCGATGGCCGGCGAGGTCTTCCAGGGTGCACTCGCGCTCGCCGTACTCCTGATCGATCGGCGGCTCCAGCACTTTGGCGCCGGCCGCCCGGGCGCGCTCGAACTGCGTGTCGACGTCTTCGACCCGAACCTTGATGACATGTGTCACGACATCGGCCGTCGGCGCCTGCTGATCGCCGTGGACATCGGCGACGATCATCGCGCCGTCGGCCCCGATACTCATTTGCGCTCGGTGACTTTCGCCAATTCGGACTCGCTCGGCGAACCCGAATGCCGCGGTGAGCCAGTCCACTGCGGCTCGCACGTCGGGATATACCAGCACCGGGATGACTGTCGCCGGGGGAATCGATCGATTATGTTTCACGGCAAGGGATCTAAACGTTCGGGCTAGCCCGCGCTGTGGGCGCCGCCACCCGGTCGCCACAGCACGTCCTCGCCCCCGTTGGCCAGTCGCGACAGGATGAAGAGCAGGTCCGACAGCCGGTTCAGATATTTCGCCGGCAGTACGCTGACACCGTCCGGGTGCGCATCGAGCGCGGCCCATGCCGACCGCTCCGCCCGGCGTACCACAGTGCGCGCCACGTGCAGTAGCGCCGACAACGGCGAACCGCCAGGCAGCACAAAGGAATTCAGCGCCGGCAAGGCTTCGTTGTACCCGTCGCACCAGACCTCCAGCCGGTCGATATAGGGCTGGCTGATTCGTAGCGGCGGGTGCTCGGGACTCGCCACGACAGGTGTCGACAGGTCCGCGCCGGCGTCGAACAGATCGTTCTGGATCTGGCGCAGCACGTCCGTGATCTCCGGATCGGGGTTTCCCAGCGCGATTGCCACGCCGATCGCGGAGTTGGCCTCGTCGCAATCCGCATACGCCACCAGCCGGGCGTCGTTTTTCGAGACCCGTGAGAAATCGCTCAATCCGGTGGTTCCGTCGTCGCCGGTTCGCGTATAGATGCGGGTCAGATGTACTGCCATGACCAAAACGGTACCGGGTTGAGCGTCTCGGCTGACTGACAAGCCGATACCGCTTCACTAGACTGACGCGGGTGGCTGAGCGTTTCGTGGTGACCGGTGGTGACCGGTTGTCCGGCCGAGTCGCCGTCGGGGGGGCCAAGAACAGCGTGCTCAAGCTCATGGCCGCGACATTGTTGGCCGAGGGCACCAGCACCATCACCAACTGTCCCGACATCCTCGACGTCCCGCTGATGGCGGAGGTGCTGCGCGGCCTGGGCGCCACCGTCGAACTCGACGGCGACGTCGCCCGAATCACCTCGCCCGACGAGCCCAAGTACGACGCCGATTTCGCCGCGGTACGGCAGTTCCGGGCGTCGGTCTGTGTGCTCGGACCACTGGTCGGCCGGTGCAAGCGGGCCAAGGTTGCGCTGCCGGGCGGTGATGCGATCGGATCGCGGCCGCTGGATATGCACCAGGCGGGCCTGCGGCAGCTGGGCGCGCACTGCAACATCGAGCACGGTTGCGTGGTGGCTCAAGCAGAAACGTTGCGCGGCGCGGAGATTCAGTTGGAGTTTCCCTCGGTGGGGGCCACCGAGAACATTCTGATGGCCGCCGTGCTGGCAGAGGGTGTCACCACGATTCACAACGCCGCGCGGGAACCCGACGTCGTCGACCTGTGCACGATGTTGAACCAGATGGGTGCGCAGGTCGAAGGCGCGGGTTCGCCCACGATGACGATCACCGGCGTCCCGCGGATGTATCCGACCGAGCACCGGGTGATCGGCGACCGCATCGTGGCCGCCACCTGGGGCATCGCAGCCGCCATCACCCGCGGTGACATCACGGTGACGGGCGTCGATCCCGGGCATCTTCAGGTCGTGCTGCACAAGTTGCACGACGCGGGTGCCACCGTCACCCAGACGGATGACAGTTTCCGGATAGCCCAGTACGAGCGGCCCAAGGCCGTCAACGTCGCGACGTTGCCGTTTCCCGGATTTCCCACCGATCTGCAGCCGATGGCGATCGCGCTGGCGTCGATCGCCGACGGCACGTCGATGATCACGGAGAACGTGTTCGAGGCACGGTTCCGATTCGTCGAAGAGATGATCCGGCTCGGCGCCGACGCCCGCACCGACGGGCATCACGCCGTCGTCCGGGGTCTTCCGCAACTCTCCAGCGCGCCCGTGTGGTGTTCGGACATCCGGGCCGGCGCCGGTTTGGTGCTCGCGGGCCTGGTCGCCGACGGCGACACCGAGGTCCACGACGTCTTCCACATCGACCGCGGTTATCCGCTCTTCGTAGAGAATCTGGCGAGTTTGGGAGCGGAGATCGAGCGGGTGTACTCTTAGACATCGCCCGACAGGCGCGGTCACCCGCACAGGGACGGCCGAAAAACCGGGGCTTGACGCCTCTGCCGGATTTGTATTAAGCTGGCAGGGTTGCCCCGAGCCGGGCAGAAAAAGCGAGTGTGTTGTTTGAGAACTCAATAGTGTGTTTGGTGGTTTTCATTTTTTGTTGTTGTTTTTTGACCATATTTGCACCCCCCGTGTGTGGGTATGGTCGTTTTTTGATGCCAGTTAATTGGCGTCTTGTCAGGTATCTCTGATTTTAAATTCACCTCGCTTGTCGAGGAGTTTTTGTTTGGAGAGTTTGATCCTGGCTCAGGACGAACGCTGGCGGCGTGCTTAACACATGCAAGTCGAACGGAAAGGCCCTTCGGGGTACTCGAGTGGCGAACGGGTGAGTAACACGTGGGTAATCTGCCCTGCACATCGGGATAAGCCTGGGAAACTGGGTCTAATACCGGATAGGACCTCAAGGCGCATGCCTTTTGGTGGAAAGCTTTTGCGGTGTGGGATGGGCCCGCGGCCTATCAGCTTGTTGGTGGGGTGATGGCCTACCAAGGCGACGACGGGTAGCCGGCCTGAGAGGGTGTCCGGCCACACTGGGACTGAGATACGGCCCAGACTCCTACGGGAGGCAGCAGTGG
>NZ_DATJYB010000182.1:0-3477 GCF_035499775.1 Mycobacterium sp. | reverse complement strand
TGGGTTGAAGGGCACGATGAGCGAGGCCTTATGAAGAATCTTCATAAGGCCTCTTATGACGACCAGCCCGTTATGCCGACCCCGCCGCGGGATTGCCTGCGGGCCAGCAGGATCACCACGACAAGGTCGGCATAATCGTCGTCCCTGTCTAGCGTCGTGTTCTCCGATCACCGGTTGGGAAGGAGAATGTGATGACGACAGCACCATGCTGGGCGAGGGTGACTGGCCCGCTTGCACCGTACGCGCAGGGGTTCCGCGCCGAGTTGGAGCGGCAGGGGTACACACCACTGTCGGCCGCGGTGCAGATACGGCTGATGGCGCACCTGGATCGCTGGCTGAGCCGGGAAGGCCTCGACATTGCCGGGTTGACGCCGGCACGGGTGGAAGCGTACTTCGCCGAACGTCGCGCCGGCGGGTATGTCGGGGAGCGCACCGTGCGGGCGCTGCGGCCGCTGGTGGGCTACCTGCAGCGACTGGATGTGCTGCCGGTGTTCTCGGCGCCGGCCCCGGCCACGCCGGTGGACCAGCTGCTGGCCCGTTACCGGCACTACCTCATCGTGGAGCGGGGGCTCAGTGAGAACACGGTCGACCTGAATCTGCGGCTGGCCGGCCCGTTCCTGCGCGAGCGAGCGGATGGGCGCGCTGGCCAGCTCGATCTCGGGGCGCTGACGGCTGCGGAGGTGAACGCGTTCGTGGTCACGGCGAGCCGCCACCGGCCATGTTCGGTGAAGCGAACGGTGTCCGCGTTGCGGTCGCTGCTTGTCTTTTTGCACGTGGCCAGCCTGCTTGACCGGCCGCTGGCTGCGGCCGTCCTATCACCGCCGGGGTGGACACAGACTGGTCTACCCAAGGCGCTCTCGGACGATCAGGTGGCCGCGCTGCTGACGTCCTGCGACCGGGCCACCCCGACCGGGCAGCGCGACTTCGCGATCCTGACCCTGCTGGCCCGGCTCGGGCTGCGTGTCGGCGAAGTCGCGGCGTTGACGCTGGAGGACATCGATTGGCGGCGCGGTGAGCTCACCGTGCACGGCAAGGGCAATCGCCGCGACCGGCTGCCGTTGCCGGCCGACGTGGGTGAGCCGATCGTGGACTACCTGCGCCACGGCCGGCCGGCAGTGGCGCTGGACCGGGCGGTGTTCCTGCGCATGCAGGCGCCGTATCGGGGGCTGACCTCGGTCGGGGTCAGCACCCTGGTCGAGGTGGCTGGGCGGCGGGCCGGGCTGGGCACCATCGGAGCCCATCGCCTGCGCCACTTCGCGGCAACTGCGATGCTGCGCCGCGGCGGCTCGCTGACCGAGATCGGGCAGACCATACGTCATATCTGGCCGGCCACGACCGCGATTTACGCCAAGGTCGACGAACGGGCGCTGCGCACGCTGGCCAAACCCTGGCCGATCGACATCCTTGGCGGTGCGTCATGACCGCCACGCTGAGGCAGGCACTGGCCGACTACCTTGCGCTGCGCCGTGCGCTGGGCTTCCACCTGGTTTCCGTTGGGCGGCTGTTGGAGCAGTTCCTCGACTACCTCGACGACACCGGATTGGCCACGGTCACTACCGAGCACGCACTGGCCTGGGCGGTGCAGCCGGCGCAGGCATCCCGGCACTGGTGGGCGATCCGGCTACGCGCGGTGCGCGGCTTCGCCAGCTATCTGCACGGCCTGGATGCGAGCGTGGAGGTTCCACCGACCGGGATGATTCGCTGCGGGCCGTGCCGCGCTACCCCATACCTGTATTCCGACGCCGAGATCCAAGCGCTGATCCGGGCGGCTGGCGCGCTGCAGCCCCGGCTGCGGGCGCACACCTACCAGACCTTGATCGGACTGCTTGCAGTCAGCGGCATCCGCATCGGGGAAGCGATCGCCCTCGACGACGCCGACTTCGACCGCGGCCGCGAGCTGTTGGTGATTCGCCACGCCAAGTTCAACAAGCAGCGCCTGGTTCCACTACACCCGACCACAGTCGAGGCCCTGGCGCGCTACGTGAGGCTGCGCCGAAAGCTGCTTCCCCGCCCGCCCAGCCCAGCATTGTTCTTGTCCACGCGAGGGACGCGGTTGCTGCACAGCAACATCGGCATCACCTTCAGCCGGTTGCTCGAGCAGGCCAGCATCCGGCGGCGTTCCGCGTCATGCCGGCCAAGAATTCATGACCTCCGGCATTCGGTCGCCGTTGGGTGCGTGCTGGACTGGTACCGCGACGGCACCGACGTGCAGGCGATGCTGCCGCGGCTGTCGACCTACCTGGGCCACGTCGAACCGGCAAACACCTACTGGTACCTCTCGGCTGCGCCGGAGTTGATGGCCGTTGTTGGGCGGCGGCTCGACGCCCACCAGGGAGGGCGGCGATGAGCAGCCTTGCGCCCGCGCTGCAGGCGTTCTTCACCGACCGGCTCGCCGGGCAGCGCCAAGTCAGCGGCCACACCATCGCCGCCTACCGCGACACACTCAAGCTGCTGCTCGTCTTCGCCGCCCGCCAGACCGGCAAGACACCGTCGGAGCTGGACGTCGCCGATCTGGACGCGCCGCTGATCGGCGCGTTCCTGCACCACCTGCAGGTCGAACGCGGCAACAGCGCCCGCACCCGCAATGCCCGGCTGGCGCGATTCACTCGCTGTTTCGCTTCGCGGCATTGCACCATCCTGAGCACGCCGCGAACATCCAGCGGGTATTGGCGATCCCACCAAGCCGCTTCGACCGGGCCCTGATCACCTACCTCACCGATACCGAGATCGACGAGATGCTCGCAGCACCGGACCAAAGCACTTGGACCGGGCGACGTGACCACGCTCTGCTTCGCCTGGCCTGCCAGACCGGGCTGCGCGCCAGCGAACTCACCGCCCTGATGCTCGGCGACGTGCACCCGGGTCCCGGTGCGCACGTCAGTTGTGTCGGAAAGGGGCGCAAGCAGCGGGTCACCCCGCTGTCCGCCGACACCGTGCAGGTCCTGGCTGCCTGGATCGGCGAACGCGGCGGCCAACCCAGCGACCCGCTGTTCCCGACTCGACGCGGTACCGCAATGAGCCGTGACGCGCTGCAACGACTGGTCGCCAAGCACGCCGACACCGCCACACGATCATGCGCGACCCTGCGCGAGAAGAAGGTCACGCCACATGTCATGCGGCATTCGGCCGCAATGGCCCTCCTTCAAGCTGGGGCCGACGCTGCCGTGATCGCGTTGTGGCTTGGGCATACGAACCTCTCAACGGTTCAGGTCTATCTCCACGCCGACATGGCCCTTAAGGAAAAAGCACTAGCCCGAACCGCACCGCGCGATGCTCCACCGGGCCGCTACCAGCCCACCGACGCTGTCCTCGCGTTCCTCGATGGACTGTAGATGCCGACGATTATGCCGACCTTGTCGTGGTGATCCTGCTGGCCCGCAGGCAATCCCGCGGCGGGGTCGGCATAACGGGCTGGTCGTCATAAGAGGCCTTATGAAGATTCTTCATAAGGCCTCGCTCATCGTGCCCTTCAACCCA
>NZ_DATJYB010000181.1:0-20877 GCF_035499775.1 Mycobacterium sp. | reverse complement strand
ATGACTTCCACCCTGCCTGACGCGCGCTCGGTGCGGACCGTGCCGAACCCGCTCGAGGACTATCTCGCCTTGTGCAAGGACGCGTGCGACGGCGAGATCAAACGGCTCTACGGTCCCGGCCAGGACGCCGCAAGCGGCTTCTATGACCTGATCCTGGACTATCCGATGCGGGGCGGGAAGGCGCTTCGGCCGGCGCTGGGCATCGCGACCTGCCTCGGGCTCGGCGGCCATCTCGAGGCCATCCTGCCGACCGCCGCAACGCTCGAGCTGTACCACAACGCGTTTCTCATCCACGACGACATCGAGGACGAATCCTGGTGGCGGCGAGGCAAACCCACGTTGCACGTCGACCACGGCGTGCCGATCGCCGTCAACGTCGGCGACGCCATGCTGTCGCTCTCGCTGCAGCCGCTGCTGGACAACGTCGAGCGGGTAGGGCTGGGGCCTGCCCTGCGTATCCTGCGCGCCGTCGCCAAGATGACCCGGCTCACGGTCGACGGCCAGGCGCTGGAGCTCGAGTGGGTGCGGTCCAACGCGTGGCGGCTCGACGATGCCGACTACCTCAAGATGGTGGAACTCAAGACCAGCTGGTACTCGTTCATCACGCCGCTGCAGGCCGGCGCGATCGCGGCCGGCGCCGGACCTGAGCGGTTGGACCCACTGGAGTCCCTCGGCCGACACCTCGGCGCGGCCTTTCAGATCACCGACGACCTGCTGAACCTGCGGGCGGACCCGGAGGAGTACGGCAAGGAGATCGGCGGCGACCTCTGGGAGGGCAAGCGGACCCTGATGCTGCTGCACACCTTGCGGACCGCCGAACCGAAGGACCGGGATCGCGCGCTGCAGATTCTGGCCAAGCGCCGCCCAGGCGCCGACGGCGAGCTGGGGATGACCGAACTGCTGGATCGGCTCGCCGCCCTCGGCCAGCTGTCCCAGTCGGGTCGGGCCGAAATCGAGGCTCGGCTGCAGGGTCAACGTCCGTCGGAGTCGAAGAGCCTCGACGACATTCGATGGCTCTACGAATTGATGCACCGCGTCGGTTCGCTGAAGCACGCGCGGGATGTCGCCGCCCGGCAGGCCCAGGACGCGGCCGCCGTGCTTTCCGGCCTCGACTTGTTGCCACCCAGCCGGCACCGGGACATGCTGGTCAACCTGGTGGACTACGTACACGGGCGGACCCGATGAGCCCCGACGTCCTGATCGGCATGCTGGCGGAGCTGGAGAGGATCCGCGAGCTCACTCTCGACCTCATCGAGCGGGAGACCCCGCGGTTGCTTCCGGCCCCGCCGGACGAGGCCCGCGGGACCGAGCGGACGGTGTTCGACCTGCTGCTCGGTGCGCGCCGCGCGGTCCTGGGCAACCCCGCCGCCGCGCGTGGGCTGCACGACCTGCTCGTCGCCGAGGGCCGCCGCTACGCGGACACACCCGACGGGGCGCGGCTGCGCGACGCGTTGGCCGCCTCGGAGGCGGTGGAGAACCTCCGCCTCGTCTGGGAGACGGTGAGCCTCAACGTTCTCGACGGTCCCGCCGCGCCCAACGCTGCCCCCGACGCGTGGGCGGACCTGTTGGCCGACGCGGTGATGGGGCGTGGCCTCGACGATTCCATCCTGGCTCGGCTGCGGCCCGAGGGGTTCGCATGACTCTCACCGATCCGCGCGCGGCGCTCGCCGACCAGAGCAATTTCATCGGCTACCTGGTTGGCCTGGCCGGGCTGGCCCGGGTGGTACACACCTTGGCCGATGATGGCAGTCGCCGATCCGACCTACCCCGCGACTCCGACGACTTCGTGCACCTGCTGCTCGGGCTGGCCAGCCTGGGAGAGGCGATCGAACGGCTCGCCAATTCCGCTGCGGCACAACAGAATCCTACCGCTGAGACGCCACCCCCCAGCTCGACGACCAGGTGGCTGCGATGACCGCGATGCTGGCAGGCAGCGACTTCCTGCGCACCCCGGTGTTCGCCAGCGCCCGGCCCGAGGGTTTCAAGGAGTGGCACCACTTCGTGGTGCAGGGGCGAGGCTTCCGGCTCTTAATCAACTTCAGCCTCACCAACGAAGTGTTCGGCGCCGGTCAGGTCCGGCTCGCGCCACGCGTCATCGTGATCGCTCACGACCAGAACTCGACCAAGAAATGGACCGGAGCCATCGAGCGGTTCGACGGCAGCGCCCTGGACGTCTCGGCCGATCTCGGCGATGTGACCATCGGCGGCAACCGGATGACGGTGCTACCCGACGGCTATCGTGTGGCAATCGACCTGCCCGACAAGGAAATTCGGGGTGAGTTGCACTTCGCCTCGATGAGTCGGCCGTTCGTGGTCAACAACCAACCGGTGGGAGACGGCCGGATGTGCTGGCTCTTCGTGCCGAGGCTGCGCGCCGAGGGGTGGCTGCGGATCGGCGGCCGGGAGCGCCGCATCGAGAACGACCTCGCCTATCACGACCACAACTGGGGTCGGTTCTGGTGGGGCGACGACTTCGGCTGGACCTGGGGCACCCTGTTGCCCGAGCGACCCGACGACCCGTGGTCGATGGTGTTCCTGCAGATGACCGACCGGAGCCGGCTGCGTTGTCTGTCCCGAGCGCTCTACGTCTGGCACCACGACGAGCCCGCTGCGATATTCCGGCGTGCCGCGGTGCAGACGCGCTCGGTCGGCTTACTCGGCCACGCAGCCGACTGCACCTTGCCGCCCCCGATGCGGCTGCTGCTGGACGGCGAGGTGCCGGGTGTGCCCGAGCGGATCGAGATCACCGCGACCCGGACGGGCGACACGGTGCACGCCGAGTTCCGCCCACAGTCCTATGCCCGCCTGGCGCAGCCCAGCGAAGTACGCCTCGACCGATCGACTGTGCTCTGCGAAACCGGCGGCACCGCCCGGGCGAGCGGGACGATCAACGGCGAGGACGTCGACTTCGTCGGCACTGGTGTATTCGAGTTCCTCCATGGCTGAACGGGTTTCGTCGCTATTGCGGCGCTCGATAGAGCACCTGGAGCACGAGGTGCCCGACAGTTATCGCTTGCTGGTCGCAGAGCTCGGCCCCATGGCGGTCGAACTCGACGTCGACGGCGAGGTCTTCACCCTGCGCGGTGGCGACCGCCTTCAGGTGACCGACGGTGCGGCGGACGTGGCCGGCGTCCGGATCGCCACCTCGCGAGCCACCATCCTCGATGTGCTCGACGCCGCCGTGGCGCTCAGCGAGGCCGTGGAGGCGGGCACGGTTAGCGTGCAAGGTTCGCTCGACGACGTCCAGCGCGCTCACGACTCGCTGCTGGCGTACGTGCACGCCGCGGTACGGGCAGCCTCGCAGCCCGGACTGCTGTCCGAACTTCGCGTGGGGGCGTCATGAGCGAGCGCATCACGACGCCGGGATCCTGCAAACGACGTCCCACGGTGGCAGTCCTCGGGGCCGGCATCGCAGGGCTTACCGCCGCGCAGGAACTCGCGGAACGCGGCTTCGTCGTCACGGTGTACGAGCCTCTACTCGATGAGCGCAACGGGGTTGGGCCCGAGCCGCCAGGAACGTACCCGCCCGTCAAGCTCGGCGGACTCGCCGCCTCTCAGTACTCGACGGTGGGCACGCAGGACGGAAGCAACGCCGAGCTGCGTCCCTTCCCGGGCCGGCGGGGCCATCCATGTCTGCCTGGGCGAGCGGTTGCGGGCGAACATGGCTTCCGCTTCTTCCCGGCGTACTACCTACATATCTGGGACATGTTCCAGCGCATCCCGGTCTACCAATCCACGCGTACGGCCAGCGGCAGGCCCCACTGGACACAGACCGCACGCACCGTCTATGACAATGTCCGGCGGGTAGTCACCCAGGGTATGACGGTTGACGGCAAGCCGTCGCTCGTCTTTCCTCGCGAACTCCCACGCAGCCCCGCCGAGTTCGTCAGCATCCTTGACCAGCTTGCGAATTTGGGCTTCGCACCTGGCGATATCACGACATTGCAGGGCAGGCTGCTGCGCTACCTCGTCACCAGCCCGTTGCGTCGCGCAACAGAGCTCGAGAACGTCTCCGCCTACGACTTCTTCGTCGGTCACGACCCGGCGACCGGGATCAACCAGTTCTCCTACACACCGAAGTTCGAAGCGTTCTTGCGTGAAATGCCAAGGGTCCTGGCTGCATTCGACTCGAACTGGGGGGATGCACGCACCAACATCACCACCTATCTACAGCTCTACCTGAATATGGACCGCCGCGACGACAAGGCCGACGGGGTGCTCAACGGTCCCACCACCGAGGCGTGGTTCGACCACTGGTACCGCCACCTCGTCGCACTCGGTGTCCGTTTCGTCCACGGTGCGGCGAAGTGCCTCGATCCTCCGGCCTTCGACCCCACTCAGCCGCCCCATCTGCGACCCCGAGTGCAGATCACGTTCGGCGACGGTACGCGCGTGACTCCGGACTACACGGTGATCGCCGCCGACGCCCCGGCAGCCGAATACCTCACCTCGGCGCTGCGCGCGGCGGGCACCGCCGGCACCGTGGCCAAGCTGGACGGTTTCACCACCTTGGCTCCCCCGCCCGACGGCCCACTGCAGACCGAGACGACGCGGCCCCGCCAGCGGCGGGACCCCTACGCGGTGGATCAGATGGGTCGGGTGCCGTGGGATCGTTTCCAAACGCTCTGCGGCATCCAGTACTACTTCGACACGGAGTTCCAGCTACTCCGCGGACACATGTTGTACGCCGGCAGCGAGTGGGCGCTGTCGTCGATCAACCAGCACGGATTTTGGGAGCGGGAACCGATGCTGGACCGCGACGGCCACGTCTCGGTGCTTTCCGTCGACATCGGGAATTTCAATTCGCCCTCCCGTCATCTGCTCGACGAGTCCGGCAACGGCAAGGCGGCCCGCGACTGCACTCCCGACGAAATCGCGGCGGAGGTGTGGCGCCAGATCATCTCTGCGCTGACCAGCAACGCCGAATGCGTCGCCGAGGAAGTCTTGCCGTGGCCGGTCTGGTACGCGCTCGATCGGGGCCTGGAAATGGCCTCCGGGCCCGGTCAGGGTCAGGGTCGGGGTCGCGCCGTCCGCAACAAGACGCCCTACCTCGTTCCCATCGTCGGGGACTGGAACAACCGGCCCAGCAGCGACCCGTGGAACCCACACGGAACCTCCTGGAGTAGCACCCCGCCCGAGGACTGGTGGCTCTACGACCTCGAGTGGCGGAATGTCTGGCAGGCCCGCCATGGCGGCTACCAGGTGCACAACAATTCGGTGGTCTTCGCGGGCACCTGGAACAAGACGTTCACTCGGATGACGTCGATGGAGGCTGCGTGCGAGTCGGGACGCCATGCCGTCAACGCCATTCTCGACCACTACATCTGGGTCGAATCGGGCGGTGTCGATCGCCGCGAGAAGGCCAGGCTCCCCTGGGAGTTTCCTTTCGGCTTTCTCGATCAGGGTTTGTCGAGTCCGATCCGGCTGCCGACTCCGGCCGGTGACTACTGCTACGTCTTCGACATCGAAAACCGCGAGCCGGCCGACACCCGTGCGCTACGCACGCTGGACTCGCATTCCTGCGAACGGTCGCTGCCCCATCCGTTGGATGCATTCAGCGTCCCCGCGTCACTTATCCCGCCACTCGCTGGAGGTCAACAAATGTCCATGCCCACAAGCGACTACAACCAGCAGTTGCTCGCTTATCTGCACACCTGGCGGCAGCTGCTGGAGCAGTGGACGACGATGACGGGCGGGTTGCCATACCCGGCCGCACCGCCCGCGATGCCCGCCATGCCGCCCGGGGGCCACTTCATGGCGCCGCCCATGCCGCCAACCCCGGTGCTGCCGCCCACCCCGGTGATGCCGCCCGCGCCGGTGATGCCGCCCGCGCCGGCTGACTACACCAATCAGCTGTTCGGCTACCTCCAGGCATGGCGCCATTACCTCGAGCAGATGACGAGCGCACCGCAGGGATCGACCGCGCCGCCCGCCACGGAAGCGCGCCCGCCGGATCGGCCCGTTCCGCCCCGCCACGACACGGGGAGCAGGACCACCCCGGGCAGCGACGTCGGCGGGCAGCCGAGCCCGGCATCGCCGCCGCCGACGACAGGTAGCGCGCCCGGCGCCTACGGCCCGACTCAGGTCGTGGTCCCCCGCCCCTACCCGGCGAGCCCCTTCGCCCCGCCGCCCCCGCCGAGGATGCCCGGTACACCCGTCGACCTCACCGGCACGCCCCTCAAGCCGATACCGCCCACCGGCTACCGCACGAGCGCAATCTCCGGCGTCAGCCCCGACGCAGGCACCAGCTATCCTGGGGACGCGTTCTCCGACGTCAGCTCCGACTCGGCCGGCAGCGGCTATGACCCAGTAAGCGCCTTCGGCCCGGCAGCGCAGGAGCCGGTGGTGCTGCATCCGCCCGACTACGACTTCGGGAACCAAATCGAAGCCCCCGTCTTCAGGCACACCGCGCACCCGACCGCCTATTCAGCTCTGCCCTATGCACCGGAGGCAGCCGCACAGCCTCTACTGGGTTCGGCGTATCCGACCGCAGCGGAGCCCGTCGATCCTATTCCGTTACCGCACGTCGGGCTGAGATCGCTGTACGACATTTCCGGCACGTAGACGGCTCCGGAGAGTCCATCTACATCGTGAGCTGCTGGCTGCACAGGTAGTAGTACAAGCCCTCACGGGCCAGGAGCGCGTCGTGCGTGCCACTCTCGACGAGCCGGCCCTTCTCGAGCACCAGGATGATGTCGGAGTCGCGGACTGTGCTGAGCCGATGGGCGATCACGAACGACGTACGCCCTTGCAGCAGCTGGTCGAGATTGTCTTTGACGGCCCGCTCCGACTCGGTGTCGAGCGCGCTGGTGGCTTCGTCGAACACCAGCACCGGGGGACGGTGGTAGACGGCGCGGGCGATCGCGATGCGTTGACGCTGACCGCCCGAGAGCAGCAGGCCGGTTTCACCGATGGGCGTTTCATACCCTCGCGGGAGGCGCTCGATGAATCCTGCGGCGTTGGCCACCCGCGCGGCCCACATCACCTGCTCCGGGTCGGGGTTCTCGCAACCGAAGGCGATGTTTTCGGCGATCGTCGCATTGAACATGTGGTTCTCTTGCAGCACGAAACCGATGTGTTGGCGTAACTGGCGCAGGTCAAGGCCGGTCAGGTCGGCACCGTCGTAGAGGATGGTGCCGCCGGTCGGCTCGATCAGTCCGCACAGGCATTTGATGAGTGTGGTTTTGCCCGAGCCGCTCCGGCCGACAATGGCCACCCGGGTACCCGGCTGGACTTCGAAGTCGACCTCGTCGAGCACCGGCGCCTGGGCCGGTCCGGGGTACTTGAAGGTCAGGCGCCGGAAGTGGACGTGGCCGGAGAGCGATTTCACCGGCGTCAGTCCCGAGTGGTCGGTACCCTGCTCGGCGTCATGGTCGAGGATGTCGTTGAGCCGGTTGAGCAGAACGACGGTGCGCTGCAACTGATCCCAGATCCCGACGATGCTCACGACTGCTTGGTTGGCGAGCAGAACCAGGGCGTTGAAGGAGATGAGCTCCCCGATCGTCATTCGGTGGTGCAGCACCTGCAGCGCGCCCAGCCAGAGAAACAGGGCCAGCGACAGGAACGACAGCAGCTGGATGCCGCCCCAGAACAGCATCGCGGTCAGGTCCGCCCGGTAGAGCCGCTCGGACAGTTCGTCGAATTGTTTGAGCAGTATCCGGCGCAGCGACTTTTCCGCGCCCATCGCCTTGACTGTCTCGATACCCCTGATGGAGTCGATCTGTCGGGACTGGTACCTGCTCCAGTGCTCTTCGAGCCCTTCGTAGACGGGCCGGAGGCGTCTCTGGGTGAAGCGCAGCAGCGCGGTATACAGCGACGCGGCGAAGATCAGGTAGATGAGACTCAGCGGCCAGCTGTAAACGCTCATGATCGCCAGGGCGACGATGACCTGAGCGATGGAGGTGAGAGTCTGCACGCCGCGCTGGACCAGGAAATCCCGCACCAACTGCATGCCGTTGAGGCGCCGGCCGATGTCGCCGGTGCGCCGAGCGTGAAAGTAGCTCATCGGCAGCGCCAGCAGCGCCTCGGAGAGCGTGTCGAGGCTGGCCCGGTCGACGCTCACGGCGACGCGACTGAGCAGCAGCCTCTGCACGTACGTGGCCATCACCGAGATCCCCAGCGCGCCGAACATGATCAGCACCAGCGCCGTGAGTAATCCCACGTCGTGTTTGACGATCACCCGGTCGACGATGAATTTGCTGATCACCGGAACCAGCATCGAGGCACCGGCGGCGACGAAGCCGAGAACAACCGCCAGCAACAGCGATCGACGGTACGGCCGGAAAAACCCGAGTAGCCAGCCGATGCGCGACTTTTCAACCGGCGTCTTCAGCAACGCTTCGGTGGGAGCCAGGAATGCCGCGTAGCCCGACCACTTCGACTCGAGTTCGGATCGCGGGATGCGCCGGCACCCCCGCGCCGGATCGGCGACCCGCGCATGCTGGGCGTCGACGTCGTATACGACCAGCCAGTGGTTGTTTGCCCAGTGCAGAATCGCCGGGAGCGGCATCTCGTCCAGCCGACTCTTGGACACCTTTGCGGTACGCACCGAAAGACCGAGCGACTCGGCCCCCTGGCGGATACCGAGCAGGCTCGTACCGTCAACCGCGGTGTTGACGGCATCGCGCACCAGCGTGGTCGACACTTTGCGACCGTAATAGCGGCAGATCATTGCCAGCGACGCAGCGCCCGCGTCCGCCGTATCGACCTGCATCACATGGGGAAAGCGGCGGATGCGCCTGGCCGGGCGGACGAATCCGTCGAAATCCTCTTCGATGGTGATGCCGGCTTGCGGCGGGTATTCGGCCCCGGCGGCCTCGGTCTGCTGCGCGCTGAGGGCCTCCGGCCCGGCCGCATCCGCCGGCAGCAGTTCGTCGGCGAAGTCGAGCGGGACGTGTGCGAAGCGGCGGTAGTCGTAGGCGGCGATGCGCTGCTCGATGCGCTGCCGAAACTCCGGGTCCTCGTCGACCAGCCGGGCGAACAGCTCCGGTTCGAGCGCCCACAGCTCGCAGTCGCTGACCGCCTCGACGCTGGCCGTGCGATCGGTTCCCCTGAGCAGCGACACCTCGCCGAAGAAATCGCCGCGCCGTAGGTACGACCGCTGTTCGCGCTTGGCGTCGCGATCGATGTAGGCGCGCAGCCGGCCGTTGCGGACGATGTACATC
Organism: Mycobacterium sp.; assembly: GCF_035499775.1. Taxonomy (GTDB): domain Bacteria; phylum Actinomycetota; class Actinomycetes; order Mycobacteriales; family Mycobacteriaceae; genus Mycobacterium. The sequence goes on along the minus strand of NZ_DATJYB010000181.1, from coordinate 11,713 downwards.
GCGCCGGCCGGGTCACCTTGCCGGATCACCACCTCTCCGGCGCTGACCGACTTGGGGACCAAGCCTTCCAGCAGCAGCCGCAGCACCTCGGGCGGAAGGTCGGCGAAAGCGGTGTACTCGCGCAGGAAATCGCTCAGCTCGTGGCGCCGAATGCGCAACTCGACGTAGTGACCCACCTTCGGCTCGCTACGGACCAGCGCCTCAAATACGTGTCGGTCCAGCCGCAGCGCCTCCACCGGGCTGGAGGCGCGGATCGTCGCGGTGCGCTTCCGCTCACGGTCCAGCAGCGCCCGCTCACCGAAGACGTCGCCGGCCCGCAAGACGTTGAGGGGTACCTCCACGCCGTCATCGCCGGCCTTGACCACCCGCGCGGTCCCGGACTGGATCACAAACAGCGCGTCGGCTTGATCGCCTTCGGTGACGATCACCTCGCCGAAACCGAATTCCACGGGCGTGAACGACGCCTCCACCAGCCGGCGCACATCGGTCGGCATCAATTCCAGCAACGCCACCCGGCGGAGCTCGAAGGGCACACTCGGCACGAGTGGGCGGTCAGAGACGCTCATGCCAATTCACGTAGCGATTGACCTCGGCGGCGAGCGCTCGCTTGGTGAGCACACCTTCCGCACGAACGCGCACCATCGGGTCGTCCAGGCTCGGCACGACCTGCCGCACGACAAGCACCAACTGATAACCCCCTCCGATCGCCACCGGTCCGATCAGGTCGCCGGGATTCGCGGCAAGCAACCTGGTGCGCAGCAGCGGTTCGGCATCATCGAACAGCACGCTAGTTTCCTGCAGCTCCGCTTTCGCGTCGGCGGCGACGTCGGCCAGCTCGCGGCCGTCCAGTCGCACGCACAAGGCGGCCTCTCGTAAGACCATCTCGTCTCGATGCGCCAGACGCACCAGGTCCATCCGGGTCCAGCCGACTCTGTTGTCGCTGATCTCGGCGTTCAGCGCGGGTGTCTGCAGCTGGGCCGCGCAGAAGCGCTCGCGCTGTTGCGGCAGCTCGGCCAGCTCGTCGGGAGTGAGGGTCAGTGGCTGATCACGCAGATGCACAGCGACTGCCTCGGCCATCGTGCGCGCGTAGGCGGCCAGCTTTCCTGAGCACACGGCGTGCACCCAGCACGCCCGCTCGACATCGCCTGGTGGGACTGCCGTTACGTCAGAGGCGGGCTCCAGTAGCGAGCGACGCATCTCGGCCTTCCACTCCTCGAGACTGACATCATGTCGGCCCAGCCACTCCTCGAGTTCGTCAGCGGTCAGCAAGTTGTGCTGCTCGCGGAATTTGTCGGCGGCGGCTTGCACCTTGGCCACATCCGGCGACGTACCTGCGGCGGCCACTTCGTTCTCGCGCGCCAGCAGCCCGACTACCCGTTGTTCCAACGCCGCCCACTCACCCCAGACGCGGGCCGCCTCGACCACCTCGACCCAGGTGAAGCAATGCCCGCCGGCGCTGAATACCCGCGTGCTGGGTGCGGTGGTCACGGTCATCGCGCTGACGATGTGACGACTGTGATCATGTCGATGAAATGTCACAGACTGGCGCGCTGACCCCCCAGGCGCATCGGTTCCGAGCCTGCTGATCCATCTCGTCTCCTGTTGGCCCCGCCGCCCGGCCCTCCGGGCACGCACCAGGCCACAGAATACAACCAAGAAACGCCTGGAAGACGCAAAATCACAATGCCCGGGCGGGGTAGCGGCGCTGCGATCAGACCGGCGTGGGCAGGTCGCCCACCCGACTCAGCCGCCACGCACCCTCGCCGAGCAGCTGCAGCTGCTGCTCGTGGTGCTCCTGGGTGGTGCGGCGGTGGCGCACGCTCACCACGATGGTGTTGGGACACTGGCTGCGCAGCTTCTCGTAGATCTCGTATTCCAATTCCTCGTCCAGCGCCGAGGTCGCTTCGTCGAGAAACACCGCCTTGGGCTTGGCGAGCAGGATGCGGGCGAAGGAAATGCGTTGCTGCTCACTGGGATTGAGCACTTTGGCCCAGTCCTGGTTCTCGTCGAGGCGCTCACTCAGGTGCCAGAGCGCGACCGTGTTCAGTGCGCGGCGCACCTCGGCATCGGGAAACTCACCGGGCTCAGCCGGATAGGACACCACCGCACGCAGGTCGCCCAGCGGTACATAGGGCAGCTGGGGCAGAAACATCGTCTCGTGCTCGTCGGCAGACGGGCGATGCAGTGTGCCCGACGCGAACGGCCAGAGCAGGGCCAGGCTGCGCAGCAGCGTGGTCTTGCCACTGCCGGACCGGCCGGTGATGACCAGCCAGTCGCCGGCCTTGAGCCGCAGGTCCAACGGCTCCACCAGCTGATCCCCGGCAGGGGTTCGCACCTCGACGTCGACGAGTTCCAGCGAGCCGTCCGGGCTCGGCGCAACGGTCAGCTTGGGTAGCTCGCGGGCCTTCTCGTTGGCGTCGATGAGGCCGTTGAGGCGCAGAATCGACGCGCGGTAACTGGCGAACTGGTCGTAGGTGTTGCGGAAGAACGACAACGACTCTTGCATCGTGGCGAATGCTCGCGCGGACTGCATCACGCCGCCGAAGCTGATCGCGCCGGCGAACAGCCGCGGTGCCTGCACGATGAACGGCAGCGGACCGATGGCCTGGCTCACGCCCAGGTTCCAGCCAAGAAAGCCCAGGTTGCGCCGTACGTAGCGCCGGTAGTTGGCGATGATCGACGCGAACAGGCCGCTCAGCAGCGTCTCTTCGGCCTGCTGGCCGCGGTGGAAGCCGACCGCTTCGGCAGCGTCGCGCAGCCGGATCAACGCGTAGCGGAAGGCGGCGTTGAAAACCTCGTTGCGGAAGGACAGCCGGATCAGCGGTCGCCCGATCCAGAACGCGATCACCGTAGCGACCAGCACATAGCCGAACAGCAGCGCGAACATGGCGTTCGGGATCGACACGCCGAAAACCCTCAGCGGGCCGGACAGATCCCACAGGATGGCCCCGAACGCGCACACCGAGACCACCGCTCCCACTGCGCCGAATACCAAGGTGTTGTGGGCGTGCAGGGAAGGCTGGTTCGTCCCCCTGCCCGCGCCGGCGGTGAAGATATCGATGTCCTGCTGAATGCGCTGGTCTGGGTTGTCGATGGTGTGGTCGATGAACCGCCCGCGGTAGTAGGCCGCGCCGCGCAGCCAGTCGCCGGTGAGCCGGTGTGTCAGCCACACCCGCCAGCGGATGATGAATCGCTGCGTCAAATAGACGTCGAGCACAAATCGCATAACGTTGACCGTCGCGATCACGCAGTACGTCGCGATCGCCATCCAGAAGCCGTGTATCCCCGAGTTCCGCACTGTGGCGTTGCGTGCCGCGCCGCCTTGGAACGCGACCTGCAAAGACGAGTAGAGATCATTGACGTAGTAGCTGAGCAGCACTTCGATCCGCACGCTCGTCAGGACCGACAGCAGCAGGACGACAAACAATCCCCACGCCGGCAGGCTCTGGCGGCCCTTGAAGTAGTCACCGGTGATCCGCCAGTATTGCCTTCCCCACGTGGTGTACCGGAACAGGAGCACCGCGACGATCAGCAGCAGCGCGCCGCTGATAATCGCGGTTTCGATCACCCACACCAACGACCGGAGGAATTCGTGATTCCAGGCAAGGGACGGCGTATAGGTAGCCAACGCAAACTCCTGTCGCCGATGCGGATTCTATAGCGAAGCTACCGCCGCGGCGCGAGCGCTGATTGGGCTTCTGTGCCGTTAGCGAGGCGTTCAACTCAACTTTGGAATGGGAGTCGTTGCGTCACAACCACTGAACGCATTCCGCCGACGGCACGCTCAGCGCCCCGTCGACTACCCCAAACCGGTTGGCGCATCAAGGCATTCGTCCGCATCGCCGCCGACGCCCAGCTACCTTCGACACACCCTCGCCAACGTCGACTCACCCACCGGCAGTGACCGGGTAGTCGGGTCGGTCACCAAGATTTGGCGATCATGCGGAGATTTGCGTTCTGTATGAGAGCATGGGGCATGGTTCCGGGCGACCCCATCGACGCTACACGTTTCCCGGCAAACGCGTGTTTGCCCACTTCTCGACCATATTGGTCGGTAAACGAGAGAAACTCCTTTTTGACGTTGTCTCCGCAAAGACGACGACAACACCCGCTAGGAAAATGATGGGGGAATAGCCGGTGAACAGTTTTCAAGTTGACGCGGTACCGTAACCGATGAAATTCCAGACACCGGCGTGGTTGATCGCCGAAGGCGTACCTGTGGCGCGGACTGCAATTAAGGTCAGCGCACCACCGAATGAACTTGAGCTAACCGGCTTTGGTCGCAAACCCGGAAAATCCTGGTCCGCTGAATTGGCGTCCGCGCACACCGGGGTTTGCAAGAGGCCACGCGAAATATCGTAACTTTTGTCGACGATCACGTCGTGCGAACAGGAGCGGATTTCAGATGCGGATTGCGGTGATCGGAACCGGGTATCTGGGCACCACCCATGCTGCTTGTATGGCAGAAATCGGCCATAATGTGCTGGGCGTTGATATCGACCCGGGCAAGGTAGCCAAGCTCCAGTCCGGCGAAGTCCCTTTCTTCGAACCCGGCCTCGAGAACATCGTCAAAGACAACCTTGCCTCCGGGCGCCTCCGCTTTACCGACTCTTACGAGGAAGCGGCGGATTTCGCGGAACTGCACTTCCTTACCGTAGGCACGCCACAATGCGAGCGGGGTTTCGGTGCGAACCTCTCGTATGTGAATGCGGCAATTGATGCTCTGTGTCCGCACTTGAATAGACCGGCTCTAATCGTGGGGAAGTCGACTGTACCGGTAGGGACGGCGAGCCGTTTGGCGCGACGGGCGCGATGCATTGCGCCTGCTGGTGATGACGTGGAACTCGCGTGGAACCCCGAGTTCCTCCGCGAGGGTTTTGCCGTGCACGATACTCTTCACCCAGATCGCATTGTCATCGGTGTGGAACATCGCCACAAAGGCCGTTCGGAGAAAGTGCTGGCAGAACTGTACAGCCCCTTGCTGGCCACCGCCGCCATTCCGTTTCTGATAACAAATCTGGCGACTGCCGAGTTGGCCAAAGTAGCTGCTAACGCGTTTCTTGCCACAAAGATTTCGTTCATCAATGCGATTTCTGAAGTGTGCGAAGCCACATCCGCCGATGTCACCGTGCTCGCCGACGCGATCGGGGTCGACAACCGCATTGGGCGCCGTTTCTTCGATGCCGGGCTGGGTTTTGGTGGTGGGTGCCTTCCCAAAGACACGCGCGCCTTCATTACCCGTGCCGACGAATTGGGACTCGGTAATGTTGCCAAGTTTTTGCACGTCGTCGATGACATCAACATGAGGCAACGCAGCCGCGTAGTCGATGCCACTCGCGAGATTTGCGGATCGCTGAAGGGAACCAGGGTTGCTGCACTTGGTCTTGCCTTCAAGCCGAACTCAGATGATATTCGTGACTCGCCGGCGCTGGATGTGGCCAGCCGATTACAGCTACACGGGGCCAATGTGACCGTGTACGACCCTAAAGCCATGGACAATGCGCAACAGGTGATCCCGACACTCAATTATGCGTTGTCAACCCTCGACGCATGTAAGGGAGCCGATGTGGTCCTGATTCTTACCGAGTGGGATGAATTTCGCAAAATGCGACCGGAAGAGCTTGCATCGGTGACCAGGTGCAAGCGCGTCATCGATGCTCGCAATTGCCTTGACCCGCAGTCATGGCGTGCCGCCGGGTGGAGCTACCGAGGTTTCGGGCGGCCATGATGCGGCAACAACGAGGCCGACAAGCAGATGGGGAGGCAGCGTGAGGGTCCTTGTCACCGGGGGAGCCGGATTTCTCGGCTCTCATCTCTGCGATCTGTTGATAGCCAAGGGCCACACCGTCGTATGCCTCGACGATCTCTCGACCGGGTACCGCACCAACATCGAGCGGCTCGAGACGTGTCCTAAGTTCTCATTCGTCGAGGCGAGCGTTCTTGACCCGGCTGACTTCGAGGGCGTATTCGATGGTGTGGTTCACCTCGCCAGCCCGGCGTCGCCGTCCGCGTACCTGGAGAGGCCCGTTTTCACGCTCCGGACCGGGTCGGAGGGAACCCGGAATATCCTCGATTTCGCCCAGGCCAAATCCGCGCGCTTTATCCTCGCTTCCACCAGCGAAGTTTATGGTGAACCCATCGTTCACCCACAGCCGGAGACATATTGGGGCAACGTCAACCCGGTCGGGCCGCGCAGCGTCTACGACGAGGCCAAGCGTTTCTCAGAAGCATTAACAACGGCCTACCGGACCTCCTGCGGCGCAAATACAGGAATTCTGCGCATTTTCAACACCTACGGCCCCCGGATGCGCCCGGAGGATGGGCGCGTTGTCTCGAACTTCATCGACCAGGCACTGAATAACAAACCCTTGACCGTTTACGGCGACGGGACGCAAACACGAAGTCTTTGCTATGTGGACGACTTGGTGCACGGCATTTTCGCGATGCTGGAGTCCGACGAGCCCGGGCCGATCAACCTCGGCAATCCAGTGGAACTCAGCGTTCTCGCGATCGCTGAATTAGTGCTTGAGCTAGTGGGTTCACCGTCCCGGATAGAGCTGCATCCGCTGCCCCAGGATGATCCAACCCGCCGGCAACCCGATATCACAGCGGCGCGCGACCGCCTTGGCTGGAACCCTCAGGTTTCGGTGCGTGAAGGGATTGCCCGCACGATCGAGTGGCATGCAAAGCAACTCCGGGAGAACCTGGCGTCGTGAGCGTGCGCTTGCAGCGGTCGTGTTAAGCGTCGGGGGTAATTGACAGAACGTTGACGCCGAGGTCGCCTTTTTCGTGCAGCAATTCCTCGAGCCGGCGCAGCTGGGTCTGGTTCAATCGGCCGGCTCCGTAGCCGGTACTGCCGTCACGAATATGATCCAGGTGCAGCAGAGTCTCGGGATCGTAGAGATAACAGTTGTCGGAGCGCGCGGCATCAATATACGAAGTTCGATCGTGGCGTACCAGATGCTCGGCGTAATCGCGCGTGCTGATCTCTTTCACCTTCTCGCGCATTCTGCCGAACGAGTTCGCCTCGGCGATCTCGGCGACCAGATCTTGGCGCGCAGCGATATTCAGATAGGACGCGACGGCGGCCACCGAATCCGTCGGTTGCTGCGTAATCGCCTCATAGCTCAGAATGAGCGCGCCATTGCTTCGATGGTGCAGAAAGAGGTCGAGTGAACTCGACATAACGGAGATAATATCCTCGAAGTCGACGTCGAACATGGCCATGAAAGATGCGGTCGCATCGGCCAGATCGCGCCACGTATAGATGACCTTTGCGGCCTGCACTTGAGCAAGATGCAGCCCGGCCGCGTCAAGCGAATGGCATTTGACAACTGCGTGCACACAGGATGCCGGCAGGCCGCACAGGAAGCGATGCAGGTTCTCGTCGTAACCGCCATATACTTCCTGCTCAGTATGGCGCAGGAGAGAGATGGCCACGTTGTACGACCACGTCGAGGCGCTACGCGGCATTCCATTGCACAGAACGAGCATTGCGATCCCTTGGCCGGCAAAGCGTGGTAATTCAAAGATATGTTCGCACCTCCGGATGCGCAAAGCCGGCTTCTGCCACAAAGTCTCGGTCGGCGGCGCTGCGGATGTCGCGCCGCGGGACAGCTTGCGGAGGCACGCTGCCCGGCGGGGTCGATCGACTAGCTTGCCTCGCGCATCACCTGATGCTCAGTAAGCGGAGTACCCCATCTCGACCAGGAGGTCGGAGTAGGCGCCGAACCGACGCAACTCTTCATCCGCCAGCGACGCTGCATCGGTTCTCATAGGCCTGCGAATCGCCGATTCTTTGCTCCGTTCCATATTACCGGTTACCGTATCGATCGAAGCAAATCTTTCGAGCGCATTCAAGTCCCATCGAATGCCGAGGTGAGAACAGATCTGAGGGAAAAATTCTTCGGGGTCTGTGACGACATCCTCGTATCGAAAGATTGGTGTCCCGATCATCGCCCTTAAAAATGCGAGGTACGAGTTCAGGAAGTGCTCGGCCGCCAAATTTTCCTGCATCGCACGATGTGAGCGCAGGCTCGCGAGTTGATCAGCGGGATGCCGGACCAGGACGATCGCGGACATAAAGAAACGTCCGGCCACTGCCAAGTCGAGGCTGGAGTCGTACGGCACGGGCCAGACGAAGGGTATGCCGATGAAATCTACGTAGTTACAATCACGAACGACTAGATTGAGGCCCAGCTTTTCCGCCGCAGAATGCAGGCATTCGAGCAATTCGCCAAAACGAGGCGGATATCCCAACTCATGCTCATCAAAGGCGGAGATGCTTGACGCCAGCTCGGGAGACCACTTCCGAACCTGGACAACAGGATTCATGTAGCCGCTGTAAAGAGCCGCAGAACGCGGGTTGGTCTCACTGAGCAGAACGACCTCAGGCAGTGCGGCTATCACACGCGCCAACATGGTGCTGCCACATCCACCCAGATTGCGAATGACCGGAAGACGGGGAAATTCGCGGTTCATAATCCGAGCCCCTGATGCGCACGTTCCTACTGATGCAGCGTGGGTCGCAGTGCGGCCTCACACCACTGCGCCGCACGCGCGAACAGCGCGCGCTCTTTGAAGAAGATCGCATTGCCCCAAGACCCCGGGAAGGTCTGCGCGTAATTGAAGTAATAGGAGATGCTGTCGTCTTCATCGACATGGTAAATCACCACGTGCCAGGGATATCCCATTGATCGCATCAGCTCTACGGTGGGGCCCAGATGCCCGTGCGTTCCCGCTCCGAAGGCGTGGTTGGAATCCCAGAATTCGGTCATCACGACCGGAATATCGGGCTCGCCAAGGCCCTTGATGACCTCGATGTCCGCGCCCTCGGTGTCGATCTTGAGCAGTCCGATCTGGCTGGGAATCTCGCCGGTCTGCCGAAGGCTGGCGAGGCTCCGAATCTGGACCGGAAGTGCGTCGGCGAACCGGACGCTGGTGCCCAGGGGATGGTCGACCAGGCTGTGAAATAGCGAGGCGTCAAGACCCTCACCCTCGTTCGCCGAGGCGATCTTGAGTTGGCCCTCGCCGTCGGCCGCGCCGATGGCGACCGGCGATGCGGTGAAGCCCGCCCTGCCGCCGAGTCGGTCCTGGAGAGCTGCGAAGCTCGTCGGGAACGGCTCGAACGCGTAGATCTGGCAACCGCAGTCGAGGAGGCGTTCGGCGACGTCGCCGACATGGGCGCCGACGTCGACCACTGCGCGGTTGTCGATGTACGACGAAATATATTGCAACAGACTGACTTCGGGATTATGGGCGGAGAACTCGTCGGCGGCCGGGGCCACCACCGGTGCGCTCTGGCGCGTCGTGGAGCCGAGATCGGCGACGGTGGCGGTCAGCGAACGGATTTCCGCGGTCAGGAACTTGTGGTGCTGCTCGGCCCGCGTGTCCAGCTTGGCGATCAGGCCAAGCATCCGGGCCAGCGCATCGATGATGCTGCTGTCGTTCAGCACCAGCGTCTCGATGTACTGCTCAAGCTCACCCTTGAACTCGGTGAACCGGTCCAGTGGGACGACGACGTCGTCGCGCTCGGTCATGACTGGGCGACCGGTTCGTTCGCGCTGTGCTTGGGCATCAGGTCCTCATATATCGAGGTGATCGGCCGCTCCGCATCCAGCGAGCGCCATAACCAGTCGCTGGTGCCGGCCGCCGTGAAAGAACCGCTCAATCGCGCGGACCGGGCTCTAATGTCGGCCTGGCGGTCCGGGGTGGTCAGAGCCTCGATGGCCGCGAGCACGGCGGCGCGGTCATACGGTGCGACGGCCCCGAGATCGAAGCGCTCGACGAAGCCCGCCGCACAGGTGGCGGGACTGCCGACCACCAGCATCGGCAGGTGCGACGTCGCCATCATGGTGACCATGCGACTGGGCAGGCTCAGCTCGGCGATGGCCTGCACGGAAAGCGGGCTCCGGCCGTCGAGCGTGTCGGTGGGGACGACGGCGAATGAGTACTCGCCGAGCACCTTTGGCAGGTCGTCCTCGGCGATCGGATTGCGTTGCACGATGCCGTCAGCGGCAAGTTCGTCGCGGTCGTATTCCAGCCCCGGCGGATTGATCTGGTTGCAGTACCAGTCGATCGACACGCCGGAGCCACGGAAAATCTCGCGCAGCATGTCCAGCCACCGCTGCCCCCAGATGTTGCCGAGCAGAACCCCGCGGGGCTGGCCGTTGCCGGACGCGGGCGCCGCCTCACGCTTGATGATGTGGTCGGCGACGACCGGGGGCATGACCCAGAACGGCATCTCGTATTTCTCTTCGTAGGCCTCACGCATCTCGGGGCCGATCACCAGCCGCAGACTCGATTTGGACAGCAGCTCCTGCATCAGGGTGTCGGTGATTCCGTCGGCGCAGACGTTCTTGTCGTCCATCACATAGACGCCCAGCGGCGCGTTGAGCAGGTCGTGGGCGGCCAGCGCCAAGGTCGCCTCCGCGGGCGTATAGGGCACGCAAAGTATGCGCCGGATGTTCACGCCCGCCAGGCTTGATTTGAGCCACGCTAATATCACCGGCCGCGCGGCCTGCGCCAGCGGAAGCCGCAGCCGGACGCGGCCGAAATCCGTTTCGCCGTCGTAGAAGTCCTCAGCGCGCAGCGAGATGATCGATTCCTGGTCGGGAAAGATTCTCAGCAACAGCGTGCCGGTACCGTGCAGCGGATTGACCTCGCAGGCGGTGATCACCAGATCCGTCGCGTCGGGCAGGCTGGACAGGTCCACCTCTTCGATGGTTTCCGCCGCGTCCACCTGCCCGGAGAGGATGGCATCTAGCCGTGCGCGCGCCTTTTGGGCGATGACCAGTGGGCTGCCAATCATTCACGAGCTCCTTGGGTAGATGTTACGGGTGTGCTATTTTGCCCGGCACGAAGTCGGTTGTCTTGCAGCCTAACGAATTCATCTATGCACTTTGGTAGATCATATTCGATCTCCCAGTTCGGAAAATGCGAACGCGTCTTCTGGAGGTCCGATATGTAGCAAATATGATCCCCGGTTCGATTGGTCGCATCCAGCCGGTATTTCAGAGGGTGGCCCATCTGGTCCAGGATGTCGATGGTCTCAAGAATTGACAGACTGTTCTCTCGACCGCCACCCAGGTTGTACACCTCCGCGCTTCGCGGGTTCGAGAAGAATTCCAGGAACAGTCTCGCTACATCGTCGCAGTGAATTTGGTCTCTGACCTGTTTTCCTTTGTAGCCGAAGATGGTGTACTCGCGTCCGCTGACGGCGCAGGCGACGATGTAGGCCAGGTAACCATGCAGTTCGACCGCGGCGTGCTGGGGACCGGTCAGGCAGCCGCACCGGAATATGCCGATCGGCATGTCGAAATAACGTCCGAATTCCTGTGCCATGATGTCGGCCGCGACCTTCGAGGCGCCGAACAACGAATGCAGGCACGCGTCGATAGACATTGTTTCGTCGATCGCCAGCAGGCCATCGGCGTAGTCGTAGCGGGTGGCGTGCTCGACCAGCGGCAGCGAGTTCGGCCGGTCGCCGTAGACCTTGTTCGTGCTGGTGAAGCAAAACGGCGATTCGGGGCAAAAATCGCGAGCCGCGACGAGGACATTCAGGGTCCCCACCGCGTTGACGTCGAAATCGTCGTACGGAATTTTGGCGGCCAGGTCGTGGGACGGCTGGGCCGCGGTATGAATGATGAAATCCGGGCGATGCTCCGCGACGACATCTCTGATCAGCTGCCGATCGCGGATGTCGGCATGAATA
>NZ_DATJYB010000180.1:0-2246 GCF_035499775.1 Mycobacterium sp. | reverse complement strand
AAGTTGCCGCATCAAATCGAGCATCGTCGCGGCAGACGAGCGCGAGAGCGGGGAGCGGGCACTTCTCAACTTCGGCCACACCTTCGCCCACGCGATCGAAACCGCAACCCGGTACGAGACCTGGCTGCACGGTGAGGCGGTGGCTGCAGGGATGGTGCTGGCGGTGACTCTCTCGGAGCGCGTGGCGGGCCTGCCCGCCAGATCGGCTCAGCGAGTCCGGGCCTTGATCGAGCGGGCTGGACTCGCGAGGCGGCCGCCCTTGCTCGATGCCGATCGTTGGCTGCAGCTCATGTCGCGGGACAAGAAGGCATCGGGTGGCGTGACGCCATTCGTTCTGCTCTCGGAACTGGGCCGCGGGATGGTATGCATGGACGTGCCTCTGCACCAAACTCGCGGCGTCCTTTCAGGCGGTTAAGAAAGCTTCGCGCCGCTTTCTTCCCACGGGGCCTACCCGCCCTCAACAGCGATCAGCTATTGGGCACATTGAATCTGCACTATAAAGAGCTGCTGAGGCGAACTCGAGTCAAGGACGCTGACATTCGTAATGGTTTGCCCTCCCGCGGAGACATCCTTCAAACCAGTGACTTGGAATCCCCCACCATCAGATTTTATCTGCTGCGGACTGATCGCGGCCCCAGGGTTTGGCGGTGTCGGGAAGAACGCGTTGTAGGGAGGAGTGCCTCCAGTGATGACAAAGTTGGAGATCTGGGAGGCGCACCCTACAAGTTCATAGTCGTATCCTGACGGTACAACCTGAAGGGCTGACGGGGGAGGTGGCGTCGGCGGCGCGCTGGTTCCGGGCAGGTTGTTCAACGTTGCGGTCGTTTCGAGCCCGGACGCATCGACGATCAGCAGCGTCACACCGTCCGTGCCGGTGCACGTGCCGTTGGTGATCGCGGTAAAGAATCCGCCCGCGGTCGTAACGGGTACATTCGCGAGCAACACTACGGTCGGCACATTGGGTGTGGCGGAGACTTGATACGGAGGCGTGCCGCCGAAGACATAGTAGTCCGCGCGGAAGTTGTTCGTGCACTGCGAGCTGTCCACACCGTTGAAGGTCACGCTGGACGGGACGACCGAGAGCACTGCGGAGCAGTTGGTCGTCTGCACGATGGTGAACTGCGTCGTCTGCTGCTCACCGCTGGTGAGTTCAGTTGCACGCAGAAGCGCCGGCTGGGTGGCGACTCCCGCCGCGGCCTGGAGGATCACCTGGGCCACGCCGAACTGGTCCGAGACCACCGTAAGGGTCGACACGAACGGATTCGCCGGGTCGTTGCTCTTGATGCCGTAGGCCCCGCTCACGACGTCGAAGCGGACCGAGCGGCCGGGAATGCCGGCGCCGCCGGGGCCGGTGACCGTCACCTTGGCGGTCGCCGACTGGCCGGAGCACAGGGAGTTCGCCCCGCAGGACGCACTGGCCGGCGTGACCGTGAGCGTGTTGAAGATCGGCGCTGCCTTGACCGTGACACCGGCGGTCCCGCTTTGTCCGATCGAGTCGACCACCGTCAGCGTGACCGCCGTATCCGCGGTGACGTTGCCAGGAACCAGCACGATCGTTCCCGAAGTGTTGGCCTGTGCGACCGGAAGGATCGAAGAATTGCTCGAAGCGACCGTGTAGGGCGGCACGCCGCCCGTGATTTCGAGCGAGGCTGGAGTGCCCGAATACACTGTCGATACCCCGGGCAGAATTACTACCGGCCCCGGCGTGGGTGGGGGTGGGGCGTAAGGATTGTTGGGAGCGCCGCTGCCGCCGCCGCAACCGGCCAAGAGTGCCGTCCCGACCAGCGCCAAAAGCGCGAGGATCGGTCGCAGCCAGCGGGCGGTCAAATAATTCGGCACCATGAGAGGATCCCTGATGATGTTGTCCTAAAGATTCCGTGGTCGTCGCGAATTTTTAAACGCTGCGACAAGCATATAGGCCACTTTGTTCAGATTAAAGCGCAAGTCTGTTGCAGACGCAAGTATTTTCGAGGGGACGGATCGGCAACGGCGGGCACAGAGCCCATTTTGGTTGCCGCAATGCAACAATCTCGCTACTATGACTCGATTTCCCACACTTTCGTGGTGAGGGACCCTCGGGTCCATGCAGCGCGCGGGCCCTGGTTTGTTCCGACGCATTTGCACACGGAACGAAGGATCACGGAGTACCCGATGACTAGCGATTCCCGGCATACCCCGCCTCGACAGGGTCTCTATGATCCAGCCAACGAGCATGACAGCTGCGGGCTCGGGTTCATCGCGCACAT
>NZ_DATJYB010000179.1:0-8747 GCF_035499775.1 Mycobacterium sp. | reverse complement strand
TGGGTAGCCGCGCAGGTAGTCGTGCACGCGTGCCATCCCCGCTGCGCCCGCCACGCAGCCGAGTCCGAACAGCGGAATACGTTTGACGTCGGGCCGCAGACCGATCCGCGAGATCAGCCTTGCGTCGATGGTCGGCACCGCGATGCCGGTGCTCGAGACCGTCACGATGGCGTCCACTTCGTCAGGTTCGATGTTGGCCGCGGCGAGTGCGGACAGTACTGCCTGCTCCCCGAGGTCCTCGGCTACCTCGATGTATGCGTCGTTCGCTTCGGTGAAGCCACTGATTTTCGGGTAACGCGACAGCGGTAATGCGAGACTGCGATAGTCGACGCCAGTCGTTCGTGCGAAGCGCATGAACTCCGGCCCGGTGACCTGCGTGAGCTCGCGTGCCACCTCATCCTGGTTGTATCGGTGCGTTGGGAATGCCACTGCGGTGCCGGCGATGTGCGGGGCGCCGCGTCCGTGGCTCGCAGCCTGGTTCGCTGATGGGTAATATGTTGTTACGGTCATGCTCATGCTCACGAGAAGCGAACGATCAGCGTTTCATCGGATTACGGTGACCTTAAACACAATCCACTCATCGATGCTGGTGCACAACGAACTGGCAGCCGAAGGCAAGGTTATTCCCAGGGGACTGAGGAACGAAGTGCCCTACCCGGAAACGCAGCTACCATGCACACTCCGGCAGCGACTCCGCCAAAGGTCTCGAGAAACTCCGCCGCCCCCTGTCAACGTGCTGATATTCAGCTCTGAAACAGATTTGAATTTCCCAAGTTCTCTGTACAACCGCGATACGCCGGTCCTAGCGTCGATGGCAGCCAACAAATCAACACGCAGCGGGCCTCGGGGAGAGGCCACGCGAAGTAGTCAGGTAGTTGTTAAGAGGGGAAACGGCTCGATGATCGACGATCAGCACCCCGCAGGCATCGAACACCTGCGTGGTGAACTGTTCGATCGGATGGACGCGCACCCATTCGAAGATTGGTCCCCCGCTCTGTTGCGGGCGTTGATCGCCGTCTTCGACCTGAACGGAGTCACGCCAACGGTCCCGCGCAGCTTCCGGCCTTACGTCGTCAAGTGACCGTATCGGGCCAGCGGTAGGCGCCGAACACCCGCGGAATGACCACGCCCGGCGGCATCTGCAGCACGTAGGGAATCGCGCGGATCGCGGTCATCGCGACCGCGAGTTGGCCGCCGGACGTTCCGTCGGACCCGTGCAACGAGTCGTCTGCGACGCGCAAATCGAGTCGTAGCGAAGGAGATCCGTCGACAAGAACCCGAACGAGGAACTCACCGTCACCGGCGGTCTCCCAGCCGGCGATGTCGGTCACGGTCCAGAGTTCCTCGGCGACGAGCACCGGCCGCCCGTCGCGATAGCCGGCCCATGACAGCTTTTGTCCGACAACGGTTCCCGCTTGCAGCGTCCCGCACGCGACCTCGACGTCGGTTTCGCTCGTTGCGGTTTCGATGGCCGAGCCGACCTCGTCGAGCCGCAGCCCGAGAACGTCCGCGGCTGCCCCGAGTGCCTGTTCGTACTGCAGGGAGACGGCCCTGAACATCGCTGAGCCGGTAGTGATCTCGTCGGGCGGCTTGCCCATGCCCATGAGATCGAACAGCATTCGGCGCTCGGATACGGTCGAGCAGTCGACGAACTCCTGCACAGTGATGCGGTCGACGCGCTGTGACAGCGCCGTGAGCCCCACCGCGAGCCGCTCGAACATGAAGCCCGGGTGTTCGCCGGCGGCGTGGAATCTGCTGCCGCCGCGGTCACATGCCAGGGCAATTCGCCGATGCGTGTCCTGTCCATAGGTGGGCAGGTGGTTGTACGAGGTCGTCGTGATCACACTCTTGCCGGACTGCAGCAGCGCCACGATGTCGTCAGTGTTGGTGTTTTCGGTGACTGCCTTGCTGGCCGCGTGCAACACGACGTCGGCGTCCAGCGCCAGAATCGCTGACTTGTCGTTGCAGGTAACGATTCCCGTGGGAGGCCGCCCGACCAGCGTGGCGGCATCGACACCGACCTTGGCCGGGTCGTAGACGAAGACACCTGCGAGCTCGAGCTCGGGATTGTCGATGACTTCGCGCAGTTGCGCGGCGCCGATCGGCCCGGTAGCCCACTGGATGACACGAACGGGCGTCATTGCGGCCCGGGAACCACAGGAAATTCGACCAGGCCCTCGATGGTGCCGTGCAGGACGGTGCCGCTGGCGTCGGGCAGCACCCGGCGGGCCACCAGGAATTCACTGCCCATCCAACCGCGACGGATGAACTTGCCGAAGCCGATTCGCGTGCCCGGAGCTCCCGTCGCGGCCGGCATCATCTTGATCTTCTCCAGCGCATCCTTGACGCCCGCGCCCGTCAACGGCCGCGCGGCGGCCAACGCGGTCATCATCAAACGCCCGACATCGCAGCAATAGAGCGGAAAGTAGTATTCCGGACGATGTCCGTGCCGTGCTGCGAATCGGTCGAGGAAGGCTTGGCCGACCGGGTTGCGCTCGTCGTACTGGTCCAGCCCGATCCAGCCCGCCAGCTGCTCACGCCACCACTGGCTGGTTGCGGCGAACTCGAAAGCGGTGGTCGTGTATCGGGGTGGCATCCAGCCGATTTCGCTGAGCGCGTCGTTCATCCCGGGAATTCCCAGCCCGAAGCCGATGTGCAATATCGCGTCGGGCTGGTGAACAGCGAGCTGCGCCATGGCCTTTCGCTTGTCGGCCAGAACCTGGGGAATAGCAACCTCCGCGCAGATGTCCAGGCTCACGGCCTTGCACGCCGCGCGGGCGGTGCGCAGGTACTCTTCTCCGATCAGCGACGATTCGAACGCGATTCCGGCTGTCCGGCAGCCGTCCAGTGCCGCGACGGTCGCCATGATGATGGGTTCTTCTTCCATTGAGCCCGCGGGCAATCCGAACGACCACTCGCCGAGTATGTTCTCGGATGCACCCATCGTGATGATCGGCACCTGGCCCAGCTCTTCGACGTACCGCCTTAGGGCAACCGCGTTTTCGGATACCCACGCGCCGAAGATCACCAGCACGTCTTGTGCGACGAGATCGAAGAACGCGTCACGCACCGCCCGGAAGGAACCGTTCGGCAGACCCTGTACCGCGCGCACCACCAATTCGACCGGGCGCTCCACCACGCCGCGCTCCACAAAGTCGTCGACGACCAGTTGCAAAGCGGGAAGGATATTTTCGTCGTAACCGCCGTGCTCGTCGAGGTAGTCGAACAGCAGCCCGATGCGGGCGGCCTGCACGGTGCTCATCGGCGATCCCGGGCCAGCCGAAAGCGCTGCAGCACGAAGTCCAGCAGTTCGGGGGTCAGCATGCCACCCGCGTATTCGACCCAGCACCAACTGCGTGCCGGCTCTTTACCGGACGAATCGCTCGTCAGACGCCCGAAGAAATGTAACGGACTGCCACTGGTGTCGAAGGTGAACGAATACGAATCCGCGCCGATCGTTGCATCCAGGGCGACCAATTTTCCTGCGTCATCGAAACTCGGCTCGGCAACGATATCGTTATGGACCGTGGTGACACCGTCTTTCAGCTGGTAACCCGGTCCGAAAGCCAGGCCGTCGCGGCCTTGCCAGAAGCTGCCGCCGCCGATTTCACCATCGCTGTACTCGTGCAACCAGGACACCCACATGCCTTGCAGCCGGCGGGCGATCGGGAGTTCGGTGTACGCCATTCCCGGCGGCCCGTAAGCGAAGTCCTGGTGCGCATACCCCGAGACCTCGACGCCCGACACCGACCCGGTCACGTACATCAGCTCGTGCCGGTAGTACACCTCGTGTTCGATGCCGTCCTGGGCCGGGACGTGCGTCACGACGACATCGCTGACTGTCTTGCCGTGGAACTTCCACCGCCGGCTGGCGTCGGACCAGTGAAAGTCGTTGGCGCCGCGCTCGATGTGCCCACTGGTGAACATCATCTGGACGCGATCGCCGCTGTCGCTGTACTCGAACGGCTCAAACCAGTCGATCGACGAGTATTCGTCGAACAGGTGCGGCGAGTCGGGATCCAGGCCCTTCTGGAGCGCCCGGAACCCGCAGACCGGCGAGACCACGTGAGTCATGCCGATCACGAAGTCGTCGGTTCCCCGAAGACCCCAGTAATCCTGACCCGACGCGTCAGACACCACGGCCCCCAGCCAAATGCCGGCCAAACCCACACCCGGCCCCGGTGTCCAGCCGCGTCGGTAGTGATCCAGCGTCGACGCCTGCCTGGTCACCTCGAACTCGATTCGATCTAGCACACCTAGCCCCTTTCGGCTGCCCTCGACAGGACTATCGTGCTACGCGGCACCGGGGCGACTGCGGTCGAGTTAGGAGTCACGGCGGTGGAGATGTGGGAACTGGTTGCCCGCGAGCAGATCCGCGACACTCTCGGGCGATACAACTGGTCGGGGGACGCCGGACGGCTGGACGGCCTCGCCGAGGCGTTCTGCGCAGACGGTGTCCTCGAGATACGCGGGTTCGAGCCACTGCGCGGCCGCTCCGAGATCGTGGCGTTCCTCAGCGGTGTCACCGGGAACGTCGCCGCCGGCACCGACGTCGCGCGCTTCAAGACGGTGGTGCGGCACAACGTCGCCAATGTGCTGTTCACCGGTCTGACCCCCGATCAGGCGCACGTCTCGTCGTACTTCACCGTGGTCACCCACATCGGGCTCGACCATTTCGGCCGCTATCGCGACATCCTGGTGCCCGACGGCGACACCTGGCTGATCAAGCATCGCAAGGTGTCGACCGACTGGACTGCCCCCAACTCCGTTATGGCGCTTTAGCTCACCGGATACGGAAGCCGCGCTTGCGCACCCAGAGCGCAGCGAAGACGGTTCCGGCCACCCAGACCACGAGAGCGATGCCGAGATGCACAAAGCTCTTCGTGTCGCGCCCCAGCACCGGCCCGATCGCCGCGGGCACCTGAGTCCACAGCAGGCGATGCTCCACCCCGCCCATCGGGTCGGCGACGTAGTACAACGCATAAGGCAACCCGAGGGCGAACAGCCAGCTCCCGGTGCGCCGCCAATCACGACGCTGCTGCCACCGCCAAATCAGCGGCTCGGCGCTCACCGGGTGCAGCACCGAGATAACGTTGCCCACGCCCAACCAGGAAACAATGGGCACCGCGACGTTGGGGATCGTCACGGCCAGCCGCGCCGGCGTTTCCAGCGACAGCGTCAACACCATCGCCGCCGTCAGGGTCGGCACCCCGACCAGCACGAGCAGGGTCAGATTCTTGATCAGCAGCACCCGCCACGCCGGTACCCCGTTGGACAAGCCCTTAAGGACGCGGAGGTGATCGGCGCCGAGCGTATTGGTGGTCGTGACATCGGCGAGGATGAACGACGAGAAGTAGCTGCCGATCAGGACGACCCAGTCCAGCTGCTGCCGGTGGAAATGCCGCACCTGCACGTGGTGGGGGCCGTGAACCGAGATCAACTTCTGCAGCACCAACCACGCCACGGCAAGGAACAGGTTGGCCACGACGCCCGACAACCAGATGCGGGGAGGCGTGAATGCCCAGCGGATCTCGGCGCCTACCGCCGGCAATAGCCCCTTTTCGAAGTCCTTGGCCGCCCGTTCGGCCGTGGCGGGATCAAGAGTCGATCCGCGCGCGGCGGCACGCAGCGCCGCGCGCACCGGTCGGCGTTTAGGCGCGTTGAACTCGGACATGTGCTCCCCACCGATGCGGTTGTGCGTGTGACCATACCGCGTGGGCTGACCCGGTCGGGCCGCGTTTGCGCTGGTGTTAGAGTTTTTCGACTGCGAAAGGCGGTGCCACCCAGACGATGTCGAAGTCCCGGTCGCTGGCGCTGGTCGGCGCGGCCTACCTGGTCGCTGTCGGTGTGGCTGCCGCCTGGCTGGGGTGGGGTCCGACTACCGGCAAGCTGTGGCTGGACACGTTGGTCGCCGACGCGCTGGCCACCGTGGTGGTCTTTGCGTTCAGCCGGGCGTACCACAACTCGAGCTTCTACGACGCGTACTGGAGCGTCATTCCACCGTTGCTGGCCTTCTATTGGTGGAGCCAGGCGGGACCGGGTGTCGACCAATTGCGCTGCTGGCTCGTTGCCGTGCTGGTGACTGTGTGGGCGGTGCGGCTGACCGCGAACTGGGTCTACGGATTTCCCGGTCTGCACCACGAAGACTGGCGCTACCCGATGTTTCGGGAACGTGCGGGGCGCTGGGAATTCGCCGTCGACCTGGTCGCGATACACCTGATCCCGACCCTGCAGGTTTTCACGGGCATGCTCCCGGTATACGTCTGCATGACCCACGCCGGACCTGACATCAGGTGGCTCACGCTGCTCGCCTTCGTCGTCGGCCTGGCAGCGGTGGCCATCGAGTTGGTCGCCGACGTTCAATTGCACCGCTTCGCCCGGGACCGGCAGCCCGGTCAGCTGCTGGACCGAGGGCTGTGGAGTTGGTCGCGACATCCCAACTACTTCGGCGAACTCAGCTTCTGGTTTGCCCTGGCGTTGTTCGGGGTGGCTGCTTCACCGTCGGACGCGTGGTGGTTGTTTGCCGGCACGCTGGCGATGCTGGGCATGTTTTTGGGTGCCAGCATTCCGATGATGGAGACGCGAAGCTTGCAACGTCGACCGGGCTACCAGGACGTCATCGACCGGGTGCCGCGTCTCGTGCCGCGGCCGCCCCGCAGGCTCGGCCATCCCGCAGGATAGTGGCATGAGCCGCAAACGCGTCGTCGTCGCGGGACTGGGAGACGCCGGGATCCTGACGGCGATCCGCCTGGCCAAGCACGCCGATGTCGTCGGCATCTCGGTCAAGCCCGGGCTGGTGAGCGGCCAGGAACTCGGCGTGCGGCTCTCCCGCCCCGACGACTGGGCCCGCGACTACTGGATCCCTTTCGACAGGTTCCGGGGCCTGGATCGGGTCCGGGTTGTGCAGGGCACGCTGACGGGATTGGACCTGGCGGCCCGAACCGTCTTCGGGCGGCGCGACGGGGATGACGCACCGCTCGCCGAGGAGTACGACGCGCTGGTCATTTCGACAGGGGTGGCCAACGGGTTCTGGCGGCAGCCGACGGTGCAGTCGGCCGCCGAGGTCGACGCCGACCTACGGGCCGCGCACGACCGGTTGGCCGCGGCCGACTCGGTGATCATCGTGGGCGGCGGCGCGGCTGCGGTCAGCAGCGCGGCCAACATGGCAACCACCTGGCCGCAGAAGCGGGTCGATCTGTACTTCCCCGGGCAGCGCGCTCTGGTCGAGTACCACCCGGGGATCTGGCGGCGCATCGAAGGTCGGCTGACCTCACTCGGTGTGGGCCTGCACCCTGGACATCGCGCCGTGGTCTCGAACGGGTTCACCGGCGACGAGATCACCGGCGAGCCGGTCACCTGGAGCACCGGACAGCCCGCGGCCGGCGCTGACGCCGTCGTCTGGGCGATCGGCCGGGTGCGGCCCAACACCGACTGGCTGCCACCCGATCTGCTCGACGAGCGTGGGTTCGTCCGGGTGACGCCACAGCTTCGCGTACCCGGGCATCGAGGTGTCTTCGCGGTCGGGGACATCGCTGCGACCGACCCGTTGCGAAGCTCCGCCCGCAATCGTGGGGATGCGTTGGTGGCCGGTAACATCCGCGCCGAATTCGCCGATCGGAAGTTGCGCACCTTCCGCACGCCGGGGCGGCGCTGGGGCTCATTGCTGGGTATACAGCCCAGCGGGCTGGAGGTGTTCTTTCCCACCGGCCGCACGTTCCGCTTCCCGTCCTGGTCGGTCGAACGGGTGGTGATGCCATTGATCGTCCGATGGGGCATGTATCGCGGAGTACGCGAAAACCCCCGCGTCGCCGGCTGAGCTAATCTCCGGTTCGCTCGTAATTCACGTCGGCCTCCACCGTCGTGGGGCAGTCGCCGGTGTACGTCTGACGCCACTTGCCGGTCACCAGGGGGATCGGATCCTGAGGCGACGGCGGCAGCGGGAGTTCGGCGCTGGTGACGACCTGCGCGGTACCCTCGGCGCCGGCCGGGCAGGCTGCGTTGAACGGCGCGCTCAACTCCGTCCACTTGCCGTCGGCGAACAGCAACGCCCGCGGGACGCCCTGCGCGTTGGTCAGGTAGGTCAGGCAAGCCTCGCCGGTGCGCACGCAGGAAGTCGTGGAGGCGAAGGTATCGGTCGCCGCGTCCGAGCCCGGCTGCGTGATCCTGGAGACGTATTTGCCGCGGAAGCCGCCCGCGGGACTCGATTTGTAGGGCGGTTGGGCCGCTGGGTCGGGGAGGTTTACGGCCGGGTCGGCGTCTCCGGTACGGGTCATTGTCAGCGACTGGTGGCCCGAACCACCGCATGCCTCAAGGGAATTGCGGCCGGCGTACTCACCCGACCAGGTTCCGTCCGGTTTGGGTTCCAGGACGTAGGTCCGCCACCAGCGCGTGGGTTGGTTGTCGCCGCCCGCGCTGGGCGGGCAGGTCAAGTCGAATTGGGCGGCCGCCACCCAGCGGTCGCCGATGTAATCGAATACCAGAGACTTCGCACCGGACTGGGCGGTGATGGCGTTCGGCTCGTCGGCCTTGGGCGCGGCGGCGGTGGCCACGCAGCGCCCGTCCCTGCATACCGACTTGGCCACCAGGTCGAACGTCCCGGCCCCTTCGGGGCTCGATTTGCCGTCGTCGGAGATATTGTTTGCGACTTGAACTTTGAAGGTCCCGGTCAGGACCGGTTCGGATTTCGCTGGTGGACTCGATTTCGGTGCCGCTGTCGGCGGCGGTGGTGGGGTGCAGCCGCACAGCAG
>NZ_DATJYB010000178.1:0-19067 GCF_035499775.1 Mycobacterium sp. | reverse complement strand
CATGTTCGAATTCTATGCCGCAAACCCCGCGGCGTCGGCCCCGAACGCCACAAGAACCCCGGCCTGTGGATCAATCCCGAACTGTGGATAAGTGCCGTCGAACAGAATGCCCCAAACGCAAAACCTCCCCACGCCTCGGCGCGGGGAGTTTTTTGCAGCCGTATTAGCTATGGGTCGCCGGGCCGGGAAGCGCACCCGGTGCCGGACTTGAGTTCGTCGGTGCACCAGGCGCCGAACCGCCGGGCATGTTCGACGTCCAGATCAAGATGTCTTGGAATCCGTCGTTATAGACGACGCCATTCGGCGGCGCGCCCGTCACATCGAAGTACAGTGTGCCCCTCGACTCGTTGCCCTGTGGGATGGGCGCCGGGTTGAGACCATTCGGGACCTCGGTCTTGTCGATCAGCTTGTAGGTCTGACCGTTGGGGCCGCGCGCCTGGAAGTCTCTCACCATCGGGGTGACGGTTCCGCCGTCGGACCTGGCGGTGATGTCTGCCTGGTAGATCGTTCCCTTCGGCGTGTAGCCGGGAATCGCCATGGTGCTGGGCTGCAGGTTGCTCACCGTGTAGGAGGTAACCATTGCCCCGTCGATCAACTGCTCACTGGCACCGAATCCTTGGATGTTGGGCGGTGCGGCAGACGCAGTTGCTGCGGCGAAAACGCTTACCGCAGCTATTCCCGCGGCGCCGACGGCCGTCTTGACAGTAGTTGTCGTGAACTTCACGTTGGGCTCCTTCATCTTTTCCGTGTAGTTCGTGCGGTAAACCCCAAAATTCGATGCGGGCCAAAACCGCCACCTGTTTGACATAGCCAATCGATGGAAACCCCAAACGTGACCACGTCGGCGAATTACCTTGTCCGGCCTATCTACCTGCGCAAATGGTCCGATATTACTTTGTGCCGCAACGCGGTTCGAACAACTTCTTTAACATTGGTATCAATTGCAACCACTTCGGGAAGATGACGGCACCGTAAACATCTAATACTCACGATCGGTGCCGCCGAAAGAGAACTCGGCGAATCGATTTGGCGTTGGCGTCAAGCTCGGCATGGGTGCCCAGGTGCGAATATTGTTGCCCGGCAACGCTACCGGCGCTTCGGCGCCCGTGCGGCGAACTCGTGCCGTTCGGCGTCGCCGCGATATTCGCAAGTTCAGCGGTTGGCCCGCGACAAAGATGTCTGGTATCAAGGCATTCTCGGTGAGGCATCGGGCAGGCAGAGTCAGGAGGGGTGCGACATGCGGTTACTAGCGGCGGCAATCGCCACCACTGTCGCCAGTGCCGTGACGCTCGGCGTGCCTGCTGATCCGCCCGGGCCGCGGATCACGCTTGCCGACCACACCCGTCCTCTGGAACCTGCCGGGGACCCCGGCGACGGTTCGCTGCCGCTCGGGGAAGCGTGGACGCCGTTTGACGTCCAGCACCCGGCGGTGGGTCGCCTCGCCCCTGCTCTGTTGAGCGCTATCCAGCGTGCCGCCACCGAGGCGGCTGGCAACGGCATCACCATGACCATCACGTCGGGCTGGCGGTCGCCGGAATTTCAGCAGCGTTTGCTGGACAACGCTGTGCAAACGTACGGCAGCCTGGCCGCGGCGCGGCAATATGTGCAGACCCCGGAGATGTCCAAGCACGTCGTTGGCGAGGCGGTCGACGTTGGCGGTGTAGGCGCTGACCAGTGGTTAGTCGCGAATGGGTCGCGCTTTGGGTTGTGCAGGATCTACGCTAACGAGTTGTGGCACTTCGAACTGGCCGCGGACGCACTGGGGAACTGTCCAGCACTTCTTCCGAACGCCGCCGGATAGCCGAGCGTCAGTGCGCGTCTGTGCGCCGCACGCCGTTCAGCAAATTCCTCGTCGTGATGTGTGCCGTCGTGCTGTGTGTCGTGGGCGTGGCATGCGCCGGATGCAGCGGGGGCACCGGCAAGCCGTCTGCGGGTCAGAGTGCCAAACCGAGTGCGGGTGCGACCGGGGCCGGGGCGTTGTTCCAAGGCGCTGAGCCGTTCACCAGTCAGGTCAGCGGATCAGCCGTGTCCAAACGCAGCGCAGCAATCATCCAGGCACTGAACGGGATGGGCGGTTGGGGCAATGGCAATGCCTTCCAGATCGACTTCTCGATCCCACTCTTCTACGCCGACCACGGCACGCCGCGCGTACAAGTCGTCGGGGCCGAAGATTACTGCTTCGGCGGACCGGACTGCGACCGCGTTCCGGCGCGCATGCCGGTACCCGCCGGCGCGTACTTCGAGGGGTCGAAGGACCTGACGTGCGACCCGTCCGGCGACACCGAGGGTCAGGGCGACTGCCATCTACTCGTCGTCGAGCGTGACGAGCACAAGCTGTACGAGGTCTATCAAGGCTCGAAAAAGGGCGATGCGATTGCCGCCAAAGGCTTATTCGTGTGGGACCTGAGCAAGTCGTATCCGGAAACGCTGCGCGGCGATCAGTGCACCAGCGCCGACGCCGCCGGGTTTCCGATCGCTGCGCTGTTGCCGACGGCGGACGAAGTCGCGGCCGGCACGGTGAATCACCCGCTTCGGTTCATCCTGCCGAACAGCCGGATGAAGAAGGGCGTTTTCGTGCGTCCAGCCACGCACGCCGGGGGACCGGACAGCGAAGATCCGAATGCGCCGCCGTACGGGGTGCGGTTCCGGTTGAAGGCCGACTTCGACGAGTCGGGTTACTCGAAGTCTGAAAGGGTGATTCTGCAGGCGCTGAAGACCTACGGCATGCTGCTGTCGGACGGCGGGGAGATTCCGCTGACGTTCGCAGACGACCGGACCAGCACCGCGAAGTGGCCCGACCTCGGAATCAAAGCCGAATCCTTCAGCAAGATCGGCGTCGACCAGTTCGAAGTGGTCGAACTCGGCGCCGAGGTTCCCCTCACCTACAACTGCGTCCGCAATCCCTGAGTCTGACGATCACGGTCAGCCGGACGCGATGTCACGGCCGATGATCTCCTTCATGATTTCGGTGGTGCCCCCGTAGATGGTCTGCACCCGGGTATCGAGATAGGCTCGGGCAACCGGGTATTCGGTCATGTAGCCGTATCCACCATGCAGTTGCAGGCAGCGGTCGAGTATGCGCTTCTGCAATTCGCTGACGTACCACTTGCCTTTGGCGGCATCCACGGGACTGAGTTCGCCGGCGTTATACGCCAGCACCGACTGGTCCGTGTAAGCGGTCGCGACGTCGATCTCGGTGGCCATCTCGGCCAGCTCAAACCGGATGTGCTGCTTCTCTTTCAGCGGTGCGCCGAACGCATGGCGCTCTCGGCAGTACTGCGTCGTCAAGTCGAAAATCGCACGGGCCGTGGCGATAGCTTGCGCGGTGACGCCGAGACGTTCGCGGGGGAGATGACTCATCAGATAGCGCAGACCCTGGCCAGCTTCACCCAGAAGGTTTGCGACCGGCACTTCCGCGTCCCGGAAGAACAATTCGGCCGTGTCTTGCGCGGGCAGCCCGATCTTCTCGAGCTTGCGTCCGCGTTCGAAGCCGGGTGTATCACGTTCGACGACGAAGAGGCCGAAGGCGCCCGTGCCAGTGCGAGCGGCGACGATGACCAGATCAGCCATGATGCCGCTGGAGATGAATGTCTTCTGGCCGTTGAGGATCCAGCGGTCACCGACGTGGCGTGCGGTGGTGCGAATGCCGCGAAGATCGCTTCCGGCTCCGGGTTCGGTCATCGCCAGCGCGCCGATGAGTTCTCCGGTCGCGAAACCGGGCAGCCAACGTCGTCGTTGCTCTTCGTTGGTGAGGTCCAGCAGATAGTGCAGAACGAGGTCGTCCTGCAGGCTGATGGTCAGGCCGAACGACAGCGCGTTGACGCGGGCCACTTCCTCGCAAACGACCATTCGATAGCGGTAGTCGAATTCTCCTGCTCCGCCGTACTCTTCGCCGACGCCAAGGGCGTAGATGCCGGCCTTGGCGGCTCGTGCGAATACGGCACGGTCTATCCAGCGATCGCGGTCCCAATTGTCCTGAAATGGAACGACTTCGTGTGCGAGGAATTCCGCGACGGTTTCCCGATAGGCTTCGTGGTCGGGGCCGTACAACGACCGCCGCATGTCAGATCCACGTCCCGGCCACGCGAATTAATTTAACATAGAATCGAAAATAACACCACGGCTGAGCCGCCTTGTCCGGGTGCCCCGGACGCCTTGCCGGACGAGCGAGCGCCGGCAACGGCGCAGATGGGACAGCCGGTACCGGGGAGGCCGGCGGCCATGGCGGGTCGATTGTCGGTAATGGCGGCAACGGTGGGTCTGCTGCTGCGGATGGCACGGTCGGCAAGGGTGGGTCGGCCGGCCTGATCGGGAAGGGCGGCAACGGCGGGGAAGGTCTGTCCTCGTCATTCGGTGGGGCTGGCGGTGCCGGCGGCCTACTGTTCGGCGCTGGCGGCAAGGGCGGGCTGATCGGTTTTCACGGAGCAAACGGGAAGCAGTAGCCAGCGCAGTCTACACTGCGGCCACCGAAGCCACAGTCACAAGCGATTACAGATCCGTAACCGAATAAGTCAGCCCTTGGTCCCCGCGCGGGCGGTCGTCCTTTTAGGCACCGGCTTGCTGGCAGGGGAGGCGGGGCTCAGCCCGTTGCGCACCAGGATCTGCGCGTTGGAAACCATCGTATCCACCGATCCCTTTTTGAAATCCCACCATTCGGCTGCCCAGTTCAGGGCACCCATCACGAGCATGCGCGCGTAGCGGGCGTCGAGATCGGCTCGGATCTGGCCCTCGGCGATCGCGTCGGCGAACAAGCGCTGCCAGATCTTGCCGTAGGCGGTGTCTTCCTTTTTCTGCCTGGTGCGCAGGTGTTCTGGGATCTGGCCGGAGTTGCGGATCGAGGCCGTCGTGTAGTCGGAGAGCTCCAATTCATGGCGCAGGTGGGCTTCGACCGCCGTCATGATCTTGTCCATCGGCGACGTGTCCGCCGGCAGCGCGTCCAGGGTGTCCTGCAGATGCCGGCGCATGTCGCTGATGCCGCAATACATGACCTCTTCGATCAGGTCCTCTCGCGACGGGAAGTAGTAGTAGATCGCCGGTGCCTGCAGCTCGGCATAGTCGGCGACGTCGGTCAGCCGAGTGCCCGCAAAACCTTTGACGCTCAGCACATGGGCGGCGGCATCGAGAATCCGCGCGCGCGTACGGGCCGATTTGGCGTCGACGCCGTTTCGGCGGGCGGTGGCGGAGCCGACTTTTTTAACCATCGTTCAATAGTCTAGCTCAGGGCTTCCGCCGCATCCGTGCACGCAACGCTCCGATCCGTCCGCCGTTGTCCTGGATGCGAAATTGCCTGAGCATGGTCCGGGCCGCATTCTGGCCGGGCATGCCGCTGATGCCCGCAACCGGGTGGGTCCCCGATCCTGGTGGCGTTCGTCGGCTGCGTGTTCACCTGGGCCAGGATGCAGGCCGCCGAACGCCCCGTCGGGCAGTCTCCGATCGAGGTCGGCGTGGAGCGGTGGCGACCTGCGCTGCGGCCCCACTTGCGAAACCTCGCGGTGCTGGGCTTCTGCATGGTCACGTTGTGCTTCGTCTACCACTTGCCGTTCCGCCCTGCCCAGTTACCTGCTGCCCGGCTAGGGCATCGTATAGCCACCGCTGACCGAGATCAGTTGGCCGGTAACCTGTTTAGCGGCCCGGGCCGACGATAGCCACGCCACCGCCTGGCCGATGTCCTGGGCGGTGGTGAGCCGGCGCATCGGCGTGTCCTTCAACATGTAGTCGATCTGGCTCTGGTTGAACACGTTGTCTTGACCGACCGACCAGAGGCTCGCCGCGCCTACCGCGTCCGGGCTGTCCGGGATCACCAGGCCGGGGCACACGACGTTCGACCGGATCCCGTGGCGTCCGTGCTCGCGGGCGGTGGTGCGGGCCAGCGCCACCATGGCGGCTTTGGACGCCCCGTACACTCCCTGGCGGATCTGGCCGAACGCGGCGTCGCTGGCAATGAAGACGATCGATCCGCCGCCGGCGTCTTTCATCGGCCCGATCGCCGCTTGCGTCGCGGCAATCGCGGTGAACAGGTTGATCTCGATGGTGCGCTGCCATTTGTCGCGGTCGGTGTCGGTGGCGATGAAGCCGGGAACGCTCCAGCCGGCGTTGTTCACCAACACGTCGATGCCGTTCCAGGCCTGCACCGCACAACCGATCGCGGTTTCGGCTCCGCCGGGTTCGGTGAGGTCGGAGATGGCCAGCTCCACCGCCGCCGCGCCCTTCTCCAGGGCTTCGCCGCGTACCTTCTCTGCTTGCGGCGCATCGATATCGCTGACGACGATGCGCGCGCCCTCGGTGGCGAACACGTGCACGATGCCACGCCCGATGTTCGACGCGCCGCCCGTGACGACGACTCGTGCGCCGGCCAGTCCCAGATCCACGGTGTTCCTCCCTGGGCCGGGCTTGGTTGAGCCGACCCGTTGGTTTAACCTAGATTAGAAAATTATGCTTAAGTTTGTCTATCGGTCGCGGTGAATGACGAGAGAGCGTGTGCATGGGCGAGGTGCGGGTTGCGGTCGACGGCCGCGTTGGGCGTATCACGCTCAACCGGCCGGACCGACTGAACGCGATCGATGTCGCCCTGGCCAAGCGCCTCGGTTGTGCCATCGCCGACCTGGGCCACGATCCCGACGTGAATGTGATCGTCATCCGCGGTGCCGGTGGAAACTTCAGCGCCGGAGGCGATTTCGCCGAGGTGGAGCGACTGCGCGCCGAAGGCACTGCGGCGCTGACGTCGTTGTTCGTGGCGTTCCGCGCGGCCTGTGACGGGATCGCCGGCGTGGACGTTCCGGTGATCGCCGCGGTCGAGGGCGTTGCGGCCGCCGGCGGCTTCGAGTTGATGCAGGCCGCCGACATCGTGCTGATCAGTGAAAACGCCCGCATCGCCGACAGCCATGTGAAATTCGGGATGATCCCGGGCGGTGGCAGCACCGCCCGATTGCCGCGCGTCGTCGGACGCCAGCAGGCCTTGGGGCTGCTCCTGTCCGGCGACGAGTTCTCCGGGGCGGACGCGGTACGGCTGGGCCTGGCCTACCGGTCCTACCCGGAGGCCGAATTCGACGCTGGGGTAGCGGGATTCGCCGATGTCCTGGCGGCCCGCAGCCGCGAGGCGGTCACGACGATCAAGCGGCTGGTCAACGGACATCTGAACAAGAGCTTGCCGAAAGCGCTCGATGCCGAGCTGGCGGCCGTCGTGGACCACATTGAGGCAAGCGAATGAGCGCTGCGCCCGTCACATTACGGACCGACAGCGGGATCGCCCGGTTGCGGCTCAATCGGCCCGAGGCGTCCAACGGGCTCAACGTCGAAATCCTCAAGGCCCTGCACGAGGCGATCCTCGCGTGCCACGCCGATCCGCTGGTCAAGGTGGTGCTGCTGACGGGCGAAGGCCGCAACTTCTGCGCCGGCGGCGATGTCAAGACGTTCGAGGCGAAAGGGTCGGCACTGCCCGACTATCTGCGCGAGGCCACGGCGTGGCTGCAGTTGGCCACCGCCGCGCTGATCCAATTGCGAGTTCCGGTGGTCGCCGCGGTGCAGGGGTTCGCGGCCGGAGGTGGTGGTCTGGGTCTGGTGTGTGCGTCGGATCTGGTGGTGGCGGCGCGCTCGGCGAAGTTCTTCTCAGGTGCCGTGCGGGTGGGGATGGCGCCCGACGGCGGCTCGTCGGTGACTCTTACCCAGCTGGTCGGGCTGCGCCAGGCGCTGCGCATCCTGCTCACCAACCCGACACTGAGCGCGGACGAGGCCGCCGAGATCGGCCTGATCACCGAAGTCGTCGACGACGACCTGCTTTCCGGGCGCGCCGAGGAAATCGCCACGCAGTTGGCCGCATTGCCGCCCCTGGCGCTCTCGGCCACCAAACGACTGGTGTGGAGCGGTGTCGGGCAGTCGGTCGAACAGCGCCTCGCCGAGGAGGCCCGCACCGTCTCTGAACTATCCGGCACCGCCGACTCGCTGGAGGGTCTGCGCGCCGTCATCGAACGCCGACAACCGAGGTTCACTGGAAAATGACGATCCTGATCGACCACGACGGCCCCGTTCGCGTCATCACGCTCAACCGGCCCGAGGTACGCAACGCCATCGACATACCGTTGCGCATCGCGTTGGCCGAAGCGCTCGAGGCCGCCGGTGACGATGCCGCCGTGCGGGCGATCGTGCTGACCGGAGCCGGCCGTCTGTTCTGCTCGGGCGGGGACATCTCGACGATGAAACCGATGCCTGAGGGCCGGGCCGTCGAACGAATCCAGATGGTGCAGCGGGTCATTCGGGCCATCTGGAACGCTCCCAAGCCGGTGCTGGCGGCGGTCGAAGGGGGTGCGTTCGGTGCCGGAAGCGCGCTGGCGGCCGCGTGCGACCGGGTCGTCGCGGCGGACGACGCGCGATTCGCCACATCGTTCATGCATGTCGGCCTGGCCGGAGACATGGGTGCGTACGTGTCGCTACCGGCCCGGATCGGTACCGCGCGGACCCGTCAGATGCTGATGATGGGCCAACCGATCAACGCCACCACGGCGCTCGAGTGGGGTCTGGTGGACGAAATCTGCGCACCCGGGGGAGCGCTGCGACATGCCGTCGCCGACGCCCGGCACGTGGCCGATCTTCCGGCGGGAGCGCTGAGCGTGATGAAGAAAATGTTGACGCTGGCGCCGACGTTGCATCCGTTGGATGCCCTCGACCGCGAAGCCGCTTACCAAGCAACGCTTTTCGAGACCGACGACTTCGCCGAGGGCATTGCCGCGTTCAAGGAGAAACGATCGCCGAACTTCGGTGACAAGTCAGGAGCAAAGCCGTGACACCGCTGATTCAGCGCGACAAGGTGCACGGGTCGCTCTATACCAACCCGGAGATCTTCGCCGAGGAGCTGCGCAAGATCTGGTACCGCACTTGGGTATTCGTCGGGCACGAGAGCGAGGTGCCGCAACCCAACGACTACGTCCGCAAGAAGCTCGCCCTGCAGGACGTGATCATGACCCGCGATCGTGACGGCCAGATCCACCTGTTGCTCAACCGATGCTCGCACCGGGGAAATCAGGTTTGCGACGCGGCCAAGGGTAACTCGGGCTCGTTCCGTTGCCCCTATCACGGCTGGACGTTCCGCAACACCGGTGAGCTGATCGGGTTCCCCTTCTTCAAGGGCTACGGGCAACGCAAACTCGACCTGCCGATGGGACGGGTGCCGCGGACGGATTCCTACGGAGGTTTCGTGTTCGGCAGCTTCGCCGAAGACGGGCCTTCGCTGGCAGAGCATCTCGGTGCGGCCGCCGGCGAGATCGACCGCCTAACCAGACTGTCGCCGGAAGGGCAGGTGGCACTTTCCGCGGGCTGGCTGCAGCACCAGACCCGGGCCAACTGGAAACTGCTGGCCGAGAACGAAACCGATGGCTATCACCCGCAGTTCGTGCACGGTTCGATTTTCGGGGTCACCGGAAGCACCATCGGGCCGCTGTACAGCGACTCGTCCAGCGCGGTGACCCGCAACCTCGGCGGCGGGCACAGCGAGAACGACCTACGGCCGGAGTTCCGCAAGTTCGCCGAGCCGATGCGCTGGTTCGGCACGACCGAGTCGCGGGTGCCGAACTACGTCGCTGCGATGCGCGCCAAGCACGGCGATGCCGCCGAGCGCATCCTCGTCGAGGGCGGGCCGCACGTGATGATCTTTCCGAACTTGTTCATCGCCGAGATCCAGGTGTTCAACATCCAGCCGGTGGCGGTCAACGAGTGCGTTCAATACTCGACCGCGGTCCAGTTGGCCGGCGCGCCGGAGCTCAACCATCGCATGGTGTCGCAGTGCGTCGGGTCTGTGGGCCCCGCGGGCATGCTGCTCGCCGACGACACCGAGATGTACGAACGCAACCAGCGCGGCCTCGAATCCCTGGCACCGGAGTGGCTCGATATGCGCCGCGGCCTGAACCGGGAACGCGTCGACGCTGACGGATTCACCGTCGGAGGCGCCACCGACGAGACCGCCATGCGCGGATTTTGGTCGCATTACCGGAGTTTGATGGAGGCGTCGTGACCGCGTCAGTGAAAGTCCCCGCCGAACTGGGGCCGGTGCCGGAGAGCTTCGATCGTTTCGAAGTCGAGCAATTCCTGTTCCGCGAGGCCCGCTACGCCGACGAAAACGACTACGACTCGTGGGAAGCCCTGTGGACCGATGACGCGCTGTACTGGGTGCCCGCCAACGGCGCCGACACCGATCCCAGCCGAGAGATGTCGGTCATCTACGACAACCGGAGCAGGATCGCCACCCGGCTCAACCAGGTCCGCACCGGCAAGCGCTATGCCCAGGCGCCGCCGTCACACGCGCGCAGGCTGCTGAGCAACATCGAATTCCTCGGTGGCAGGGTCAATCCCGACGGCGGTGTGGACCTTGAAGTCGGCGCCAACTTCCTGTTGCTCGAATCGCGGCCGCGCGGCAACCATGTGTGGGGCGGTCGGGCCACCTACCGATTGCGCCACACGGAGACTGGGCTGCGGCTGGCTTACAAGAAGGTGGTTCTGGTCGACAATGACAAGCCCATCCCGACGCTGGGGTTCCTGATCTGATGAGTATCGAGTTCAACGGGCCCGAGGGCGCCGGGCCGGTTATCGGCAGCGAATTCGCCTCGGTAGCCGTCAGCTTTGACGTGCTGGGAAATTCACCGCGGCTGCGGCTGGAAGACCTGCGCACGGGTCGGGTGCGCTTCCTGGATGCGCTGGAACTCGAAACGCTGGTATGGCTGCCCGAACAGAACCTGACCGCGTTGATGGATCCGTCGCGCAACCGCTGGCGGGGTGAATCATGACCGGGGTAGCAGACGTCCCGGTGGGTTGACTTGTCGGGTTCGGCCGTTGACTATGGTCTTACCGCGATTTTTGAATCTGGATTAAGGAGAACGATGGGGTTCAACAACTCGGCGGAGGTCACCAAGTACATCGGAGGGATCTTCGAGACCGCCTTCGGAGATTCGGAGATCGGCCCCAAGCTGGTAGGCACCGGTCTGGTGGTGGCGTTCGACTTCACCGAGCCGGACGCGGTCGTCGTGATCGACATGGCCAACCAGGCTGTGCGCGAAGGTCACGACGGCGGCGCACCCGCGATCGCCACCATGGCCATGACCGCGGACACCGGCAACGCGTACTGGCAGGGCAAGGTCAACCTGCCGCTGGCAATGGCCAAGAAGAAGATCCGCGTCGACGGCAATGTCGCGAGCCTGCTGAAACTGGCCCCGCTGGGAAAGAAGCTGTTTCCCAGCTACATTCAGCGGCTCAAGGACGACGGCCGCGACGACCTGATCGTGTAGGGGCACCGACTATGACGACTCTGGAAACTCCGCTGACCCGGCCGCCGTTCGACCCGGTCAGCATCTCGCCGCTGAGCTTTTGGGCAATGACCAACGAGGAGCGTGAGCCGTCGTTCAAGATCCTGCGCGACGAGCGTCCGGTCAGTTGGCACCCGCCGGTGGAGGGCGCGCTGATCGAGCCGGAGGTGGACGGCGTCTGGGCCGTCACCCGCCACGAGGATGTCGTCTACGTCAGCAAGAACCCCGAGCTGTTCTGTTCCGGTCAGGGCGTGATGATCGAGGCGCTCCCCGAAGACGTAATCGAGGCCACCATGTCGTTCTTGGGCATGGACGGCGCCGCGCATTCCGCGACGCGCCGGTTGATCAGCTCGGTGTTCACTCCGCGCCAGATCGCCAAGACCAAGGACCAGATCGATTGCCAGGCCGCCGCGATCGTCGACGACCTGCTGCGGACCAGGGACGGAGATTTCGTCGAGCAGGTGTCCAAACGGCTGCCGATGTGGACGATCTACGAAATGATCGGGCTGCCATCGGAAAAGCGCGACCACGGGGCACACCTCGCCGACTGCATGGTGGCCTGGAACGACGCCGACGTCGCCGATGGGCGCGAACCCGGTGAACTGCTCGTCGACACGCTGGTCGGGCTTTTGGAACTGAGCCTGGAGCTGACCGCCGAGCGCCGCGCGCATCCAAAGGATGATCTGGCCAGCCTGTTGGTGCAGGCCGAAATCGACGGGCGCCGGCTGACCGACGAGGAGATCGCCGCGTTCTTCGTGCTGCTGTCGGTGGCGGGCAACGACACCACCCGCAATACCCTGTCATTCACCACGATGGCGCTGCAGGACTATCCGGAGCAACGGGCGCTGCTGGAGCAGGACTATGACGGCCTGATCAAACCGGCGATCGAGGAGTTCGTCCGCTGGGCGACTCCGGTCTCGACCTTCCGGCGCACGGCGACCCAGGACACCGTCCTGAAAGGGGTGGAGATCAAGAAGGGTGACTGGGTGTTGATGATGTACGGCTCGGCCAATCGGGATGAGCGAGTATTCAACAACCCCAACACCTTTGACGTCACCCGCAACCCCAACCCGCACGTTGCTTTCGGCGGCGGCGGGCCGCACTACTGCATGGGTGCGTTCCTGGCGAAGATGCAACTCGAAGCGCTGCACCGACAGCTCATCTTCCGTGCGCCCACGCTGCGCGTCGGCGAGCCGACGTATATGACGAGTAACTTTGTCCGTGCCGTCAAATCCCTGCCCTACACCTTCGACTAGGAGAACCGTTGATGGCTGATTTCTCCGGCAAGCGTTACGTCGTCACCGGGGCGGCATCCGGCATCGGCGACGCGGTGTCGCAGCGGCTGCTCGCCGCCGGTGCGCAGGTGCACTGTCTGGACCGCAACACCCCCGCCGCGCCGGTGACGCAACACGTCGAGGTCGACCTCGCCAATCCGCGCAGCATCGACGCGGCGGTCGAGCAACTGGACGGCCTTTTCGACGGGCTGATCCAGGTGGCCGGCATTCCCGGCACCGCGCCCGCGGATCTGGTGCTGGCGGTCAACAGCCTCGCGGTGCGGCATCTGACGGAGTCGTTCTTCGACAAGCTGGCGCCCGGCGCCGCGGTCACGGTGGTGTCCTCGACAGCCGGCTTCGGCTGGCCGTTGCGGGTGAACGCGATTCGCGACCTGCTGGCTACCGATACCTTCGAGGAAGGCGCCGCCTGGTTCAAAGCCAACCCGCAGCAGGGCAACGCCTACAACTTCTCCAAAGAAGTCACCAACGTGTACGCCATGTCGATGGCACTTACGCTGCACCAGAAGGGCTTTCGTATCAACGCTGTGCTGCCGGGCCCGGTGCAGACCCCGATCCTGGCCGACTTCGAAGAGACGATGGGCAAGGACACCCTCGATGGCGTCAAAGCGTTGCTGGGCCGGCACGCCGATCCCGGCGACATCGCCGACGTGGTGCTGTTCCTGGCCTCCGACGACGCCCGCTGGGTCAATGGGCAGACCCTGGCCGTCGACGGCGGACTTATCGGCTCGGTGGCAAGCGGCGTGGTGCCGGCCCCCGAGATCTAAGGTGTGCTGATGGGGATTCGGGTGGATACCACGAAGTGCGCGGGTATCGGGGTGTGCGAGATGGTGGCCGCCGAGGTGTTCGAAATCGGTGACACCGGTCAGTCGCACGTCCTGGATCCCGATCCGGTCGGGGAGCGGCTGGCCGCCGCGCAGGAAGCAGTGGCCAGCTGCCCGACCGGCGCATTGTCGATCGACTGACGGGACCTGACCGGCTCGTCGAGCGCGCGCAAAGTGCCGCCACCAGCGGTGGGTCACTGTACATACACGGTCGCTCGCGCGAAAGCGGGGCCGCAGTAGGCTGCAGCAATGCGGGTAGGCGTGCTGGGAGCCAAGGGCAAGGTCGGGGCGACGATGGTATCGGCCGTGCAGGCCGCTGCGGATCTGACGCTGTCCGCCGAGGTGGACCTCGGGGACCCGCTGAGCCTGCTGACCGACACCGACACCGAGGCCGTCATCGACTTCACCCACCCCGACGTCGTGATGGGCAATCTGGAGTTCCTGATAGACAACGGAATTCACGCCGTCGTCGGCACCACGGGTTTCACCGCCGAACGCCTGGAACAGGTGGAGTCCTGGCTGGCCGGCAAGAATGTGTCGGTGCTGATCGCGCCGAACTTCGCTATCGGGGCGGTGCTGTCCATGCATTTCGCCAAGCAGGCGGCGCCCTTTTTCGACTCGGCTGAGGTCATCGAGCTGCATCACCCGCACAAGGCCGACGCCCCGTCGGGCACCGCGGCGCGGACCGCCAAGCTGATCGCCGAGGCGCGAAAAGGTTTGCCGCCCAACCCCGATGCCACCAGCACCGGCCTGCCCGGCGCGCGCGGCGCCGAGGTCGACGGAATCCCGGTGCACTCGGTGCGGCTGGCCGGACTGGTCGCGCACCAGGAGGTGCTGTTCGGCACCGAGGGGGAGACCCTGACCATCCGGCACGACAGCCTGGACCGCACGTCGTTCGTGCCGGGCGTGCTGCTGGCGGTACGCCGCATCACCGAGCGACCTGGCCTCACGGTGGGCATCGAGCCGCTGCTCAACCTGCAATGAGCTGGCTATGACCCAAACCGGGCGCACCGTGGTCCGCATCCAGTTGTTCATCGCCTTCCTGTGCGTGGCGATGCTGGTGTACCTCGTGCTGCTCGGCCGGATCGCCGTGGCGCTGATCGGCTCCGGCCGCCCGGCCGCCGTCGGCCTGGGGTTGGCGCTGCTGGTCATGCCTTTCATCGGGCTGTGGGTGATGATCGCCACGCTGCGGGCCGGATTCGCGCATCAGAAGCTGGCGCGCCTGATCGCCGAAGACGGAATGGAACTCGACACCAGCGAGCTGCCGCGACGGGCGTCAGGCCGGATTCAGCGAGACGCGGCCGACGCGCTGTTCGCCACCGTGCGCACCGAGGTGGAAGGCGACCCGGACGACTGGCGGGGCTGGTATCGGCTGGCCCGGGCCTATGACTACGCGGGGGACCGCCGCCGCGCGCGGGAAGCCATGAAAACCGCCGTCGAGTTGGAAGGGCGCCAGTGATTGCCAGGACGAGTTCAGATGGCCCGATGACCGCGGTATCGCAATACGTTGATGCCTTCAACCAAGGTGACGCGGTGGCCATGGCAGCGGTATGCGCCGAGCCAATGCAAATCCTCGACGGAATGGCGCCGCATGTGTGGCAGGGGGCAACGGCCACCCAAGACTGGTATGCAGACGTGCTCACCGAGGGCGAGCAGCTAGGGGCATCGGGTTACCACATCGCCCTTGGGGAGCCCAACCATGCCGACGTCACCGCTGACTACGCCTACGTCGTCGTCCCCGCGACCATGACCTTCGACCTCCACGGCAACGAGGTCACCCAAACCGGCTCGGTCTTCACGGTGGCGCTTCGCAAGGTCGAGGCAGGGTGGCGTCTGTCGGCTTGGGCCTGGGCAAAGGGCAATTGATCAGCTCTCACTGGTAGAGGCTTGCGTTCAGCTGTGCCGAAGTTTGCTGGTTGTTCTAGTTCCGGCACATCCCTTCGGAGTCGATCGACAATCTGGTGCGCATCGGGTGGGTTACTGTTTGTCGGTGAAGTCGGCCCTCGTCACTGGCGCGGCGACGGGAATCGGTGAGGCGCTTGTGCTGCGACTCCAACGCGAAGGTTGGCAGGTGTTCGCGGGATATCGAAGCAGCCCACCGGAAAAGGCACGTTGGTTTGGCAAGCCGAACGTCGTCGCAGTGCCATGCGACGTGACCGACCCCGATCAGTTGCGCGCGGCAGCGACTACGCTCGCCGAGCACACCGGCGGCACACTCGATCTTTTGGTGAACAACGCGGGATACTCGCCGCGCGAAGGGGTCATTGAAGCGGCGAACATGGCCGAGTACCGGCGCGCGTTCGAGGTCAATTTTTGGGGACCGGTACAGGTGGTACAGGTGATGATGCCGATGCTGCGCGAGGCTAAGGGTCGGATCGTCAACACCTCGTCGGGTTCGGTGTACATGACCATTCCGATGGCCTCCGCGTACCCGGCGTCGAAGGCCGCACTGATGGTCTTCACCCAGCATCTCCGCATGGAGTTGGCGCCGTTCGGCATCGAGGTCACCAACCTCGTACCGGGTGGCGTGGAAACCCCGATGGTCGACCTGGGACCTGATGCCACAGCGCAATTTTGGGCGTCGATCCCCGAACCCTTGCGGGAGCAGTACCGTCGGCATTTCCTCGATGGCGCCACTGCGATCGGAGACAACTTCACGTTCGAGCCGCCGGATGTCTTCGCCGACGCCGTGTGGAAGAGGATCATCTGCGCGAAGCGCCTCAGGCTCACGTATCTGATCGGGCCGCGCAATGCGGCGGTCCTGCCGTGGTTACACCGCCTGCTTCCAGCCCAGCAGGTACAGAACATCTGGCGTCGTATGTTCAGCAGAAAGGCGGGCGGGTAACCCGAATCCCGTCTGCTGATTTTCGAGGCGGTGCCGGCCGGTGCCTCCAACCCCGAAATCGAAGGCGTGCAAGTGATTCGGTTCCCGGCGAACCTCGGGTACATCGGCGGTGCCCTCAAGCAACCTCCGCTACGGCTAGGGCCTGCTTCGCGATTGCAGACAACCCAGGGAGCCGCTCGAATTCCACCGCCGATATTCGAATGTCAAGCGTTGCCGCCACGCGTGAAGCAAGCTCGACCGACGACAACGAATCGAGACCGAGCTCCACCAGGGGTGTGTGGTGATCGATGGCGTCGGCGGGAATGCCAAGGACGGCTGCGACCTGTTCTGCCAGCATCGAGGTGAGCACTTCGAGCCGCTGGTCAGCGGGCAGGGCGAACAGTTCGGCACGGAAGCTAAGAGCGCTATCGCCCAGGGCCGCGGCAAATTCGGCGAACCTCGTGGAGGACTTCAATGCCGGCTGGCCCGATAGCAGCGTCCGCCAATCTATGTTGGCGATTACGACGTTGGACAATTTGTGGTCGAAGGCCAGAATCGTTGCCAACAGCGCGGGGAGGTGGCCCACCAAAATGTCCTTTTGCCCGAGCACCTCGAGATAGCGGCGCACCTCGGGGGAGGAGTCCGCCATGCCACCGCCGCGCAGCGCCCCCCAGTTCACCGATAGTCCTGCCTTACCGCGCGCCTGGCGCAGTTGAGCCAACGCATCCAGGCCGGCGTTTGCGGCGGCATAGGCAACCTGCAGCGGTATGCCGATCATCGCCGACGTCGACGAGAACAACACAAAGGCTTCCAGGTCGATCCCCGCAGTTTCGGTCGCATGGTGCAGGTTCCATGCACCGTCGAGCTTGGGCGCGATCACTCGCCGCAGGGTTTCGGGCGTGGCCTTTCCGTATGCGCTGTCCTCTGCCACTCCGGCAGCATGAAATACGCCGCGCAGCAGAGGCATCTGCTCGGTGACGCGGGCGATCAGGCGCGAGACGGCGAGTGCGTCGCCGACGTCGACGGCTTCCTCCCGGATGTCCGCGCCGGTGGCGCGCCACGCCTGAAGTCGCCGTTTGGCGCGTCCGCCACGGGGGCCGCTCCTGCTGACGACGATCAGGTGCCGTGCTCCCTGAGAGACCAGCCAATCGACCATTGCCAGGCCGACGGCACCGAAGGCGCCGGTCACCAGGTAGGTGCCGTCGGCGCGGACGGGGAATGAAGGGATCGCCGGCCGAACCGGTGGGTTACCGCCCAGATTCACCACGACGCGGCCCAACTGGGTGCCTCGCGCGACAACACTGAAGGCCTCCGTCAGCGCAGAGGCGTCATAGGTCGTCGCGGGCAGGGGGGCGTAGGTTCCGCCGTCCAGTAGCCCGATGACCTCGGTGGCGAGCTGGTCTGTGCAGGCACGCCGGTGGTTGAACATCCGGTCGACATCTACGGCGAAATATTGCAGGTTGTGGTCGAACGGCCCGAGCTCGATAGCCCCGTTGCTGTAGATGTCGGCTTTGCCGATGTCGACGATGCGGCCGAATTCTGCTGCGGCCTTGAGGTTTTGTCGAAGCGCCTCGCCGGGCAGCGAGGTGAATATGACGTCCGCGCCGTGACCATCGGTGAGCCGCATGACGTCGTCGACGAAGTTGACCGTGCGGGAGTTCACGGTGTGATGCGCGCCGGCGGCGCGCGCGAAGGCTTGTCGTTCCTCGCTGCCGGCGCTGGCGATCACGCGGGCACCGAGATGGCGTGCGACGTGAACCGCCGCCAACCCGGTGCCGCCGGCCGCCCCGTGCACGAGGATGGTCTCGTCCTCGCTCAGCCTCGCCGCATATGTAAGGCTGTAGTGTGCGGTCAAGTATGGAATGAAACTCGCCGCAAGGCCGGGTGCCACGTCGCGAGTAAGAGGTTCGACCACGCCATCGGCCGGATCGAGCGTGAGATATCGGCTGAACATATTCGGAACTGACATCAGAACGACGTCGCCGATTCCGAAGCGGCTGAGGGGATCTGCGCGAGTGACGACACCAATACCCTCCATACCTACGGCCGTCCCGAAGCACGTCCCGCGTAGATTCTGCGGCGTCAGCACGCCAAGAAGCTTCATTGCATCCTTGTAGTTCAGCCCGATCGCGTCGATACGTACCTCGATTTGCCCGGCTCCCGGCGTAATTCGCGGCGTCGCGCGCAGAGCGAGATCGTCGAGTAGCCGCGTTTTCGGCGGCTCGAGGACGAACGATGCCTCCGGATCGACATGCGGAGTCGCTTCCGAATACACATCGAGTCGATCGGCAAGGTCGCGTCGATAGTGGGGAGCGAACGGAAGCCCATCACGTAATGCAATCTCGTCGACAAGCTTTCCGCCATCGTGGATCTCGGTCAGCATCGCCGCGTCCAAACCGCGGTGGTCATCACCGGGTTGCAGGTCGCCGGGTTGCAGGTCGATGTGCCGCCAGCGCACTGACAGTTGTTCGTTCTGCAGCACACGACGTGCCCCAACCAGCGTTGCGTGCAGCACATTCGGCTCATGGCGGTCCCCCCGCAGGCGGAAAGCCCCCATCGTCAACAGAATCGCGTCGATCCGCACGTCGGGGTCGGAGTCAATCGCGGAATCGAATTGCCGTGCCACTTCGACGAGTTCGGCAATCAGGCTGATCTGGTCGTCGTTACCGGCGACGACGAGAACCGTCACGTCGGCTCCCCCGAGCTGACGGATGGTCTGCGCCAGACACATCGGTTGGAGCGGGACATCGGCGGCACAGTCCCGGTGATCTACCCGTCGTCGCAATGGGTTTGAGTGCAGCCCCGAAGGCACGGCTAGTCGTTCAGCAGCCCGGCTTCCCAG